>CAXTFU010000377.1:0-3846 GCA_964243385.1 uncultured bacterium | reverse complement strand
ACGGGGAAGTCGCGGCTGAAGACGGCCGAGGCCATGAACGAGCCGAGACCGCCGAAGGAGAAGACGGACTCGGTGAGGACGGCGCCGGACAGCAGCAGCCCGGTCTGCAGCCCGATGATCGTCATGACCGGCAGCATCGCGTTGCGCAGCACGTGCCGGCGCGTGACGACGGACCTCGTCATGCCCTTGGCCTCGGCGGTGCGGACGAAGTCCTCGTTGCTGACCTCCTGCACGGCGGCCCGGGTGATGCGCGTGATGATGGCCAGCGGGATCGTGCCGAGGGCGACCGCCGGCAGCACCAGGTGCCGCACCGCGTCCCAGGCGGCCGTCAGGTCACCGGTGACGAGCCCGTCCAGCACGAAGAAGCCGGTCGGGTGCTCGGTGGTGATGGTGACGTCCTGCCGCCCGGTGCCCGGCAGCCAGCCGAGCTGCACCGAGAAGACGTACTTCAGCAGGTAGCCGAGCACGAAGACCGGGATCGCGATGCCGAGCAGCGACCCGACCGTCGAGCTGTGGTCGACCCAGCTGCCCGGTCTTCGTCCCGCGACGAAGCCCAGCGGGATGCCGACGGCGACGGCGAACAGCATCGCCGCCGCCGCCAGCTCGACGGTCGCCTTGAAGCGGCGCCCGATCTCCTCCGAGACCGGGCGCTGGGTCTGGATGGACACCCCGAAGTCGCCCTGCACGACGTTGCCCATGTACGAGAGGTACTGCTCGTGCACGGGACGGTCGAGGCCGTACGCCGCCCGCACCTGCGCGGCCCGTTCGGGCGTCGAGCGCTCACCGAGCAGCGCGGTCTCCGGTCCGCCGGGCAGGGCCCGGACGAACAGGAAGACCAGGATCGACAGCCCGAGCAGGATCGGGACCAGCAGGAGCAGGCGGCGTACGGCGAACTTCAGCACGGGTCAGGGCGTCCGGGTCAGCTGCTCTGCAGCGAGACCTTGGAGAAGTCCTCGATGCTCACCGGGCTCGGCACGTAGCCCTGGACGCCCGGCGCGAAGGCCAGGGACGGCTTGGTGTGCACGTACGGGACGCCCGGCAGGAACTTCATGATCTTCTGATTGACGGCCTCGTACAGCGTGGTGCGCTTGCCCTCGTCGGGCTCGGCGCGCGCGGCGTCCAGATCGCTGTAGATGGACGCCTCGAGGGGGCCCCACGCGGTCTGCTTGGTGCGGAAGAAGGTCCCGACGAAGTTGTCCGGGTCGCCGAAGTCGCCCGTCCAGCCGAGCAGGCGCATGCCGGTGCCGCCGGTGTCGACCGCGTTGAGGTAGTCCGGGTTCCACGGCGCCGACTTCGGCACGACCGTGAAGCCGGCGGCGGTGAGGTCTGCCGAGAAGGCCTGGAAGTTCGCGGCCGGGTCGGGCATGTACGGCCGGCTGACGTCGGTCGGGTACCAGAACTCGAGCGTCGGGTTCGCGACGCCGGACTCGGCGATGAGCTGCTTGGCCTTGTCGACGTCGTACTCGTACTCGGGGACGTCGTCGGCGTAGCCGAACAGGCTCGGCGGCTGGAACTGCGTCGCGACCTCGGAGCCCTCGGGGTACTTGGCCGTCACGAGCGCCTCGCGGTTCAGCGCGTGCGCGATCGCCTGGCGGATCTTGAGGTTGTCGAACGGCGGCTTGGCGGTGTTGAAGCCGACGTAGCCGACGTTGAACGCCGGGCGCTCCTCGATCTGGAAGCCCGCGCCGCGCAGCGCCTCGACGTCACCCGGGTCGACGAGGTCGTAGCCCTGGATCTCGTTGGACTCGAGCGCCTGCCGACGGGCCGGGCCCTCGGCGATGGGCTGGAAGATGACCTTGTCGAGCAGCGCCTTGTCGCCCCAGTAGCCGTCGTAGCGCTTCAGGACGAGGCGGTTGTTGGGCTCGTAGGTCTCGAGCTCGAACGGCCCGGTGCCGACCGGGTTCGTCTGGCCGAAGGCCCCCTCGAAACGGGGCTCCTCGCCGGTGCCGGTGACCTTGTCGGCCTCGTACTTCTCGAGCGCCGTCGGGCTCGCGATGGAGAACGAGGCGAGGGCCAGGCCGGACAGGAACGACGCCGACGGGCTGGTCAGGTCGATGACCGCCTTGCCGTCCTGTGCGGCGCAGCTCTTGTACAGGCTCGTGCCGAGCGACGGGTCCTCGTTCTTGGCGTAGCCGGAGAAGACCGTCTGCCAGTAGTAGGACACCGACGCGCTCTGCTGCACGCCGGTGAAGTTGTACCAGCGGTCGAAGTTCGCGCAGACGGCCTCGGCGTCGAAGTCGGTGCCGTCGTGGAACTTCACGCCCTCGCGCAGCGTGAAGGTCCAGGTCTTGCCGTCGTTGCTCGGCTCGTACTCGGTCGCGAGCAGGGGCTCGATCTCGGTGCCGCCGGGCTCGGTCGTCACGAGCGTCTCGAACAGCTGGCGCACCACGCGCAGCGACTCGCCGTCGCTGACGTAGGCGCCGTCCATGCTGACCGGGTCGGACGAGGTGCCGAACACCATCGTCCCGCCGGCGGCCGCCTGCTCACCGTCGCCGGTGTCCCCGCTGTCGCCGCTGCCGCCACCGCAGGCCGCGGTCACGGCCAGCAGCACGCTCAGTCCCAGGGCTGTCGAGCCCCGGCGTCGAAGGTTGCGCATCGACCCTCCACCTCTTGCCGGCCCCCGGTCGGGCGCCGATCGTGTCGGGACACTAGACCGCCCAGATCACGGGCACGGGTCGTCCAACCGGGCCGCCGGTCGCGATTGCGCAACGATGACCGGCGACGTCGCGAGGACGAAGCACACTCGTGCGGTGACCGTGCGTGCCCGACTGTTCGTGCTGCTGCTCCTGCTGGCGACGCCGCTGCCGCCGTCGGCGCTGCCCTGGTCGACGCCGGCAGGGTCGACGCTGGCAGGGTCGACCCTGCCAGGGTCGATGCTGGCCGCGTCAGCCGCGCAGGCCGCGCCCGCCGACTGGACGGCGGTGCCGGTGACGGCGGCGCGGCTCGGCAGCTCGCACCGGCCCGGCTGCCCCGTGCGGGTCGCCGACCTGCGGCTGGTGCGCGTCGTGCACTGGCGCTTCGACGGGCGCCAGGCGCGCGGCGAGCTGGTCGTGCACCGCGACGTCGCGGCGGCCGTGCTGCGGGTCTTCCGCGCGCTGCACGCGGCCCGGTTCCCGCTCGCGCAGGTGACGACCGTCGAGCGCTTCGGCGCCGACGACGACCGCGCCATGGCGGCGAACGCCACCACGGCCTACAACTGCCGCCGCGTCACCGGCGGCACCGGCTGGTCCGAGCACGCCTACGGACGGGCGATCGACGTCGACCCCGTGCAGAACCCCTACGTGCGCGGGCGCACCGTCGCACCGCGGGCCGGTCGCGCGTACCTGGACCGCACCGACGTGCGGCCGGGCATGGTCGTCCCGGGCGGGCCTGTCGTGCGCGCGTTCACCGCGCAGGGCTGGTCGTGGGGCGGTGACTACCGCAGTCTGCGGGACTACCAGCACTTCTCGCGCTCGGGACGGTGACGCTCAGCCCGTGCCGGGGTGGGAGTCGGGGCGGGTGTCGGGGTCGTCGAGCCGTGCGCGGCGGGCCTGCTTGTCGGCGCGCCGCTGGTCGGCGCGGGCGATGGAGGCGGCGGTCAGCGCGTCGCGCTGACCGCGCAGCAGCACGACGCTGAGCAGCGCCGACAGGAGCACCGCCGCGCCCGCGGCGAGCAGGCCCGACAGGCCGAGCAGGCGCAGCACGACGAGGCAGACCAGCAGCAGCGCCAGCCGCAGTCCGGTGTAGACGAGCAGGGCCCGTCCGGCGCCGGTCGTCGACGGTGTCGTCATGCCGTCCAGCCTAGGGCTGACGGGCTGACGGGCTGACGGGCTGACGGGCTGACGGGCTGACGGGCTGACGGGCTGA
>CAXTFU010000376.1:0-3849 GCA_964243385.1 uncultured bacterium | reverse complement strand
CCGACCGACGACGGCACGCCGACCGACGACGGCACGCCGACCGACGACGGCACGCCGACCGACGACGGCACGCTGACCGACGACGGCACGCTGACCGCGTGGCTGCGGTCGGGAGGGGCCTCGACGGCGGTGCTGCGGCCCGACCGGGTCGTCCTGGTCACCGCCTCGTCGCCGCACGAACCGGGCGAGCAGCTCGTGCGCGAGCAGGCCGAGGTGCTGCGGGCCGTCGGGGCCGATGCCCCCGCCGTCAGCCCGGCTCAGCGGCCCCGCGCGTCGAGGGCGCCGAGCACCGCGCCGTAGACGACGTGCGCGGCGACCATCACCGTCTGCCGGTCCTCGCGGTCGCGGTGCGCCACCGGCAGCGCGCCCAGGCCGGGCACCCAGCCGGCGTAGGAGATCGCGTAGACGCCGAGCGCCACGAGCACCCCGTGCGCGACCGGCCGCGGGCTGGGCGGCAGCAGTCCGTAGGCCGCGCCCGTCCCCACGCCGAAGCCGAGGTGGGCGGCGGCGGCGAGCGCACCGGCCACGCGTCCGCGCGGCTCGGCGCCGACGAGCGCTCCGGCCTGCCGGACGATCGCCTCCGGCGCCTGCCGTCCGACCAGACCGGCCCGGCCGGCAGCGAGCATGAGGCTGCTCATGGCGACCGTGGCGGCGGCCCCGGCGACGCCGCCCCGGACGAGGTCCTCGGCGCGTGACATGCCCAGGCGGTTCCCCCGTCCCGGGCGGATCACGCCCCCCGGGCCGGTTCTAGGGTGAGCGCATGGCCGTGTCCTGGAGCTCGCTCGCCGCCCGCGCCGGGCGGCTGGCCGTCCGGGAGGGGCCGCGGCTGCTGCGCGCGGTGGCGGCGTCCCGGCGTCCTGCTCCGGCCCGGACGACACCCGGACGACCGGCGGCCCGCACCCGCCCAGGTCCCCCGTCCGGGCGGCACCTGGCCTACGCCCCGCAGCCGGACGGGCGCGCCGACCCCGGCGAGGTCGTCTGGACCTGGGTCCCCTACGAGGAGGACGCCGCGCGCGGCAAGGACCGTCCGGTGCTCGTCGTCGGCCGCGACGGCCGGCGGCTGCTGGGCCTGATGCTGTCGAGCTCGCGGGAGCGCGACGGCCAGCGCGGCTGGCTCGCGCTCGGCCCCGGCGGGTGGGACCGCGAGCAGCGCCCGAGCTGGGTCCGGCTGGACCGCGTGCTCGACGTCGCCGAGGACGGGATCCGCCGGGAGGGCGCGGTGCTCGACCGCGACCGGTTCGACCGGGTCGCGGCGCGGCTGCGCGCCGACCACGGCTGGCGGTAGCGGACGCCGGCGCCGCAGACCGCGCGATCGCCGACGCCGGCCAGCCCGTCCGCGAGCGTGACGCAGCCGTTGAGCGGATCACGACGTTCGGCTTTCGGCCGGTTACCCACGCCTTCGCGCACCGCCGACGCCGCTGGCCCGCGTGCCCTGCGCCGTGCACGTCGGGCCGCGCCGCACACCTCCCGATCGCCAACGAGGCGCGGCCCGCCGGCGGCAGGCGTGACACACCGCTCGGCGGATGACGACGTGTGCACGACGGTCATCCGCGCGCCACGCCGCCGCCGACGCGCTGACCGCCCGCGCCTCAGCGCACGGCCGACGCAGCTGGACCCCCTGCCGGCACAGGTCGGGTCGCGCCGCACACCTCCCGATCGCCGACGACGCGCGGCCCGCCACCGGCAGGCGTCACGCATTCCCGATGCGGATCATGAGGTGTGCACGGCGGCAGGCACCGCTAAGTCCGGACGCCGACTGGTCCCGCCGCCCACCGCCGTCGGCGGCAGGTGCCGCTCGACGACCCTGCCGCCCGACGACCTGCCGCCCGACGACCCTGCCGCCCGACGACCTGCCGCCCGACGACCTGCCGCCCGACGACCCTGCCGCTCGACGACCCTGCCGCTCGACGACCCTGCCGCCCGACGACCCTGCCGCTCGACGACCCTGCCGCTCGACGACCCTGCCGCTCGACGACCCTGCCGCCCGGGCGGCTACCGCCCGACGAGCAGCCCCCGGCGCCGCAGCACCCGGCGCTCGAGCGGCGCGAACAGGCACAGCTCGACGGCGATGCCGACGACCAGGATGCCGAGGATGCCGGCGAAGACCAGGCTCATGCTGTTGAGCTGGCGGCCCTGGTCGAGCAGCTGCCCAAGCCCGAGGCCGAGCTCGGGCGAGGTGACGATGAGCTCGGCGGCCATGAGCGAGCGCCAGGAGAACGCCCAACCCTGCCGGAGGCCACCGATGTAGGCGGGCAGCACGGCCGGGAGCAGGACGAAGCGCGCGGCGGACAGGCCGCGGGCGCCGAGCACCCGGCCGACCCGCAGGAACAGCGGCGGCACCTGGTCGATCCCGGACACCATGCCGTTGGCGATGGACGGGACCGCGCCGAGCAGGACGACGGCGTAGATCGCGCCCTCGCCGAGGCCGAAGAAGATGATGGCCGCAGGCACCCAGGCGACCGACGGCAGGCTCTGCAGTCCGGAGATGACCGGCCCGATGCCGCGCCGCACGGCGCTGACCCGCCCGACCAGCAGGCCGAGCGGCGTGCCGATGACCACGGCGACGACGAAGCCGAGGCCGCCGCGGGTGACGCTCGTGACGATGGCGTCCCAGAGGCTGCCGTCCTGGAGCTGCTCGACGAGCACGAGCCCGACGTCGGCCGGCGAGGGCAGCGCGTAGGTCGGCTTCACGCCGGCGCGGTACACGAGCTCCCAGACGACGAGCAGCAGCGCGAGGGCGACCAGGGGCGGCCAGGAGGTCGAGACCGCCCGCGACAGCCAGGACCGGCGGGCCTCCTGCGGCGCGTCGAGCGCGTCGAGCCCGGCCTCCAGGCTGGCGAGGTCGTCGGCGGACGCACCGGGGACGCGCACGCTGCCGGGGCGCGACGCCTCGTCCTCGCGGGACGGCGCGGTCACGCCTGCCCGCCGTGGCGCCGGATCTCCGCGCGCAGGTCGTCGGTGATCTGCACGCTGAGCTGGGCGACCTCGGGCGACTCGATGCGGCGCGGGGTGTCGATGGCCACGTCGTACTGCCTGGCGACCCGGCCCGGGCGCGACGACAGGAGCACGACCCGGTCGCCGAGCCGCACCGCCTCGCGCACGTTGTGCGTGACGAACAGGACGGTGAGCGACTGCGACCGGCGCAGGCGTGCGAGCTCCTCGTGCAGGACGTCGCGGGTGATGGCGTCGAGCGCGGCGAACGGCTCGTCCATGAGCAGGACCCGCGTCTCCTGGGCGAGCGCCCGGGCGAGCGCCACGCGCTGGCGCATGCCGCCGGAGAGCTCGTGCACCCGCTTGGCACCGGCGTCCTTGAGGCGGACGACCTCGAGCAGGTCGCCGGCCCGCTCGCGCCGCTCCCGGCGGCCGACGCCCCGCAGGCGCAGCGCCAGCTCGACGTTCTGCGCCGCGGTCAGCCAGGGCAGCAGCGCCGACTCCTGGAACATGAGCGCGGCGCTGCCACCGGGGACGGTGACCGACCCGGCGGTCGGCTCGTCCAGCCCGGCGACGAGGTTGAGCAGCGTCGACTTGCCGCACCCGGACGCGCCGAGCAGGCAGACGAACTCGCCGTCCGCGACGCTCAGGCTGACGTCGTCGAGCACGACCGGCCCCTGGCCGAAGCGCTTCGTGACGCCGTCGAGGCGCACGGCCACGCCGGGCTCGAGGGTCGGGGTCACGCCGGTGCTCCGCCGCGGGTCGAGGGTGCTGAGCAGGGTCATGAGGTCCCTCCGAGGTCGGCGTCGTCGACGTCCTTGCCGAGCACCTCGCGCAGCAGCGTGAGGTCGTAGATGCCGGTGAGGTCGGCCTTCTCGACCAGGCCGGTGGCGAAGGCGTGCTCCGCCGAGGTCGCCA
>CAXTFU010000375.1:0-3867 GCA_964243385.1 uncultured bacterium | reverse complement strand
GGCCAGGCCCCCGGCCGGTGGGCCGGGCTCGCGGTGCTGGCCGTCCTGCTGGGGCTCGCGCTGGCCGCGCTCGTCGCGCGGGCCGGCGCGCCGCTGCCGGTCGCGCTGCTGCCGCTCGCGCTGGCGTTCACGCCCGCGGCGGCGCTGCGCACCGGCGCCGCCGACCGCGTCGGCGCGCCGGCGGGACGGCACGAGCGCCCGCTCTGACCAGCCCGCTCTGAGCCGGTCGCTCGTGCCGGCCTACTTCGTGTCGACGACCCGGAAGCCCTCGGCCAGCCGGCCCTCGGGCAGCCCGGCGGCGGCGGCGTTCGCGCCGAGCCAGCCGCGCAGCATGCCCTCGAGGTCATCCATGTGCGCGGTCTGCGAGACGTGCGCCCGCAGCGCCGCGAGCTTGCGGTCGAAGGTGTGCGTCACGTCGACGTACTGCGTGGCCACCCCGCCGCCGCCCGCCATGACCCAGACCTCCGGGACGGTCCACGCCTCGTGGCCCTCGGCAGCGAGGTCGAGGTGGGCGAACGGGTTGCGCGCGTCCGGGTACACGGCCGCGATGGCCGCCTCGCCGGCGGCCAGGTGGTCGGGGTGGCTGGAGTAGATGCGGTCCCAGTTGCGCTCCGGCGACTGCATCATCAGCCGCTGCGGGCGGCGCTGGCGGATCACCCGGGAGATGTCGCGGCGCAGCTCGACGGTGACCAGGAGCCGGCCGTCGGGGTAGCCGAGGAACACGACGTCCTCGACCCCGACCTCCTTGGCGGCGGCGCGCTGCTCGGCCTGCCGGATGCCGGCGATCGCGCTGCGCGGGACGTCCGGGTCGAAGCCCCCGGCATCGCCGTCGGTGCAGATGCAGTAGGACACCTCGATGCCCGAGTCGGTCCAGGCGGCGATCGTGCCCGCTGCCCCGAAGTCGAGGTCGTCCGGGTGGGCCACCACGACCAGCGCTCGCTCGACCGGTGCCTGCACGTCCGTCACTGCGCCTCCTCGATGGGACCCGTGTCCCGTCCCTCCCATTCTGCGGGGTCGGGGACGTCGGCCGCTCCGTCGACGCGTCCAGCACGCCGCAGGGCCGGTCCTGTCGGGGTGCCGACCTAGACTCGTCCGGGTGAGCCTGTTCGCGGACGAGGACTTCGGTCCAGCGGTCCTGGCGCCCGCGCGCCCGTCGCCGTCGGCCGCCGCCGAGCGCCTGCTCGAGGGGCTCAACCCGCAGCAGCGGGCCGCTGTCGTGCACGAGGGCGGGCCGCTGCTCATCGTCGCGGGCGCCGGCTCGGGCAAGACCAAGGCGCTGACGACGCGCATCGCCTACCTGCTCGCGTCGCGCGGCGTGCAGCCCGGCGAGGTCCTCGCCATCACGTTCACGAACAAGGCGGCGGCCGAGATGCGCGAGCGCGTCGCCGCGCTCGTGGGCGGCCGCGCCCGGGCGATGTGGGTCATGACGTTCCACTCGGCGTGCGTGCGCATCCTGCGCGCCGAGGCCAAGAAGCTCGGCTTCTCGAGCACCTTCTCGATCTACGACGCCGCCGACAGCCAGCGCCTCATGACGCTGGTGTGCCGCGACCTCGAGCTCGACCCGAAGCGCTTCCCGGCGCGCTCGATGAGCAACCAGGTCAGCGACCTGAAGAACGAGCTCGTCGACCACGAGACGTTCCGCGCTCAGGCCGAGACGGTCGTCGAGCGGCAGCTCGCCGAGGTGTACGCGACCTACCAGGCGCGCCTCAAGGAGGCGAACGCCCTCGACTTCGACGACCTCATCATGACGACCGTCGACCTGTTCCAGGCCTTCCCCGACGTCGCCGAGCACTACCGGCGCCGCTTCCGGCACGTGCTGGTCGACGAGTACCAGGACACCAACCACGCCCAGTACGTCCTGGTCCGCGAGCTGGTCGGGGCGGCCGGCGGGCGCGGCGACCGCAGCACCGCGCCGGGGGAGGTCCCGCCCGCCGAGCTGTGCGTCGTCGGCGACGCCGACCAGTCGATCTACGCCTTCCGCGGCGCCGACATCCGCAACATCGAGGACTTCGAGACCGACTACCCCGACGCGACCGTCGTCCTGCTCGAGCAGAACTACCGCTCGACGCAGACGATCCTGTCGGCCGCCAACGCGGTCATCGCCAAGAACCCGGCGCGCAAGGACAAGCGCCTGTGGACCGACTCCGGCGACGGCGCCCGCATCGTCGGCTACGTCGCCGACAACGAGCACGACGAGGCGGCGTTCGTCGCGCAGACCGTCGACGAGCTCGGCGACGACCACGGCGTGCGCCCGGGCGACGTCGCCGTCTTCTACCGGACCAACGCCCAGTCGCGCGTGTTCGAGGAGGTGTTCATCCGCGTCGGCCTGCCCTACAAGGTCGTCGGCGGGGTGCGCTTCTACGAGCGCAAGGAGGTGCGCGACGCGCTGGCCTACCTGCGGGTGCTCGCGAACCCGACCGACACCGTCAGCCTGCGCCGCATCCTCAACACGCCCCGTCGCGGCATCGGCGACCGCGCCGAGGCGTGCCTGGAGGCGTTCGCCTCCCGCGAGCGGGTGCCGTTCGCGGAGGCCCTGCGCCGCTGCGACGAGGTCGGCGGCATGGCCGTGCGCAGCGCCAAGGCGGTCACCGAGTTCGCCATGCTCATGGACGAGCTGCGCACCCTGGTCGCCGGCGGGATGCCGCCCGCCGAGGTGCTCGAGGCGGTGCTCGACCGCACCGGCTACCTCGCCGAGCTCGCCGCGAGCACCGACCCGCAGGACGAGAGCCGCGTCGAGAACCTGGCCGAGCTCGTCGGCGTCGCGCGCGAGTTCAGCGAGCGCCAGCCCGACGGCGACGTCGCGGCCTTCATGGAGCAGGTCTCCCTGGTGGCTGACGCCGACTCGATCCCCGGTGAGGGCGAGGGCGTCGTCACGCTCATGACGCTGCACGCCGCCAAGGGTCTGGAGTACCCGGTCGTCTTCCTCACCGGACTCGAGGACGGCGTGTTCCCGCACCTGCGCACGCTCGGTGACGAGCGCGAGCTGCAGGAGGAGCGGCGCCTGGCGTACGTCGGCATCACGCGCGCCCGCGAGCGGCTGTACCTGTCGCGCGCGCACCTGCGCAGCGCCTGGGGCCAGACCTCGTACAACCCGCCGTCGCGCTTCCTCGACGAGGTGCCCGACGGGCTCGTCGACTGGCAGCGATCGGAGTCCTCGACCGCCGCGTCCGCGCCTGCGCCGGCGCTGACCCGGGCCGCCGACCGGGTGGTCGGGACGGCCCGCGGGCGCAGCGCCGGCCCGGGCCTGCGCCCGATCCCGAACCTCGAGCTCGGCGACCGGGTGACGCACGACGCGTTCGGCCTCGGCACGGTCACCGCGACGCGGGGCGCCGGCGACAGCGCGCAGGCCGAGGTCGACTTCGGCGGCGCGACGGGCGCCAAGTGGCTGCTGCTGCGCTACGCCCCGCTCGAGAAGCTCTAGCGCCCGCGTCCGGGCAGGCTCAGCCGGCCGGCTGGACGACGACGCCGCGCTCGCGCAGCCAGGGCAGCGGGTCGATCGGGGTGTCGCCGACGCGGACCTCGAAGTGCAGGTGCGGCCCGGTCGAGTGCCCCGAGCTGCCCTCGCGGCCGAGCGGCGTGCCCGCGCGCACGGGCTGGCCGGCCTCGACGAGCAGCGCGGACAGGTGCGCGTACACCGACACCGTCCCGTTGCCGTGCAGCACGCGCACGCACAGTCCGTAGCCGCCCTCCTCGCCGGCCGACTGCACCGTGCCGGCGGCGACCGCCACGACCGGCGAGCCGGTGCCCGAGGCGAGGTCGATCCCGGCGTGCAGGCGTCCCCACCGAGCGCCGTAGCCGGAGGTCAGCGGGCCGACGCCCGGGCGGACGAACGCGGGGGCGGCCCGGCGGGCGCGCGAGGCCCGGGCC
>CAXTFU010000374.1:2556-3873 GCA_964243385.1 uncultured bacterium | reverse complement strand
GAAGGCGTCGCCCGCGCCCGTGGTGTCGACCGCGTCGGCCGCGAGCCCGGGGACGGCGACCGGCCGCCCGTCGGCCGCCAGGTGCACCGCGCCGCGCGCGCCGAGCGTCACGACGACCGCTCGCGAGCCGCCGGTCAGGGCCTGCCCGGCGTCCACCGGGTCGCCGCCCGTCCCGGCGAGCGCCTGCGCCTCGTGCTCGTTCACCACGAGCACGTCGACGAGGTCGAGCAGGGACGCGTCCAGCGGCGCTGCCGGAGCGGCGTTCAGGACGACCCGCGCGCCGTGCGCCCGGGCCAGCGCCGCGGCCTCCCGGACGACCGCGAGCGGCACCTCCAGCGACGCGACGAGCACCGCGCAGCCCTGCACCCGCTCGTCGGCCGCGCCGTCCAGCTGCACGAGGGCGTTGGCGCCCGGGTCGACGACGATCGTGTTCTCGCCCGAGCGCTGCACGACGATCGTCGCCACCCCGCTCGGCGCCCCCACCCGCTGGACGGCGCCCGTGTCGACGCCGTCCGCCTCCAGCGCGGCGAGCAGGACCTGCGCGGCGTCGTCGCGCCCGACCGCGGCCACGACGGCCGTCCGCGCGCCGGCCCGTGCCGCGGCGACCGCCTGGTTCAGGCCCTTGCCGCCCGGGTGGCGCTCCGTGGCGCGGGCCAGCACCGTCTCACCTGGTGCGGGGATCGTGTCGACGAGCAGCACGACGTCGAGGTTGGCGCTGCCGAGCACGGTCACGTCGAAGGTCACCGCAGCAGTGTCGCTGCCGGTTCCGCCCGTCGTCGCGCTTGTCTGCCCGTGCCGACGTCGATCAGGTGTGCGGACGTCGCTGCGGGCAGACGAGCCGCTCGCCGGAGGGTGCCGGGAGCGTCAGACGCCGGCGAGGCGCTGCGGGCCGGGGCGCAGGTAGACGAACCAGGTGACCACGACGCACAAGCCGTAGAAGACGAGGAACGCGAGGTAGGCGGCGTTGCCGGCTCCGGTCTCCAGGAACGACTGGCGGAAGGCGACGTTGACGAGCACGCCGCCAAAGGCGCCGATCGCGCCGGCGATGCCGATGAGCGCCCCGGACAGCCGGCGCGCCTCGCGGTCGCTCGTCGTGGCGTCCGCGCCGGCGACGGTGAGCCTGGCGGACTTGGCTCGGAACACGGCCGGGATCATCTTGTAGGTCGAGCCGTTGCCCAGCCCGGACAGCACGAACAGCACGGTGAACCCGACGACGAACAGCGGCAGCGACTCCCGCAGCGAGGCCACGAGCACGACGGACGCGCCGACGGCCATCGCGACGAAGTTCAGCGCCGTGACGCGGGCCCCGCCGAAGCG
>CAXTFU010000374.1:0-2546 GCA_964243385.1 uncultured bacterium | reverse complement strand
GCATGCCGCCGACGGGCCGGATCAGCGAGCCGAGCAGCGGCCCGAGGAACGTCAGGTACGCGGCGTCCAGCGGGGTCGGGAAGCTGTCGGCGAACTGCACCTGCAGCACCTGGCCGAAGGCGAAGCCGAAGCCGATGAACGAGCCGAACGTGCCGATGTAGAGGAACGACATGACCCAGGTGTGCGGGTCGCGGCAGACGTCGCGCATGGCGCGCTTGTCGTTCTTGGCCGAGGCGAGGTTGTCCATGTTGCGCCAGGCCAGCGCGGCCGCGACGACGATGAGCGGCAGGTAGATCGCGATCAGCAGCCGCGGGGAGTCGGCGCCGGCGGTGCCGAGCACGAGCAGGGCGACGAGCTGGACGACCGGGACGCCGAGGTTGCCGCCGCCGGCGTTGAGGCCGAGCGCGCGGCCCTTGAGCCGGTCGGGGTAGTAGGCGTTGATGTTCGCCATCGAGCTGGCGAAGTTGCCGCCGCCGACGCCCGCGACCGCCGCGACGAGCAGCAGCGTCCCGAGCGAGACGCCCGGCTCGAGCACGACGAGCGCCAGCACCATCGGGACGAGCAGCAGCAGCGCGCTGAACACCGTCCAGTTGCGGCCGCCGAAGGTGGCGACGGCGAAGGTGTACGGCAGGCGCAGCACCGACCCGACGAGCGCCGGGACGATCGTGAGCAGGAACTTGTCCTCGGGGGCGAACCCCCAGGCCGGGCCGAGGAACAGCACGAGCACCGACCACATCGTCCACACCGAGAAGCCGATGTGCTCGGACAGGATCGAGAACAGCAGGTTGCGCCGGGCGACCCGGTCGCCGCCGCCGTCCCAGAAGGCCCGATCGTCCGGCCGCCAGTCCTCGATCCACCGCGCCCGGGCGGGCCTGGTCGGTCCTGCGGTGCTGTCGAGCAGGGCGGTCATGGAGCTCCTCCGCATCGTCGGGCTGTCCCGACGGACGCTAGGGAGCCGGTGTCACACCGCGACGGCCGTGCCGAGGACGTGCGGTCACCGAGTGCTCACGCCGGCCGGGCCGCCGTGTGCGGGGCGGTCTGCACCTCGGCGGCGAGCCGGTAGCCCCGCTTCACGACGGTCTCGACGACCCGGCCGGCGGGCCCGAGCGCGGTGCGCAGCCGAGCGACGGTCATCTCCACGGCGTGCTCGTCGGCCGACTCGTCGCGCCACGCGAGGCGCAGCAGGTCGCTGCGCGAGAGCACCCGGCCGCCGCTGTCGACGAGCGCCGACAGGACGCCGATCTGGCGCGCCGTGAGCTCGACCGTCCGGTCGTCGACGAGCACGGCGTGCCCGCGCAGCTCGAGGCGGTGCGGGCCGGACACCACGGTGCGGGTGCGGCGGGCCGGCAGCTGCTCGACGACGGTGCGGACGAGCGCCCCGAGCCGGGCCCGTTCGGGCTGCACGCTGGGGATGCCGGCGCGGTCGAGCGGGCCCGCGGTGACCGGCCCGACGGCCGCCACCAGGACCGGCCCCTGCAGGGCGGCGACGAGGGCCTGCTCGCGGCCGGTGTCGCGGGCGACGGCCAGCATGCTGGCGACGGCCGGCGCGCTCGTGAACGTCAGGCAGTCGACGCCACCGGCGGCGGTCTGCTCGACGAGGCGGCGCAGCGGGCGGACGTCCTCGGGCAGCACCCAGCGGTAGACGGGCACCTCGACGACCTCGGCGCCGGCCTCGCGCAGGCTGCTCGTGAAGCCGGCGAGCGGCTCGCCGTGCAGCTGCACCGCGATGCGCTTGCCGGCGACGCCCTGCTCGAGCAGCCGGGCGAGCACCTCGTCGGACGCCTCGGACGCCGGCGACCAGCTCTCGGCGAGCCCCGCCGCGCGGACGGCCCCCTTGGCCTTGGGGCCGCGGGCCAGCAGGTCGGCGCGGGCCAGGCAGGTGCGCAGCTGCTCACCCAGGCCCCAGCCCTCGGCGGCCTCCATCCAGCCGCGGAAGCCGATGCCGGTCGTCGCGACGACGACGTCCGGCGCCTCGGCGACGCAGGCCCGGGTGACCGCCAGCAGCTCGACGTCGTCGTGCGTGGGGATGATGCGGATCGCCGGCCCCTCGACGACGCGGGCGCCGCGCCGCTCCAGCAGCGACGTCAGCTCTTCGCGCCGGCGGGCGGCGGTGACGCCCACGGTGAAGCCGGTCAGCGGCGCGTGCGCCGGCTCGCTCATGCAGGTCCCCTCCCGTCGCTCGTGCCGTCACTCGTCGGATGGACCTTCGCGCGCGCAGGTTGCCACCCAGTTACAGCAGGGTGTCCCCCCGCGCCGCACGGTGTGCGCCCTGCGGGATGAGCGCCTCGTCACACGCCCGGAACACGCGGGACACCGTCCCGGCACGCCGGCCTCGCACGGTCGGGACGTGCCCTCCTCCGCCTCGGCGCCGGCCGCCGACCGGGCCACCCCCCTGGCGACCGGGCGGCTGCACCCGGAGCGCGCCGGGCTCGCCGCGGCTCCCGGGCGCGCCGTCCCCGCGCCCCCCCCCCCAACCCCCCCCCCCCCCCGACCGCCCCCCCCCCGACCGCACCCCCCGGCCCCCCCCCGCGCCCCCCGGGCCTCCT
>CAXTFU010000373.1:0-3900 GCA_964243385.1 uncultured bacterium | reverse complement strand
GCCCGGCGGTGCTGGTCGGCCACTCCATCGCCGGCGGGGCGGTCACCATCGCCGCCGCGACGGCGCCCGAGCTCGTCACCGCGGCCGTCGAGCTCGCGCCGTTCACCCGCACGCAGTCGCTCCGCCTCGGCGACCTGCGGGTCGCCGCCTTCCGGCGCGGCACGCGCCACCTGCTCGGCACCGTCCTGCTCGGCAGCACCCGTCAGTGGCTGCGGTACCTCGACGTCGCCTACCCGGGCACGAAGCCGGCCGACTGGGACGCCCGCACGGCCCAGATCACCACTCTGCTCGCCGAACCGGGCCGGATGCGGGCCCTGCAGGCCATGGGCAAGACCTCGCCCGCCGACGCCGGAGAGCGGCTGCGCGACGTCCGGTGCCCGGTCCTGGTCGTGCAGGGCAGCGCCGACCCCGACTGGGCCGCCCCGCAGGCCGAGGGCGAGGCCATCGTCGCGGACCTGCCCGCCGGCCTGGGCCGCCTGGTGATGGTCGAGGGCGCCGGGCACTACCCGCACGTGCAGCACCCCGGCCAGGTGGCGACCGCGACGCTGACCTTCCTGGCCGGCACGCGTGCCTAGGGCCGGCCTCGGTCGTCGCGGCCGGCGCCGACCTCGCCGACGAGGTCGGCTTCCCGGGCCTCACCATGGGCCAGCTCGCCGAGCGGGTCGGCGTGCGCACGCCGTCGCTCTACAAGCACGTCGCCAGCCAGGACGACCTCAACCGCCGCATCGCGACCCTCGCACTGGACGAGGCCGCCGACGCGATCGGCGAGGCCGTC
This sequence comes from uncultured bacterium, assembly GCA_964243385.1. Lineage (GTDB taxonomy): Bacteria > Actinomycetota > Actinomycetes > Mycobacteriales > SCTD01 > SCTD01. The sequence goes on along the minus strand of CAXTFU010000373.1, from coordinate 3,125 downwards.
CAGGGCCTCGCGGGCCGCGACGCCCTGCGGGCCGCAGCCAGGGCGCTGCGGAGCTTCGTCCTCGCCCATCCGGGCCGCTACGCCGCCACGCTCGGGCTCGAGCCCTCCGGCCCGCAGGACCCGCTCGCCCTCGCCGCAGCGCGGGGCCTTGCGCCGTTCGCCGCAGTGCTGCGCGGCTACGGCCTCACCCCGGCCGAGACGACGCACGCCCTGCGCGCCCTGCGCAGCGCCTTCCACGGCTTCGCGACCATCGAGGCCGCCGGCGGCTTCCAGTGGTCCACCGGCACCGACGACAGCTTCGAGTGGCTCATCGACCTCGTCGACCTCGGGCTGCGCGCCAGGGCCGAGCGCTAGACCGACCGACCGAGCGCGCACCGGCGCCCGCGCCGGACGCAGCACACGCCGTCGCCACCGATGTCGGACGGTGATGCCGGTCGTCCGCCCGCCGGTCAGCCGCCCGACTGCTCGCCGGGACGCGGTGCGGCCGACGCCGGGACGTGGCTCCACGCCGGCCCGCCGCCTGCCGCGTTCGAGGTGACGTCCGGGCCGACCAGCAGGAAGTGGGCCTCCTGCTCGGCGAGCGGGCAGTGCTCCGCGCCGCGCGGGACGACGAACAGGTCGCCCGGCTCGAGGTGCACGTCGCCGGTGCGGAGCTGGATCGCGAGCCGACCGTGCAGCAGCAGGAACGTCTCCTGCTGGTCCTCGTGGGTGTGCCAGGTCGTGGAGCCGATGCCCCTGGGTTCCGCGCCGGGTGGCGTGGCTGGGCGACGGCGACCGCGGCGACCGGTCCGTGCCGTCCAGCGCCCTTGCCTACCTGACGGTCGGTAGGTACGGTCGGTCGCATGGTGCTCAAGCAGGACGTGCTCGCCGCCGCCGTCGCGCTGACCGTCGTCCGGGGCGCCGCCCCGAGCCTCGCGGAGGTGGCCCGCGAGGTCGGGCTGACCAAGCAGGGCGTGCTGCACCACTTCCCGACCCGGGCCGCCCTGGACGAGGCGGTGCTGTTCGGCGCCCTCGACCGCATCGACGCCGAGATGGTCCTGGCCGCGCAGGACGGCCGTGCCGCCGAGACCTACCTGCGCCTGGCCGCCCCCAGCGACCAGGACCGGGCCGCCGCGATCGTCATGGTCACGCTGCTGCGCCGCGGCGCCCCTGCCCTGCTGGCGCAGGTGGACGAGGCCGTGACGCGGTGGCAGGCGATGATCGCGGACGAGGTCGGGGACCCGGTCCGCGCCAGGGTCGTCCGGCTGGTGGGGGACGGCCTGTTCGGCGAGTCGCTCGTCACCGGCGAACCCCCCTCGCCCGACCTGCTCGACGAGCTGGTCGACCACCTGGTCGCCGGCGCGGCGACGCGACGCCGGTGAGCGCGGGCCTGCTCACCGGCATCGCCGGGCTCGCCGCGCTCGACAGCCTCAACCCGGCGACGCTCGTCGCCGTCGCCCTGATCCTGCTGGGCGCCCGCGACCGGCCCGGTCGCGAGGCCCTCGGCTTCGTGCTCGGGGCCTTCGCGAGCGTGCTGGTCGTCGGCACGCTGCTGTACGCCGGCGCCGACGCCGCGGCTGCCTCGCTGGAGGGCGCGCTGACGTGGGTGCGGCGCGGCGCCCTCGGGCTCGCCGCCGTCGTGCTGCTCGTCGCGGCGCTGCGCGCGCTGCGTCCCAGGCTCCGCGCGGCCGTCGGGCTGCCCACGTGGTTCGGCCCGGGCACCGCCGCCGGCCTCGGCGTGGTCATGACCGGCGCCGACCTCCCGAACGCGTTCCCGTACTTCATCGCGATCGAGCGGCTCGTGGCCGCCGACACCTCCCCCGGGGTCGCCCTGCTCGTGTTCACCGCCTACAGCGCCGTCTACTGCCTGCCCTGCCTGGTCCTGCTCGTCGTCGGGCTCAGCGGCGCCGCCCCCGTGCAGCGCCTGCTGCGCCGGCTGCACGACCGCTTCGGGACCGCCGCCGACCTGCCGGCGAGCCGGGGCAGGGCCGCCGCCTGCCTCGGCGCCTCCGTGCTCGTCGCGTCGTTCGCGGCCAGCGCCTGAGCCCGGCACCCGACGAGGCCGCGCACGTCAGGACGCCGCCTCAGGCCGGAGCGGCTGCGCCGGGGCCGGGCCAGATGCGCAGGAGCGTGCCGTCGGGGTCGGTGAGCACGACAGCCCCCCGCTCGGTGTCCCCCTCGGTGTCACAGCGGCCGGCGCCGAGCGCGACCAGCCGGTCCACCTCCGCGGGGAGCTCCGCGGCCGCGACGACGAGGTCGAGGTGCTGCACGTCGTGCACGTCGACCGGCCGGACCGGCGGCCCGCCGAAGGCGACCTTCGTCCCGCCCGCCGGCGACTGCACGGCCGTCTCCCCGCCCTGGTCCCACACCAGCGGCCAGCCGAGCACCGCGCTCCAGAACAGCCCGACGGCGCGGGTGCCCTCGCCCGCGAGCTCGCCGAGCCGCCCGCAGCCGGAGAGGAAGGCGTTGCCCGGCTCGATCACGCAGAACGCGTTGCCCGCCGGGTCGGCCAGCACGACGTGGCCCTCCTCGGGACGCTGCCCGACGTCGAGGTGGCGCGCGCCGAGCCGCACGGCCGTGTCCACGGTGGCCTGCTGGTCCTGCTCGCTCGCGCTCGTCAGGTGCACGTGCATCCGGCCCTGCCCGGGGCGCGGTGCCCGTCCGGGCACGACGCGCAGGCCGATCTGCCGCTCGTCGCCGGGCACGAGCACCCCGGCGTCGTCGTGAACGGTGCGCCGGTCGAGCAGCCGGGCCCAGAACGCCGCGGTCGACGCCGGGTCGTCGGAGGCGAGGGCGGCTGCGCGCAGTCGTACGGTCACGGCCCGACGGTAGGACCGGTGCGCCACCGCCTTCGGGTCGGGCCCGCCCCGTCTTGTCGTCGACGGCCCCCCTCAGACACCGTCGTGCAACGCTCGGCTAACAGGTCGGACACTTCTGCGCGTTCGAGGGGAAAGTCCGCCATCATCGTGGCAGTGCTCCGGTGGCGTGGACGTGGCCGCCGCGGCGTGCGGGAGGACGTCCCGCCGGCCGCAGCTCAGCCCGGGCGTGAGCGCCGCCCGAGCCCAGTGCCCCCCGACAGAGGAGTCCCTCAATGTCCCTGCACCTCAGCCGGACGTCGCGGCTCGGTTCCACCACGCTGGCGCTGC
>CAXTFU010000372.1:0-3905 GCA_964243385.1 uncultured bacterium | reverse complement strand
ACCCAGACCAAGCATCACGCGCCAACCCCGAACACCACGCCCAGGGACTTGACCCCCGTCCCCGCCGCCTGCTGCCAGGACGATCACCGGACTACCGTCAGCGATGCGCTCTGCCACCCGCACGAGCACGGGACCCTCGTCGCCCCAGGATTCACCCGTCGTCCGGACGAGCCGGTGCGCGGGCTCCGGCCTGGCGGCCTGTACGTCCGTGGCAGCAGCGCCGAAGCCGACGAGTTTCGCGTCCGGTGCCACTCCGACGAGGACTGGACCGTCCCCTGTGTCAGTGGCCGCCTTGCCCAATGCCGCCATGACCCCAGCGTCGGTCCCGCCGGAGACTGCTACCGCCCCCTGCTCACGGCACACCGGCAGCACCACCGCCCGGAGCAGTAGGTCGAGGGCGTCCCGGGTCTCCTCCGACAGCTTCGTCCCGGCCCACCCGACCAGCACAAGCACGGGCCGCCCTTCGGGGACATCCAGTGCGGCGAGCACGGCTCCCAAAGGCACTGTGCCGTCGTAGTAGGCACTCGCGCCCAGTCGGTGATCACGGCCGTCGGCCACGGGGGCCGACCCGTGACGGGTGGGTTCCGCGGTCTCGACGGTGGGGACGTCGCCGTTCACGAGTCGGGGCGGTAGTAGTGCGCGCGCACGAGGCCCTGCCAGCGGAGCAACGCGACGTCGAAGCCCTGCTCAGCGTGCGGATTCCGCAGCACGTCAGGACTGGACGCGGTCCACAACGTCGAGGGCATGGGCATGGAATGCACCAGGACGTCGCTCGCACCCTCGTCGAAGATGCCTCCGGTGATGCCCTCCTCCTTCAGGACGAACAGGGGGAGTCCCAGCCCGAACAAGATGCCAGTCTCGAGTTGGTTCCAGGGGGTTGCGGCGCTGTACGGCCGGATGGCTTTGGACGTGACCCTGACGGACCCGTCCGGCTGCTCCTTGGCTTCGAGCCCGGTCACGACCCTTGCCGTGACCTGGCTGTAGCCCAGGATGATGCCGCCGGCGCAGTGACGAGCCAGCGTGCGGACCTCGTGAAGCGGGTTGTACATGCCACGGTCCGAGCCGCCTACGGTTCGGGGCTCAAGGCCCAAGGCCCGCAGCCGGGCGTAGATGTAGCGCCTGGAGCCCGACTGCCGCTCGTCGAGCTTGGACGGCACGGAGGAGAACACAGGTATACGCGCGCCGTCGCTTTCCAGCCCTGCGCTCACCGCGAAACCGTAGCGACTGAGGGCCACAGCGGGGTTCAGGCTCGCCGTGACCGCTTGACTGCAACACGACCTCGCCGGTGGCTCGCGACAAGCGGTCAGCGGGAACGAGTTGCGGCACCTCCGTCACGGCGCCCCGCGGGACTGGCGTCCCCACGGGAGGAGCACAGGACGACGTGCTGGGACAACGACGAGATGGCACCGGAGAGCAACGAGACCGGCGCCGTCCCGGCCGGCTGCTCCGACGCGACGGCCGGTCCCCGCGGGCTGGCGACAAGCCCCGTTCGTGACCTCCAGAAAGAACGACGCTTCGACTGCCACTATGACCTGCACGCCCGAGACCCGGGCGCTGCTGACGGCTTGCGCGGGGCTCCGCTGCAGCGGCTGCGCGGTCACCAGAGATGCACTGCACCGGTGTCGTGCTCGCTGGTCAGTACCGGTGCGAGGCCCCACGTCCTGACGAACGGTGCAACGGCGCCCCTCGGATGGCCGGTGTCGGAGTCCTGACTTCAGCGTGCGGCCTCGACTCTGCGTCAGGGTCGAACCCTCGGCAGCGGCCGCCTGGCCTCCGGGGGGCCTCCGGGACCGGCCCTGATGTACGCCGTGGCGGTTCGCGGGACGGTGCTCCTACCGAGACATCGGCGGCTCGGCCTTCACACGCAAGGGACCGACATCGACGACATCCGCAACGCCTTGGCCCGCAGGGCCTCTACCGCGCCCTCGACGAGACGCTGCTCGACGTGTTGCTGCTCTTCGATGCGGTCACCAGGTGAACCTCACCAGGTCCTGATCCCGGCCCAAGGCAGGACCCGTCGCCGATGCTCTCGACCGAGTTCCAGGTGGGCCATCACGCCGATGTGCACACGCCCCGACGTAGAGAGGATCGTCACTTGATCACCGTGAGCTCACTGACCCGGAGGTACGCCGGCTTCACCGCCGTCGACGACGTCTCCTTCCACGCACTGCCCGGTCGTGTCACCGGCTTCCTCGGCCCGAACGGTGCCGGCAAGTCCACCACGATGCGCGTGATGGTCGGACTGACCGTCCCGACGTCCGGCACCGCGACCATCAACGGGGAACGGTTCGCCGACCTCCCCAACCCCGGCCTCGAGGTGGGTGTCCTCCTGGACGCTTCCGCACAGCACGCCGGCCGCACCGGACGGGAGACCCTCACGGTCGCCGCCGACACCATGGGCCTGCCGCGCCGCCGCGTCGACGAGATGCTCGAGCTCGTCAGCCTGACACCGTCGGAGGCCAAGCGCCGCGTGCGCAACTACTCCCTCGGCATGCGCCAGCGACTGGGCATCGGCACCGCGCTGCTCGGGGACCCTCGGGTGCTCATCCTCGACGAACCGGCCAACGGGCTCGACCCTGCCGGCATCCGGTGGATGCGCGACCTGCTGACGGGCTTCGCCGGCCAGGGCGGCACCGTCCTGCTGTCCTCGCACCTGCTGCACGAGATCGAGGTCATCGCCGACGACCTCGTCGTGATCGGGAACGGCAGGATCGCCGCGTCCGGCAGCAAGGCAGACCTGCTGGCCGCAGCGGGAACGCTCGTCCGGTCGACGTCACCCCGCGACCTCGCGCACGCCCTCGAGCAGGCCGGGATCCCCAGCACGCTCGCGGGAGACGGCTCGGTCCGCACCGACGCCGACCCCACCCGGGTCGGGGCCGTGGCACAGGCAGCGGGCCTCGCCCTCACCGAGCTCCGGTCCGCCGAGGGCGCCGGGCTCGAAGACATGTTCCTGTCGCTCACTGCCGACACCCAGCGCGAAGGAGTTGCGGCATGACTGCCACGATCATCTCCCCCGACACCCTCCAGGCTGCACCGGCCCGACGGAGCGTCCGTCCCATCCCGACCACCCGGCTCGTCAGGATCGAGCTCCGCAAGATGTTCGACACCCGCTCGGGCTTCTGGTTGCTCGTGAGCATCGGCGTCCTGTCGGTCATGGCGACCGGGGCGGTCCTCGTCTTCGCACCGGACAGCGAGATCGCCTACGAGAACTTCGCCGCGGCCATCGGCTTCCCGATGTCGGTGATCCTGCCGATGATCGCGATCCTGGGCGTCACCAGTGAGTGGAGCCAGCGCAGCGGGCTCACGACCTTCACGCTCGTGCCGAGCCGGGGCCGCGTCATCGGGGCCAAGGCGTTCGCGACCTTCGTGGTCGGGGTCGTCTCGATGGCCGTCGCGTTCACCGTCGGCGCCCTCGGCAACCTGCTCGGGTCCTCGCTCATGGGCCTCGACACGGTCTGGGACGTCTCCCTGGCAGCCGCGGCGCAGATCGTCCTGGGGAACCTGGTCGGCATGGCCATCGGCTTCACGCTCGGTGTCGTCCTGCGCAACTCCGCGGCAGCGATCGTGGGCTACTTCGTCGTCTCCCTGGTCCTGCCGGGCATCCTCGCCCTGCTCGCCCAGGTGCGCTCGTGGTTCGCCGAGCTGCAACCGTGGATCGACTGGAACTTCACGCAGGTCGCACTGTTCGAGGGCGCCACGGACACGGCGAGGGAATGGGCGATGCTGGCCTCGACCACCGGCATCTGGATCGCGCTCCCGCTCGTCATCGGCCTGCTCTTCCTGCGCCGCTCCGAGGTCAAGTAGCCGGGAAGGCAGTGGCGGTGTCCGACGCTCGGGCGTGAGTGTCGGACATCGCTGTCTCGTCATGGACAAGCTCGCCAAGAGCGCGGGAAGGCAACGACGGC
>CAXTFU010000371.1:0-3932 GCA_964243385.1 uncultured bacterium | reverse complement strand
GGGCCGCTGGGGCAGGGGACGCGGGGGCACCGGGCGCGGGGGCCAGTCCTTCGGGTCGCTCACCGCGTCGTCTCCTCGTCGTGGGGGTGGTGTCCCCGAGGACGTGCTGCACGGTGGGGAGGTTCCGCACCGGGGCCCAGGCTACCGAGGCAGCGGGCCTGCGCGCGGGAGGCGGGCGCTCGGGCGGCGCCCCGCTAGCCTCGCTCGCATGAAGGCACTCGTCCTGTCCGGTGGTGCAGGCACGCGGTTGCGGCCCATCACGCACACCTCGGCCAAGCAGCTGGTGCCCGTCGCCAACAAGCCGGTGCTGTTCTACGGCCTCGAGGCGATCCGCGACGCGGGCGTGACCGACGTCGGGATCATCGTCGGCGACACGCACGCCGAGATCGAGGCGGCCGTCGGCGACGGCAGCGAGCTCGGCATCTCGGTCACCTACATCCGGCAGACCGCGCCGCTCGGCCTGGCGCACTGCGTGCTCATCGCGGCCGACTTCCTCGGCGACGACGACTTCGTCATGTACCTCGGCGACAACTTCATCATCGGTGGCATCACCGAGCTGGTCCAGGAGTTCCGCTCGGGCACCTACGACGCGCAGATCCTGCTCACCAAGGTCGAGAACCCGTCGCAGTTCGGCGTCGCCGAGCTCGGCCCGCACGGCGGCGTGACGACGCTCGTGGAGAAGCCGAAGGAGCCCAAGAGCGACCTCGCGCTCGTCGGCGTCTACATGTTCCGCCCGGTCATCCACGAGGCGGTCCGCACGATCTCGCCGTCCCCGCGCGGCGAGCTCGAGATCACCGACGCGCTGCAGTGGCTCATCGACGCGGGCCGCGACGTCCGCCCGCACCTGGTGACGGGCTACTGGAAGGACACCGGGCGGCTCGAGGACATGCTCGAGTGCAACCGCAAGGTGCTCGAGTCGGTGGAGCCCCGCGTCGCCGGCACCGTCGACGCCGACAGCGCGCTCATCGGCCGCGTCGTCGTCGAGGAGGGGGCGGTCGTCGAGCGCTCCGTCGTCCGCGGGCCGGCGATCATCGGCCGCGACACGGTGCTGCGCGACACCTACGTCGGCCCGTTCACCTCGATCTACTTCGGCTGCCTGCTCGAGGACACCGAGATCGAGCACTCGATCGTGCTGGAGCAGTCGACCATCAAGGGCGTCGGGCGCATCGAGGACAGCCTCATCGGCAAGGAGGTCGAGGTGTCGCCCTCGACCGCGCTGCCGCGCGCGCACCGGCTCATGCTGGGCGACCACAGCCGCGTCAGCATCGCCTGAGCCATCGCGGGCGCGGCGTCTGGGAGACTGCCCGCATGCGCGTCTTCGTCACCGGCGGTGCCGGCTTCATCGGATCCCACTACGTCAGGCAGGTGCTGACCGACGCCTACCCGGCCTTCGCCGGTGCGGAGGTGACGGTCTACGACAAGCTCACCTACGCCGGCAACCTCGAGAACCTCGCCTCGGTGGCCGACTCGCCGCGCTACCGCTTCGTGCAGGGCGACCTCGTCGACGGCGCGCTGCTCGACCGCGAGCTGCCCGGCCACGACGTCGTCGTCAACTTCGCCGCCGAGACCCACGTCGACCGCTCGATCACCGGCGCCTCCGACTTCGTCGTCACGAACGTGCTCGGCGCGCAGACGCTGTTCGACGCCTGCCTGCGCGCGGTCTCCCCGTCCGGGGGCCCCCCGCGCGTCGTGCACATCGGCACCGACGAGGTCTACGGCTCGATCCCCGAGGGGTCGTGGACCGAGGACGAGCCGCTGCTGCCGAACAGCCCCTACTCGGCGGCCAAGGCCGGCGCCGAGCTGCTCGCCCGGGCGTACGCCGTCACCTACGGCCTGCACATCTCGACCACGCGGTGCAGCAACAACTACGGCCCGTACCAGTTCCCCGAGAAGGTCATCCCGCTGTTCGTCACGAACCTCATCGACGGGCTGAAGGTGCCGCTCTACGGCGAGGGCCTCAACGTCCGCGACTGGCTGCACGTCGACGACCACTGCCGCGGCATCCAGCTCGTCGCCGAGCAGGGCGCGAAGGGCGAGTCCTACAACATCGGCGGCGGCCGCGAGATGAGCAACGCCGAGCTCACCGGCCACCTGCTCGACGCCCTCGGCGCCGGCTGGGACATGGTCGAGCGCGTCGAGGACCGCAAGGGCCACGACCTGCGCTACTCGGTCGACCACTCGAAGCTCGCCGCGATGGGCTACGCCCCGCAGCACACCTTCGAGGAGGGGCTCGCCGAGACCGTCGCCTGGTACCGCGCGAACGAGGCGTGGTGGCGCCCGCTCAAGGCGCACGCATGACGGCGCCCCTGACCGCCCCCGTGCCGGGCGGGACGATGGGGTTCCTCGTCACCGGCCTGGGCGGGCAGCTGTCGACCGACTTCGTCGACATCGCCCGTCCGCTCGGGCAGACGGCGTTCTGCAGGGGCCTGACGCGCGCCGAGCTCGACATCACCGACCCCGTCGCGGTCAAGGCGACGGTCGCCGAGTGGGCCCGCACGGTGCGCGCCGACGACCCGGCGCACCGCGTCGTGGTCGTGAACGCCGCCGCCTACACCGCGGTCGACGCGGCCGAGACCGACGAGGACACCGCCTACGCGGTGAACGCGACCGCCCCGGCGCTGCTGGCGCAGGCGTGCGCCGCGAACGACGCGCAGCTCGTGCACGTCAGCACCGACTACGTCTTCCCGGGCGACCGGGTCGACGGCCCCCCGTACGACGTCGACGACGAGCCCGGTCCGAAGGGCGCCTACGGCCGGACGAAGCTCGCCGGCGAGCTCGCCGTGCGCGAGCTGCTCCCGGACGCCTCCTGGGTGGTCCGCACCGCCTGGGTGTACGGCGTCACGGGCAAGAACTTCATCAAGACGATGGCCCGGCTCGAGGCGGAGCGCGACACGCTCAACGTCGTCGCGGACCAGCACGGCTCGCCGACGTGGAGCCGCGACCTGGCGAAGGCGCTGTGGGCGCTGGCCCGCGAGGACGCCCCCGCCGGGACCTACCACTGCACGAACCGCGGCCAGACGACCTGGCACGGCCTCGCGCAGGCGGTCTTCGAGGAGCTCGGCGCGGACCCGTCGCGGGTCCGGCCGATCACCACCGACGCCTACCCGGTGCCCGCCCCGCGCCCGGCGTACAGCGTGCTGTCGCCGCGGGCCTGGGAGTCGGCCGGCCTGCCGCAGCTGCCGGACTGGCGCGAGGCGCTCGCCGAGGCGTTCCGGCGCTCCGGGCGCGCGTTCCGCCCCGCGGCCTGACGGCCGGCGACGAGTTCACTCCCGTCGCTCCCGTCACACGGGAGCCGCTCCAGTACCACGGCTGAGCGGCCGATCACGACAGCGACACGCACCCGCGTGTCGCTGTCGTCGTCGAGCCGCCGTCCGGAGCCGTCCCCGTGCCACGTCCGTCCCCCCGCCTGCTGCTGTGGCTGGTCCCGGGTCTGCTCGCCCTGCCGGTCCTGACGCCGGCCCAGGCCGCAGTCCCCGTGCCGGTCGCGCCGGCCGTCGTGCAGCTGCAGGTGGAGGGCGTCGACCGGACGGCGGCCGCCGAGCCGGCGGGCACCGCGCCCGCCCTGCGCCTGGCCGGCGGGCCCCGGCGGACCGTGCTGCTGACGGCCCGCCGCTCGACCGCCGGCTTCGGCCTGCTCGGCGTGACGTGGGACCGCGCCGGAGCCCCGAGCGTCGTGGACGCCTGGGCGCGCACCCGCACCGACGGCACGTGGTCGGACTGGACCTCGCTCGGCGGCGCCGCCGACGAGGAGCCCGAGGCCGAGGAGGCCGCCGGCACCCGCAGCGGCACGAGCCCGCTGTGGGTGGACGCCGCGGACGGCGCGCAGGTGCGCGTCGACGTGCTGTCCGGACCCGACCCCACGGGCCTGCGGGTCGCGCTCGTCGACCCGGGCCGCTCGGCCGCCGACGCCGCGGTGGCCGACGGCGACGAGC
>CAXTFU010000370.1:0-3939 GCA_964243385.1 uncultured bacterium | reverse complement strand
GAGACGTGGCGGCCGTCCTGTCGGGCCAGGGTCACTACCAGGTGGACGTGGTCCTCGGCGTGCCGCACCGCCACCCACCGGCAGGCGCCGTGGTCCCCGGCCGGAGCGAGCCCGGTGCGGTGAAGCACCTCCCGGGCCACGGTGTCCCACTCGGCGTCGCTCAGCATCCGGTCCCCCGGCGCAGCTCGCAGCGCGCAGTGCCATACCGGCGCCTCCGGGGCGCGCACCGCGGCGTGCAGCGGCGCCTCCAGCAGACCCACCAGCCGCTTCACGTCGTGGCGCCCCGCCCCGTCGACGATGGGCTCGACCCGGTCCGGTGCCGTCCATGCACCGACCAGGTGCGGGTCGGTGTGCTCATTCGCCCGCCCCGGGCCGTACAGGTAGCGCAGCAGGCCGCCGACCCGGCGGCCGGTGACGACCTTGCTGATCACGGCCGGCTCCGCAGATGCACCAAGCACTCGAGCGTGGCGTCGTCGAGCCGCTTGAGGACCACCCGCACCGGGCCAGGGACACCGGTGCGCACGGCGCCGTCGATCGGTTCTGCCGGTGCGGGCAGCAAGTCCGCGAGACGGGCGACCTCACCGGTGGCCTCCACCACGGCCCCCAACAGCCGCCGCAGCGGGTCCTCGCGAGCGAGACCTGTGCCAGGTAGCCCGACGGTGTCATCCGCGACGCCCGTGCCGCCTCGACGAGCGCGGCGAACTCCGCGCCCGACAACCGCAGCGAGACCCGCTGCTCACGCGCCGGACCATCGTGGGGACGGTCCCTGCCCCGCCCCGACCGCTGCACGGTCACCCCGTCCGCCTTCGCTTCGAGGACGCGCCCTGAAGGGGACGCCGAGGAGGAAGCACCAGTGGGAGCGGTCATGAAGTCCACCCCAGCACCGTGGCCGCCTGGTGTTGCCCAGAGTCTTGCCACAAGGACGGCAGGCCATCAGAAGCTCCATCCGCCGCGCACCCCGCTGTCAGACGCGGTCAGCGGCGGTGGAGGGCTCCATAACCCATCACGGCGCCCGCTGGCGCCGTGACCTCGGTCGCGCCCGGATGGCCGGCGCCCGCAGGCGACGCGCCCGGCGACCGGATCTCTATCTTGCTCCCGCCCACCTCCCCGCTCCCGGCAAGACTCCCGGTGGTGGCCGCCCCTGTGCCATGCCCCGTCCGCCTGCTGCGACAGACTGGGAACCCGAGCGCGGGAGAGGAGGGCAGTCATGACGATGAGACTGGAAGAGCGCAGCGGCGCCCTCGACCGCTTCCATGCCCCGCTGTACACCGTCGACGAGGCCGCTCGGTACCTGGACGTGCCCTCCCGCATGCTCGCTGACTGGGCCCGCGGCTACCACCGGCGCGGGCCGGGCAGGCGCGACGTCGTGGGAGCCCCGGTCCTCACGGCACTGCCGAAGGCGACGTGGCGCGGCCCGACCATTCCCTTCGTCGGTCTGGCTGAGGGGCTCGTGCTGGCGGCGATGCGGCGCAGCGGCGTCCCACTGCAGAGGATCCGCCCGGCGCTGGCCCGCCTAGAGGAGCAGGTGGGCCTGCGGCACGCGCTGGCGAGCCGGCGGCTCTACACCGACGGTGCCGAGCTGCTCTACGACTACGCCGAGACCGGACACGACAGCGAGGCGGCTCGAGCGGCAAGGAACCTGGTGGTCGTCCGGAACGGTCAGCACGTGTTCAACGAGGTCGTCGAGTCCTACCTGCGGCGACTCGACTTCGGCGAGGACGGGTACGCGCAGCTCATCCGGCTGCCTGCCTACGAGGTGGCGGAGGTCCTGGTCGACCCCACCCGCGGCTTTGGGCAACCCATCTTCGCCAGGGGCGGGGCTCGACTCGAAGATGCCTTGGCGATGTTTCGAGCGGGTGAACCCCTGGACGTGGTCGCCGACGAGTACGGAGTTCCCGTCGCCCAGCTCGAGGACGCCGTCCGCGCGGCCGTGCGCACGACCGCCTGACATGACGTCCGGGCATCCCACGGGACTGCCCGAGCTCTTCCTCGACCGCAGTCTCGGACGCCGCCAGGTGCCGGACCTGCTCCGGGCGTCCGGCCTGCGGCTGAGGACCTTGGCGGAGGTCTACGGCGTCCCCGCCGATGAGGCGGTCGAGGACGTCGAGTGGCTGGCGCGAGCCGGCGACGAGCGCTGGCCGGTGCTCATGAAGGACGACCGCATCCGCTACCGACCGGCTGAGCGCGCCGCTGTCGTCAGCCACCGGGTGCAGGCCTTCTGCCTGACGAGCGGCAACCTCCGGGCATCCGCCATGGCCGAGCGCTTCCTGGCCGTGGCCGACGGCATCGCGCGGGCGTGCGCCGATCCGGGACCCTTCATCTACACCGTCTCCGCCACGGGCCTCAGGCGCGTCGACCTGGACTGAGGATCACTCATCCACAGCGACCACTCCTGGCAAGAGTCTGGGCAAGGGTTCTCCCCTGCCGGAAACGGTGCGAGCAGGGTCGATGGCTGAGCGCCTCCTGGCCATGACTGACGACATCGCGAGGTAGCACGCCCGGCTGGGGCACTCCATCCCCACCGCCTCCGCCACTGACCTCAGGCGGCTCGACCTGGACTGAGGGCTCGTTATCCACAGGGGCCTGGTCGATGGCAAGAGTCTCGGCAACAGTGCCCCCCTGCCTGGCAAGACTCCCGGCAAGGGTGTCGCGCTCCCCTCACAGCTCAGGACGGGCGGGCGAGCAGGAGGTCACAGTGGAGAAGTTGCTGCTACGGGTAGATGAGGTGGCCGAGGCGCTCGACGTCGGCCGGACGCGCGTGTTCGACTTGATGCGCTGCGGTGAGCTGACGTCGGTGAAGATCGGCGCTTCCCGCCGGATCCCGGCGGCGGCGTTGCACCGCTACATCGACGGCCTGGTGGACGGCGCCCGCGACGCCTCAGGGACGGCCGCGGCACCCTCGCCGTCCGGCGGCTCGTGAGCGACGGTCGCCGCGGCAGCGTCAAGCAGGCGGCCAACGGGTCCTGGTACTTCGTCGTCGACGTCAGCGTCGACGGCCAACGCAGCCAGACCCGCCGCCGCGGCTTCCCGACCAGGCGCGCCGCGCAGAGCGAGCTGACCCAGACCCTGGGTCAGCTGGCCGAGCAGCAGTACGTGCCACCGCAGCGGCAGACCCTCGCCGACTTCCTGACGTCGACGTGGCTGCCCGCGATCGAGAGCACCATCAAGCCAGGCACCTTCGAGTCCTACCGGCGCAACGTGCGGCTGCACGTCGCCTGCCGGCCGATCGGCGCGAAGCAGCTGCAGCAGGTCGCGCCGAGCGACCTCAACCGCTTGTACGCGCTCCTGCTGGCGGGCGAGGACGCGCACCGGGCCCTGTCTGCGAGGTCGGTGGCCTACGTCGCGACGATCCTGCACCGCGCCTTCCGCGACGCGATCCGCTGGCAGCTGCTCGTCCGCAACCCGGGGGACTCGGCCGACCCGCCCCGCCCGTCAGTGAAGCCGGAGATGCGCATCTGGTCCAGCGAGCAGCTCGGGGCCTTCCTCGATCATGTCGCCGATGACCGGCTCGCCGGCGCCTGGTGGCTGCTGGCGAGCACCGGCATGCGACGCGGCGAGGTGCTGGGGCTGCGCTGGTCCGATGTCGATCTCGACGAGGGCTTGCTCCGGGTGGGACGGACGCTCGTCACCACCGATGTCCAACGGACCGGCAGCCCTGGCTACTCCTGGGGCACGCCGAAGACGGCCAAGGGGCGGCGCACGGTCGCCCTCGACGACGACGCCGTGGCAGCGCTGCGCACGCACCGGCTCCGCCAGAGCCAGGAGCGGCTTGCGCTCGGCGACGCCTACGACGATCAAGGCCTCGTCGTAGCCGATGCCGCTGGCGGGCCCATCCACCCCAAGTCGGTCAGCTACTACTTCGTCCGAGAGTCGCGGCGAGCTGGGCTGCCGGAAATCCGGCTCCACGACCTGCGGCACACACACGCGACGCTCGCACTC
>CAXTFU010000369.1:0-3945 GCA_964243385.1 uncultured bacterium | reverse complement strand
CGGAGGGGCGGCCCGGGCCGTCGGCTCCGGCGCGCGCGGCCTCGAGCCGGCGCACCGCCGCGACGGCCTCGGGCTGCTGCTGCTCGCCCTCGCGCTCGCCGCGGCCGGCGGCGCCTGGTGGCACGCCGGGCGCGCCGGCGAGGAGGTCGACGGTGTGCTCACCGCCGCGCTCGGCAGGGGCGCGCTGCTGCTGCCGCTCCTGCTGCTGCTGGCTGCCTGGCGCGTCCTGCGCCACCCGAGCGGCGAGGGCCACGAGGCGGCGGGCGGCGCGGGCCGGCTCGTCGTCGGCTGGCTCGCGCTCGGGCTCGGGGCGCTCGGCGTCGTGCACGTCGTGCGCGGCAGTGACCCCACCGACACCAAGGGCGGGCTCGTCGGCTTCCTGCTCGGCGACCCGCTGCAGCAGGGGCTGACCGCCTGGCTGGCCGTCCCGGTGCTGCTCCTGCTCGCCGTCTTCGGGCTGCTCGTCGTCACCGCGACGCCGCTGCACGCCGTCCCCGCCGCGCTGCGCGGACTGCGCGACACGGTGCTGCGCCGGACGCCGACCGCACCGGATGCGCAGGCCGGGCCCGGACAGGTGCCCGAGCAGGCGCCCGAGCCGCTGCCGCCGCTGCGCCGCCGCTCGCCGAGCCGCCGCGTCGGGGCGCTGACCGCGCAGGACGCGCCCGAGGACGTCTCGCCGGTCGTGCTCGAGCACGCGCCCGAGCCGGCCCCGGACGCGCCCGCCGAGCCGCCCGAGCCGCCGCCGCACACCCCCGCGCCGAAGACGGCGCAGCAGCTGCAGCTCGTCCCGCCGGAGGGCGGCTACCAGCTCCCGCCGCCCGAGATCCTCGCCGCCGGCACGCCGCCCAAGACGCGCAGCGCGGCCAACGACGAGGTGATCGTCGCGCTGACCAGCGTGCTCGACGACTTCCAGGTCGACGCGGCCGTCACCGGCTTCACGCGCGGCCCGACGGTGACCCGCTACGAGGTCGAGCTCGGCCCGGCGGTCAAGGTCGAGCGGATCATCCAGCTCAGCCGCAACATCGCCTACGCGGTGAAGTCGCCCGACGTCCGCATCATCAGCCCGATCCCCGGCAAGTCGGCGGTCGGCATCGAGATCCCGAACACCGACCGCGAGAACGTCAGCCTCGGCGACATCCTGCGCAGCAGCGTGGCCGTCAACGACCACCACCCGATGCTCGTCGCGCTCGGCAAGGACATCGAGGGCGGCTTCGTCTGCGCCAACATCGCCAAGACCCCGCACATCCTCATCGCGGGCGCCACCGGCGCCGGCAAGTCGGTCTGCATCAACTCGCTGCTCGTCAGCGTGCTGACGCGGGCCACGCCGGACGAGGTGCGCATGGTGCTCGTCGACCCCAAGCGGGTCGAGCTCACGGCGTACGAGGGGATCCCGCACCTCATTACGCCGATCATCACGAACCCGAAGAAGGCGGCCGAGGCGCTGCAGTGGGTCGTGCGCGAGATGGACATGCGCTACGACGACCTCGCGGCGAGCGGCTTCCGGCACGTCGACGACTTCAACAGGGCGGTGCGGGCCGGCGAGCTCGTGGCGCCGCCCGGCAGCGAGCGCGTCTACTCGCCGTACCCGTACCTCATGGTGATCATCGACGAGCTCGCCGACCTCATGATGGTGGCGCCGCGCGACGTCGAGGACTCGATCGTCCGCATCACCCAGCTGGCCCGCGCCGCCGGCATCCACCTCGTCATCGCGACCCAGCGGCCGTCGGTCGACGTCGTCACCGGCCTCATCAAGGCCAACGTGCCGAGCCGCCTGGCGTTCGCGACCTCCAGCGGCACCGACTCCAAGGTCATCCTCGACCAGCCCGGCGCCGAGAAGCTCATCGGCAAGGGGGACAGCCTGTTCCTGCCGATGGGCGCGTCCAAGCCGATGCGCATCCAGGGCGCGCTCGTCACCGACGCCGAGGTCGCGGCCGTGGTCGCGCACTGCAAGGAGCAGCGCCAGCCGGCGTTCCGCGAGGACGTCGTGCCGCAAGCGGGAGCGGAGCGTCAGGTGGACAGCGAGGTCGGGGACGACCTCGAGGTGCTGTGCTCGGCGGTCGAGCTCGTCGTCACGACGCAGTTCGGGAGCACGAGCATGCTGCAGCGCAAGCTGCGCGTCGGGTTCGCCAAGGCCGGCCGGCTGATGGACCTCATGGAGAGCCGCGGCATCGTCGGCCCGTCCGAGGGGAGCAAGGCCCGCGACGTGCTCATCCGCCCAGAGGAGCTCGAGAACGTGCTCGTCGTCCTGCGTGGTGGCGAGCCGCCCGAGGTCTGAGCGGCGACCCGGTCGAGGTCTGAGCACCGTCCGCCGTGGGCCGGACGGCCCAGCCGGGAGCGTCGTCCGGCGGCAGCAGGTGGCTCCGTCCGGCGGCTGCCGCGAGCGGGTCTCGGACCCCAGGCTGAGCGTGCACCCGACCTCCGGGTGCACGAGGACGACGCACTGATCCGTGTGGTCGCCACCCGCAGCCGCGGGTGACCCGGTCGCCAGACCGCACGGGGAGCGAGTGGCGAGACCGCCGTCAGACAGGACGGCGGCATGAGCGTGGGCAGGCAGTCGAGCAGGTGGCGGCCCGGCGGGCGGCCGCCGGTCGTGGAGCGGCCGGGCAGGGACGGACGGGAGCAGGTGCTCGCCTGGGCGGCGTCGGTCGTCACCCTGCTTGCCTGGTTGCGGGCGCGGCGGCGGCTGGCCGAGGGCGAGCGCGACCGGCAGCGCCTGCAGGCCGAGCTCGTGGCGGTCGCGCAGCGCAGCGCGCTGCTCACGGCGGACCTGCGGGCCGAGGCGCGGACCGACCCGCTGACCGGCGTGGCGAACCTGCGCCAGTGGTCGGAGCGGCTGGCGCGCGAGCTGGAGCGGGCGCGCCGCAGCGGCACGCCGGTGGCGGTCGCCCTGGTCGACCTGGACCGGTTCAAGCAGGTCAACGACACGCAGGGGCACAGCGCCGGCGACGCGCTGCTGCGCGAGGTCGCGGCCGGCTTCTCGCAGGCCGTCCGCACGGTCGACCTGGTCGCCCGGGTCGGCGGCGAGGAGTTCGCCGTGGCGCTGCCGGACGTCTCCGTCGAGGACGCCGTGACCATCGTCGAGCGGCTCCGGACGAGCCTCGCGGAGGGTGTGACCTGCTCTGCAGGACTGGCGATCTGGGACGGCGAGGAAACGCCGCACCAGCTCCAGGACCGGGCCGACGCCGCGCTGTACCGTGCCAAGGCAGGGGGCCGGGACCGCCTCGTGGTGGCCTGACCCCCCGCACGGACGGCGCCGCCCGTGTTCGCCGAACTGTGACGTGGCGGTCGCACAGCGTCGACGTTCCCGGTCGTACGCTCGCCGTCCGAGCAGGCCGGTGCGGTGGCGGAAGGAGGACAGCGTGCTCGACGCAGACACCCACGACACGTCGTCCCGGGACGTGTCGGCGGCGAGCGGCTGGCCGTCCCCGGCGGGCTCGGCGCCCGTCACCGACAGCCCGCCGGCGCGCCCGTCCGCCGAGGGGCCCGTCGCGGAGCCCGACGCAGAGCCGGTCGCGCCCCCGCCGCCGCCTCCCGTCGGCGACCTCCTGCGCACCGCGCGCGAGCGCGCGGGCCTGACGCTGGAGCAGGTCAGCGCCCGCACGCGCATCCGCGTCCCGGTGCTGCTCGACCTCGAGGCCGACCGCCTCGGCCCCGCGGGCAGTGCCGTCTACACCCGCGGCCACATCCGGGCGATCGCCGCGGCCGTGGGCGTCGACGCGCGGCCGCTGGTGTCGGTCTTCGACGAGCGCGTCGGCGCGCCCGCGCCCGCCCTCGTCGTCCCCGAGCCCGTGCCGGCGCCGCGCTCGCCCAGCGGCAGCCTGCACGTGCCGGTGTCCGCGCCGCCGGAGCGGGACCAGCCGCGCTGGCTGACCGCGAGCCTCGCCGGGGCCGCCGTGCTCGTCGCGCTGCTGGCCTGGAGCACCTTCACCGGCGACCGTCCCGACC
>CAXTFU010000368.1:2783-3950 GCA_964243385.1 uncultured bacterium | reverse complement strand
GCCTCCTCGCCCGCTCACACCACGCCCCACACGGCGGCGCCGCGCGGCGCCGTCCTGCGGGGTGCAGCGCGCGCCGGGTGCCAGGATCCGCGCGTGCGCCGCCTCCAGCTCGTGGTCAACCCGTCGGCCGGGGGCGGCCGGTCCGGTCGCCTGCTCGGCCGGGTCGAGCAGGTGCTGCGCGGCGCCGGCCACGACCTCGTCGTCACGCCCACCCGGTCGCTCGAGCACGCCGACGACCTCGCCGCCGGGGCGGTCGGTGACGGCCGGGTCGTCGTCGCGATGGGGGGCGACGGCATCGTCGGGCGGCTCGCCGGCGTCGTCTCGGGGCTCGGCGGCCTGCTGGGCGTGCTCCCGGGCGGCCGGGGCAACGACTTCTGCCGCGCCGTCGGGCTGCCCCGCGACCTGCCGGATGCCTGCGGGGTGCTCGCGTCCGGGGTCGAGCAGGCGCTCGACCTCGGGGTCGTGTCGAGCGCCGAGGGCGACGTGCCGTTCCTCGGCATCGCGTCGGTCGGCTTCGACAGCGAGGTGCAGGAGCGGGTGCTCACGACGCGGCTGCCGCTCGGGCAGCTCGTCTACGGCTACGGCGCGCTGGCGACCGTCGCCCGCTGGACGCCGGCGGCGTTCACCTGCACCGTCGACGGCGCGCCGCTCGACGTGCGCGGCTGGGCGGTGGCCGTGTCGAACTCGGGCCGCTACGGCGGCGGGATGCGCCTCGCGCCCGGCGCGTCGATGACCGACGGGCTGCTCGACGTGGTCACGACCACGACGACCAGCCGGCTGCGCTTCCTGCGGACGCTGCCGGCGGTGTTCCGCGGCACGCACGTGCGCCAGGCCTCCGTCGCCGTCCAGCCCGCCCGGACCGTCGGGCTGGACGCCGACCGGCCGTTCCGGGTGTTCGCCGACGGCGACCCCGTCGGCTCGCTGCCCGCGACGGTCACGGTCCGCCCGGGCGCCGTCCGCGTGCTGCTGCCCGCGCCGCGCTGACGGGCGGACCGGCCACCGCGCACACGACCTGGTCGCGACGGTGACCGGCTGGCGCCCACGGGCCCACCCGCCGGCCTCCCGAGGATCACGACGTGTGCACCGCGGTCGGCGCGGTGGTGGGACGGGGTCGTCAGCGCGTCAGCGCGTCAGCGCGTCAGCGCGTCAGCGCGTCAGCGCGTCAGC
>CAXTFU010000368.1:0-2683 GCA_964243385.1 uncultured bacterium | reverse complement strand
GCGCGTCAGCGCGTCAGCGCGTCAGCGCGTCAGCGCGTCAGCGCGTCAGCGCGTCGAGGGCCCCCGGCAGGACGGCTTGCCGCGGTCGGCCCGCCGGACGGCGGAGCACCTCCGCACACGTCCTGATCGCCACGGGCCATTGCTCACGCCCGCTGGACAGCCCGACGGCTCCGCGAGGATCACGACGTGTGCACCGCGGTCGGGCCGGTGGTGGAACTTGCTCGTGCGCGTCAGCGCGTCAGCGCGTCAGCGCGTCAGCGCGTCGAGGCCCCCGGCAGGACGGCTTGCCGCGGTCGGCCCGCCGGACGGCGGAGCACCTCCGCACACGTCCTGATCGCCACGGGCCACTGCTCACGCCTGCCGGACGGCCCGACGGGTCCGCGAGGATCACGACGTGTGCACCGCGGCGACCCCGTCGCTGCGAGCGTGCGGCTGCAGCGGTGGACGAAGGGGGACGCGGTCAGGGCTGCTGCGGCGCCGGAGGGGGCGCGGGCTGCAGGGCCGGCGGGGGCGGCGGTCCGGCGCTCGTCGCGCCGGCCGCCGGAGCGGCACCGCCCACGCCGATGCGCCCGAGCGCCCCGGCGATGTCGGTCGGCACGAACCACACCTTGTTGGCGTCGCCCTCGGCCAGGCGCGGCAGCAGCTGCTGGCGCTGGTAGGCGAGCACGGTGTCGTCGACGCCGGCCGCCTTGATGGCCGAGACGACCGTCGCGATGGCCTGCGCCTCGCCCTGCGCGCGCAGCAGCAGCGCCTCGCGCTCGGCCTCGGCCCGCAGGATGGTCGCGGCCCGGTCGGCCTCGGCGTTCAGCACGACGGACTGCTTCGAGCCCTGCGCCGACAGCACGACCGACTGCTGCTGCCCCTCGGCGGTGAGGATCGCCGCGCGCTTGCCGCGGTCGGCGCGCATGGCCTGCTCCATGGCGTCGCGGATGGTGGGCGGCGGCTCGATGCCGCGGATCTCGACGCGGTTCACCTTGACGCCCCACTTGCCGGTCGCCTCGTCGAGCACGGTCGCGAGCCGCTCGTTGATGTGGTCGCGGCCGGTCAGGGCCTCCTCGAGCTGCATGCCGCCGACGACGTTGCGCAGCGTCGTGACGACGAGCTGCTCGATGGCCTGCACGACGTTCTCGATCTTGTACTGGGCCGCGGCCGGGTCCATGATCGAGTAGTAGATGACGGAGTCGATGCCGACGACCAGGTTGTCCTTGGTGATGACGGCCTGGGGCGGGAAGCCGACGACCTGCTCGCGGATGTCGGTGCGCGTCCGGACCCGGTCGACGACCGGCACCAGCAGGTGGATGCCCGGCTCGAGGGTGCGGCTGTACCGGCCCAGCCGCTCGATCACGAAGACGGACGCCTGCGGGACGATGCGCACCGTCTTGAACAGGATGACGGCGACGACCGCGGCGACGAACAGGAACACGATCACAGCGACGTCCACGCAGGGACCGTCCTTCCGAGAGCTCTAGGTCAGGTCTGCCGAGTAGACCAGCAGCGTGGCACCCTCGACCCCCGCCACGCTCACCGAACGCCCGACGTCCACCGGATGGCCCCCCGCGTAGGGGCGGGCGCGCCACAGCTCGCCGTGCAGGCGGACCTGGCCGGTGTCGTCGGTGACCCGCTCGACCACCACCGCGGTCGAGCCCTGCAGCATCCGGACGTCGGTGCGCTCGGTCGTGCCGCTGCGGTCGAGCGCGGCCTTGATCGGCGGGCGGACGAGCAGCAGCATCGCGGCGCTCGTCCCGGCGAACCCGAGCAGCTGCAGCGGCAGCTCGGCCCCGGCGAGCGCCAGGGCCGCGGCGACGAGCGCGCCGACGCCGAGCATGCCGAGCGCGAGCGTCAGGGCGAGGACCTCGGACAGGACCAGCACCACCCCGATCACCAGCCAGACGAGCGCGGGATCGTCCACGTGCCGACCCTAGACCGCATGCCCGTCTGGCAGCCTGCTCCGGACGGGTGACGGGCGCCCGGCCGGACGGACGGAGACGAGCGGTGCAGCGGGGAGACGCCGTCCGCAGCTGGAAGGCGCGGGGCCGGACGAGCCCCGGCCAGCTCGCCGACCTCGAGCGCCTCCGTCCGGTGCTCGGCCTGCGGGCGGACGTCCCGCTCGACCCGGTGCTGGCGTTCGGCCGGGCGGCGCCGCTGGTGGTCGAGATCGGCTCCGGGACCGGCGAGGCGACCGCCGCGATGGCCGCCGCCGACCCGGCCCGTGACGTCCTCGCGGTCGAGGTGCACGTCCCGGGGGTCGCGGCGCTGCTGCGCCGCCTCGAGGAGCAGGGGCTGCGCAACGTCCGGGTGGCCGAGGCGGACGGGCTCCACGTCCTGCGCGAGGTCGTCGCGCCGAGCAGCCTGGACGAGGTGCGCGTGTTCTTCCCCGACCCCTGGCCCAAGGCCAAGCACGTCAAGCGCCGCCTCGTCGACGCCGCGTTCCTGGAGCTGGTGGCGTCGCGGCTGCGGCCCGGCGGGCGGCTGCACGTCGCGACCGACTGGACGGCCTACGCCGAGCAGGTGCACGCGGTGGTCGCCGCGTCGCCGGACCTCGCCGTCGTGAGCACCGGACGCGGCGCCCGCCCGTCGACCCGCTTCGAGGCGCGCGGGGTGGCCGCGGGCCGCGCCCCCTGGGACATCGTCGCGGAGCGGCGCTGAAGCGGGCAGTCGCGGAGCGGCGCTGAAGCGGGCAGTC
>CAXTFU010000367.1:0-3993 GCA_964243385.1 uncultured bacterium | reverse complement strand
CCCCAGGCGCGCGCGAGCGGCTGCAGCAGGTGCAGGAGCACGACGAGCAGGCGCACGCGCACGGGCGACGGCTCGCTGCGCGGCAGCGCGGTGCCTGCGGCGACGAGGCCCGCGTAGCCGAGCAGGGCGGCGGCGCTCGCCGCGGCGACGAGCAGCATCGGCGGCCACGCGAGGCCGAGCAGGGCGGCGACCGTCCCGAGCACGACCAGCGGCAGCACCAGCACGCCGGCCAGCTGCAGCGCGGTGCTGCCGCGGTGGCCGGCCACCGGCTGGTAGGGCGCCGAGCCGGCCGGTCCGTAGGCGACGACGCGCGGCAGCAGGCGTGGCAGCGCCAGCGGCCCGCCGTACACCGACGACGACCAGGTCGCGTGCCCGAGCCGGTTGAAGCGGTGCGGGTGCCGGCCGCTGATCATGCGCTCGGCCCGGCCGTAGCCGCGCTGCTGGCGCAGGTAGCCCCGCACCGTCGCGCGCCGCTCGTGCCGCACCTGGGCGGCTGGTGAGAACGCGACGACGCCGCCGGCGTCGAGCAGCCGCCAGCAGACGTCGACGTCGTCGCCGGCCGAGGTCAGCGACGGCAGGTAGCCGCCGGACGCGACGAGCGCGTCCCGCCGGAAGACGCTGTTGCAGCCGGCCACGTGCTCGGCGCGGTCGGGCCGCACGAGCACCTCGACCGGGTTGCCGGGCGAGACGGCGACGGCGCGGGCGGTGCGTCCGGCCCAGGTCACGGGCAGGTTCGGCCCGCCCGACCCGACCACGGCCGGGTCGTCCCCGACGGACAGCGCCAGGTGGTAGCCCCACAGCGGGTGGCAGGTCGCGTCGGCGTCGAGGAACGCGACGAGCTCGCCGGTGGCCGCGGCGGTGCCGGCGTTGCGGGCGGCCGACAGGCCCCCGTGCTCGAGCTCGAGCAGGCGGAACGGCGAGCGGCGGGCGACCTCGCGCGTGCCGTCGGTCGAGCCGTCGTCGCAGACGATGACCTCGAGGTCGGGGTAGTCGAGGGCGGCGAGCGAGTCCAGGCACCGCCCGAGGCGCTCCTGCTCCTGGTAGGCGCAGACGACGACCGACAGCCGGGGCCAGCTGGGCAGCAGGTCGCGCACCGAGCGGTGCGCCCAGGCGGCGGCGACGCCGAACGACGGACGCGGAGCCCGGGCCCGGTCCTGCAGCCCGAACTGCCAGTCCTCGACCGGGTAGCCGCCGACGCCCCAGTCGTCGGTGAGCGAGAAGACGGCGGCGCCGGCGCAGCCGACCTCGTCGACGACGTCGAGCTGCGCCTGCAGGCGCTCGGCCTGCTCGGCCGCGCCGTGCCGTGCGGCGTCGACGCCGAGCTCGGAGACGACGAGCGGCAGGTCGCCCGCGCTCACCGACAGGTGCCGCAGGTAGGTGCGCAGCGCATCCGGCTCGTGCAGGAACACGTTCACGCAGGCGAGGTCCTGGCCCTCCACCCGCAGGTACTCGGTGGTCGGGTAGTTGGCGTAGGTGACGAGCAGCTCGGGCGCCCCGTCGTGCACGCGGGCGACGAGGTCGGCCAGCACGCGCTCGACCCGGCGGGTGCCGTGCAGCCGGACGAGGTCGCCCGGCACCTCGTTGCCGACGACGACGGCCGCGACGCACGAGCGCCCCGCCAGGCGCTCGAGCGCCTCGTCGACGGCGCGCCGCCCGGCGTCGCGCACGCCGGCGCTCGCCCGGCGCGACGTGTCGTCGACCATCCGCCAGTCGTCGTAGTGCAGCCCGACGAGCACGCGCAGGCCGTGCTCCTCGGCGGCGTCGAGCAGGTCCGGCGTCGGCAGGGTGTACGTGCGGACGGTGTTGAAGCCGGCGGCCGCGACCGTGGCGAGGTCGCCGCGCACCCGCTCGGGGTCCGGGAACGCCGCCCCGTCGGCCGCGCGGGCCAGGAAGCTGCCGTAGGTGACGGCCTTGAGCCGCCACGGCGCGCCGTCGACCTCGAGGTGGCGGCCGTCGGCGCGCACGGGGCCGAGCCGGGAGCCGGCCGTGCGGCTCGCGGCGTCGAGCGGGCTGCTGTCGTGCGCCGGACGGCGCTGCTGCGGCAGGACCGTCCCGAGGGTCGACGACCGCGTCACCGCTCCCCCTCCGCACGCCGAGTGGCCGCTCGGTGGGCGTCCGAGGGCCGGCCGTCCCCGTGAGCGGACGACTCCCGTCTGCTTCGGGCGGCACCGGACGCCCCTTGAGCCGGGCGGCGGGTGGCCGGGACGTGGCGCGGGCCACCGCACCGGTGGGACCGGGCGCGCCGCCGCCGGCGCCGGTCAAGCGGGCCGGGGCCCCCGCCGATGCAGTCCGGGACAAGCACCACACGAGCAGCAGGGAGATGTCATGCGCCGCCCGGTCATCCTCGCGGGGTCCCCAGCCATCCAGGACCAGGTCCTGAAGGACACGCGCTCGCTGTTCGACGAGAGCGGCGGCAACACGGGCAACCTGGCCTTCCGCTACGGCCTGGCCACGCACACCGAGGACGTCGTGCTCGCGCACTGGGACGACCCGGTCGAGCAGGTCCGCGAGCTCGGCGACGTGCTGCTGCTGCCGCTGGCCAACCAGCTCGGGCCGCACACCGACCTCGGCCACCTGGCCGACCGGATCGAGGCGTTCGGCCTGCCGGTGGTCGGCATCGGGCTCGGGGCGCAGGCCGCCTCGGCCGACGAGGACGTGACGCTCACCGTCGGCACCGAGCGCTGGCTGCGGACGATGATCGCGCACGCCCCGTCCGACCACCCGAACGTCGGCGTCCGCGGCGCCTACACCCAGGCGCAGATCGCCCGCTTCGGCCTGGGCGACCAGGTGGCGGTGACCGGCTGCCCGTCGAACTTCATCAACATGCACGACGACGTCGCCAAGCGGCTCGCCGAGGGCTACGCCGCGGTGCCGCGGCACGTCGCCGCCACGGCCGGCATCCCCTACATCCCGAAGCTGCGCGAGCTGGAGCACTCGCTGGCGCAGCTGGCGACCGACACCGGCGGCGCCTACATCGTCCAGCACGGGCTGGAGATGCTGCACCTGGCCCGCAACGAGTTCGACCACCTCACGCCCGAGGTGCTGGAGACCTGCCGCGACTACATCCGCCCCGAGCTCGACGTCGCCGAGTTCCAGACCTGGTGCCGCCGGCACGCGTACGCCTTCTTCGACGTGCCGGCCTGGCTGGCGCACCTCGCGCGCTTCGACTTCGTCGTCGGCACCCGCTTCCACGGCGCGATGCTGGCGCTGCAGGCGGGCGTCCCGGCCGGGGTCGTCGCGCACGACAGCCGCACCCTCGAGATGTGCACCACGATGGGCGTCCCGGTGCGCCGAGACACCGACGTCGACGGCCCGCTGACCCTCGAGCGCCTGCCCGAGCTGTTCCCCTTCGACGCCGAGGACTTCCTCGCCAGGCGGCGCACCCTGCACGCGGCCTACTCCCAGATCCTGCAGGACGCGCAGATCGCCACGGTGGACCCGCTCACGCTGCGGTTCTGAGCCGCTCCGGCCCCCCGCGGCTCGGACGGGGCCGGCGAGCGCACTAGCGTGCCGCGCGTGCGCGCCCCTGCTCCGGACCGGACCGCCGGACCGCCGGGTGGCTGACGCCGCCGGCGGGCTGCGGCTCGCCCTCACCACCCTCACCGTCCTGCCGGTGCGCGGGCCGGACCGGCTGGACCGGGCGACCGCGGGCTGGGCGATGCGCCTGGCCCCGCTGGTCGGGCTGCTCCTGGCCGTGCCGGCCGCGGGGCTGCTCGTCGCCGCCGACGCGCTCACCGGGGGCCCGCCGCTGCTGGCGTGCGTCCTGGTCGTCGTGCTGCTCGCGCTGCTGACCCGCGGGCTGCACCTCGACGGGCTGGCCGACCTCGCCGACGGCCTGGGCAGCTACGGCTCGCCCGAGCGGGCCCGCGCCGTCATGAAGGCGCCGGACGTCGGCGCGCTCGGCGCGGCGGCGCTCGTGCTCGTGCCGGCCGTGCAGGTCGCCGCCCTGCTGGCCTGCACCGCCGCCGGGCGCGGCGCGCTGGCCGTCGCGCT
>CAXTFU010000366.1:0-4023 GCA_964243385.1 uncultured bacterium | reverse complement strand
GGCGGCGCACGCGCGGATCCTGGCACCCGGCGCCGCGCGCGCCCCGCAGGACACCGCAGCGGGGCGTGCGCAGGCGTCCGCCGCCCGAGTGCGGGGGAGGGACCGGGACATGCGCCGCGACCTCGTCCCGCCCGGCTGGCCGCCCGAGGTGCTGCCGCCGCAGGCCCCGGACTGGGAGCGCAGCGCCGTCGGCTGGCTGTTCGACCTGTGCCCCCCCGACTACCGGGCGCACGAGGTGCTGCGCCGCTACCCCGTCCTGCTCGCGCACTTCGCCGCCGGCCACGTCGAGGCCGGCGTCGAGGCGGCGCGCAACGGCATCCGCACGACCCGCGCCGAGCTCAAGGGCGTCGTGCCGCCCGAGGCGGTCGAGGCGGCGCTCGCGGCGTACGAGCGCGAGGGCCGGCGGCTCGTGCAGACCGGACGCCAGGTCGCCCTCGTCGACGCCGCGCTGCGCGGGGAGCGGCACGTCCCGCGCCTGTGACGGCGGGTCGGTCGACGCGTGCCCGACGCCAGCCCGGGCAGTGGTGTCGAGAGGCGCAACGCGCCTGCGCCACTAGACTCGAAGCCCTTGACCCGCGGCCAGGACGGCCCGAACCCCTGAGGACGGCCCCGTGAGCCTGCTGGACGGCGTGCACGGTCCCGCCGACCTGAAGCGACTGCCCGCCGAGCAGATGCCGGTGCTCGCCGCCGAGCTGCGCGACCTCATGGTCGACACGGTGTCGCGCACGGGTGGGCACCTCGGGCCGAGCCTCGGCGTCGTCGAGCTGACGCTCGCGGTGCACCGCGTCTTCGACTCGCCGCGCGACAAGGTGCTGTGGGACACCGGCCACCAGTCGTACGTGCACAAGCTCGTCACCGGGCGGGGCCGGGAGGCGTTCGAGACGCTGCGCAAGCAGGGCGGCCTGTCGGGCTACCCGAGCACCAGCGAGTCCGAGCACGACCTCGTCGAGAACAGCCACGCCTCGACCGCGCTGTCCTACGCCGACGGGCTGGCCAAGGCCTACCGGCTGCGCGGCGAGCGCCGGCACGTCGTCGCGGTCGTCGGCGACGGCGCGCTGACCGGCGGCATGTGCTGGGAGGCCCTCAACAACATCGCCGCGAGCAACCTGCCCGTCGTCATCGTCGTGAACGACAACGGCCGCAGCTACTCCGCGACGATCGGCGGGCTGGCCGACCACCTCGCGACGCTGCGCATGACGCAGTCCTACGAGCGGGTGCTCGACACCGTGAAGACCACGCTGAGCCGCACGCCCGTCGTCGGCGGCCCGCTCTACACCGCGCTGCACGGCCTCAAGCGCGGCATCAAGGACTTCCTGCAGCCGCAGGTCATGTTCGAGGACCTCGGCATGAAGTACCTCGGCCCGGTCGACGGGCACGACACCGCCGCCATGGAGGGCGCGCTGCGC
This sequence comes from uncultured bacterium, assembly GCA_964243385.1. Taxonomy (GTDB): domain Bacteria; phylum Actinomycetota; class Actinomycetes; order Mycobacteriales; family SCTD01; genus SCTD01. The sequence goes on along the minus strand of CAXTFU010000366.1, from coordinate 2,617 downwards.
CGGGCCAAGGCCTTCGGGGGGCCGGTCATCGTGCACGCCGTCACCGTCAAGGGCTACGGCTACCAGCCGGCCGTCGACGACGAGGCCGACCGCCTGCACAGCGTCGCCCCGATCACCGACCCGGTCACCGGCAAGCCGATCACGCCGAGCGCCCGCGGCTGGACCGGCGTGCTGGGCGAGGAGATGCTGGCGATCGGCGCCGAGCGCCCGGACGTCGTGGCGATCACCGCGGCCATGCTGCAGCCGGTCGGCCTGCTCGCCTTCAGCCAGGCCCACCCCGACCGCACCTTCGACGTCGGCATCGCCGAGCAGCACGCGGTCACCAGCGCGGCCGGCCTGGCCATGGGCGGGATGCACCCGGTCGTCTGCCTGTACGCGACGTTCCTCAACCGCGCGTTCGACCAGACGCTGCTCGACGTCGCCCTGCACCGCCTGCCCGTCACGTTCGTGCTCGACCGCGCCGGTGTGACCGGCGACGACGGCGCGAGCCACAACGGCATGTGGGACCTCTCGCTGCTGCAGCTCGTCCCGGGGCTGCGCCTGGCGGCGCCCCGCGACAGCGCGACGCTGCGCGAGGAGCTGCGCGAGGCGCTCGCCGTCGACGACGGCCCGACCGCGGTGCGCTTCCCCAAGGGCGCGGTCGGCGACGACATCCCGGCCCTCGAGCGCCGCGGCGTCGTCGACGTCCTGCACGCCGGCCCGAGCGACGACGTGCTGCTCGTCGCGGTCGGCGCCTTCGCCCGGCTCGGGCTCGAGGTCGCGGCGCGCGCCGCCGACCAGGGCATCGGCGTCACCGTCGTCGACCCGCGCTGGATCAGCCCCGTGCCGGCCGAGCTCGTCGAGCTGGCGCGCGGCTACCGGCTCGTCGTCACCGTCGAGGACAACGGCCGGGTCGGCGGCGTCGGCTCGCGCATCAGCCAGGCCCTGCGCGACGCCGACATCGACGTCCCGCTGCGCGACGTCGGCATCCCGCAGCGCTTCCTGGACCACGCGACCCGCACGCAGGTGCTGGCCGAGATCGGCCTCACCGCCCAGGAGGTCGCCCGCCGCGTCGTCGAGACGGTCGCCCGGCTCGACGGCCGCGACGCCGCCGACCTCAGCACCGGCGACGACCTGAGCACCGACGAGCAGGCCGACCGCCCGGGCTAGTCGTCCGAGCGGACCCGCGGGGTCCGCGCGCCGGCGTCGCGCAGCAGCAGCCGGGCGGGGTTGCCGCCCTCGGGGACGAGGGTGACCTCGTCGGCGGTGATGAGCAGGGGACGCGGGAAGCCCCGGTCCTGCGCCAGGCTCGCGGCGGCGGCGGCCGGCCCGAACGCGGGGTCGACGAGCGACAGCCTCGTCCAGCCCAGCCGGCGCATGGGGACGACGGCCGCCGCGAGGCCGCCGGCGCCCTCGGCGAGCGAGGTCCGCAGGCTGCGCGCGCCGAGCAGGGTGACCGCGTCGGCGTCGCCGCACGGGCGCAGCTGGCCCTTGGCGTCGTGCCGCACGCGGTCGGCGGCGAGCGCACCCAGCTCCTCGAGGCGCGTGCGCACCGAGGTCCACAGCGCGTCCGCGTCCAGGCCGAGGTCGTCCAGCGCCTGCGCCGGCAGCAGGACCACCCGGTCGGGGTCGGTCGGGTCGAGCCCGACCGCGCCGAGGCCGAGGTCGAGCGCGCCGCCGAGCACCTGCTCGCGCACCCAGGCCGGCCCGGGGTGCAGGACGTGGTCGACCGGCAGCCCGGCCGGGCGGACGGACCGGGCCACCGCGCCGCTGCCGGCGTCGGCGGCCCAGCGGCGTGCCTGCACCCAGGCCGCCAGCCGCTCGCGGCCGGTCGGCGTCTCCGGGTCGTCGTCGACGAGGGCGTCGCGGCACTCGCCCCACGAGATCCAGACCGGCGGACGGCCGGTCAGCGTGATGCCCAGCGGCGCCGGCTCGACGTCCAGGTCGTGCAGCACCGACACGGCCAGCGCCCCGCGGCGCAGCTCCAGGATCGTCGGTCTGCTCACCGGGAGAGACTACCCAGCGCAGCCGTCCGTGAGCGGGACGCACGGGGCTGCGGCAGCTCACGCGCAGCGCACACGGGGTCGTCTAGCGTCCTGCGACGTGCGCGTGCTGGTGGTGGAGGACGAGGTCCCGCTGGCGGACGCGGTCGCCCGGGGACTGCGCCGCGAGGGCATGGCCGTCGACACCGCCTACGACGGCGACGCGGGCCTCGAGAAGGCCATGGTCACCCGCTACGACGTGCTCGTGCTGGACCGCGACCTGCCCGGCCGCTCGGGCGACGACATCTGCCGGCGCCTGGCGCGCGAGGGGTCGCTCACCCGCGTGCTCATGCTCACCGCGGCCGGCACCCTCGAGGACCGGGTGGCGGGCCTCGAGCTCGGCGCCGACGACTACCTCGGCAAGCCGTTCGCCTTCGCCGAGCTGGTGGCGCGGGTGCGCGCCCTGGGCCGGCGCGCCACGCCGCCGGCGCCGCCGGTGCTGCACGGGCCCGGGGGCATCGTGCTCGACCCCGCCCGGCGCACCGCCACCCGCTCCGGTGCCGACCTCGGCCTGACCCGCAAGGAGTTCGGCGTCCTGGAGGAGCTGCTGCGGGCCGAGGGCGCCGTCGTGTCGAGCGAGCAGCTGCTCGAGCGGG
>CAXTFU010000365.1:0-4098 GCA_964243385.1 uncultured bacterium | reverse complement strand
GTCGTCCAGCGCCCGACCGGCCGGCGCTCGACCGGCCGGCGCTCGACCGGCCGGCGCTCGACCGTCCGGCGCTCGACCGCCCAGCGCCTGACCGCCCGGCGCGCGGGCGCTGAGCGGGCAGCGGCAGGCGGCAGGACCGCAGTGCTCCGGCAGGCCTCGCCAGGGGCGTCCCCGGCAGCGGACGGGAGGGTCGACGACCTCCCGCCCGTGCCGGCGCGCGGCGCGGCGGGGTCCGCGCCTGTGGACATCGGCTGGTCAAGCCTGCTGCTCGTGGCCGGCCTGCTCGCCGGGACGGTGCTCGCGATCGACCTGCTCGGGACGGTGCGCGACACCGCGCTGCACGTCGTCCTCGCCCTGGTGGGGGCTCTGGCGCTGGACCGCGTCGTCGGCGTCGTCGAGCGCTGGACGCGGCGGTCGCGCGCCGTCGCGGTGGCCAAAGTCGTCACGGTGCTCGTCGCGCTCGTCGTCGGGACGGTGGCGCTGCTGGCGCCGGCCGCCGTCGAGCAGGGGAGCCGGATCGGGGCCGACGCTCCGGCGGTGCTGGACGAGCTCGTCCGGCTGCCGGTCGTCGGCCGCTCGCTGCAGGAGAACGACGTCCCGGCCCAGGTCGAGTCGTGGCTCGCCGGGCTGCCGGCGCGCACGGGCGAGCAGGGCCTGCTCGGCACGGCCCAGGAGGCGGCGCAGTACCTGCGCGGCGGCCTGGAGACGCTGCTGCTGCTCGTCCTGCTGCTCGTCGAGGGCCCTGCGCTCGTGCGCGCGTGCCGTCAGGTCCTGCCGGAGCCGTGGCGCCCGGCGGCGGACCGCGTCGGGCGCAGCGTCCTGGTCGTCGTCGGGCGCTACGCCGTCGGGTCGCTGCTGCTGGCCCTCCTGGCGGGCACCGCTGCGTTCGTCATCGCGCTGGTGCTCGGCGTCCCGCTGGTGGCCCTGGCCGCGCTGTGGGCCTTCGCGTGGAACTTCGTCCCGCAGCTCGGCGGCATCGTCGGCGGCGCCGGGCTCGTCGCGCTGGCCCTGACCACCGGGCTGCGGCCGGCGCTGCTGGCCCTGGTCGTGTGGCTGGTCTACACGCAGGTCGAGAACCGGGTGGTGCAGCCCGTCGTCGTCGGCCGGGCGGTGCAGCTGTCACCGCTGACGACGATGGTCGTGGCGCTGCTGGGGGTCGCCGTCGCAGGCCTGCCCGGCGCGGTGCTCGCCATCCCGCTCGTCGCGGCCGCCAAGGCGGCCCGCGTCGAGCTGCGCCCGCCCGGGCGGCTCCCGTGAGCCCGCTCGCCCCCGTCCGGGTGCGGCTCACGCCGGCGGTCGCCGTGCGCGTCGCCCTGACGGCGCTCGGGACGGTCGTCGTGCTGCTGGCCCTGGACCGCTCGCGCACGGTGCTGCACTGGCTCGTGACGGCGGGCGCCGCGGCGCTGCTGCTCGACGGCCCGGTGCGGGCTCTCGCCGACCGGCGGGTGCACCGCGGCGTCGCGGTCGTCCTCGTCACGACGGCGACGCTGCTCGGCGCGGCCCTGCTCACCTACGGCGTCGTGGACGCCGTCGTCGACCAGTACCAGCACCTGCGCAGCACCGCCCCGGGCGCCGTCGCGGACGTCGTCCGGACCGGGCCGCTGCGCGGGCCGGGCGAGCGGCTGGACCTCGTCCAGCGCACCAGCGACCTCGTCGACACGGCGCCGCAGCGGCTGTTCGGCTCGCCGGCGAGCGCCGCGCGCACGGCAGCGGGCCGGCTCGGCGAGGTGGCGCTGGTGCTGACCCTGACCGTCTTCATGCTCGTCGCCTACGAGCGCTTCGAGCAGCGCCTGCTGCAGCTGCAGGCCGAGGGGCGGTCGTGGCGCTGGAGCGGCATCGACGCCGGCGTCGCCGAGGGCGCGCGCAGCGCCCGGCACCTGGTCGCCGGCGCCGCCGTGGCCGGCCTGCTCACCGCCGTCGTGGCGCAGGCCGTCGGCCTGCCGGCACCGGTCGCGCTCGGGCTCTGGACGGCCTGGTGGCGCCTGCTGCCCGTGCTCGGCGTCGTCGTCGGGTACGTCCCGCTGGTCCTGCTGCTGCTCACCGACGTGCCGCGTCCCGTCGCCGTCGCGGCCCTGGTCCTGCTGGCAGCGGCCGAGGGCGTCGCCCGCGTCGCCGAGCGCCGGCTGCTCGGACCGCCGCCGCTGCGCATGCCGATGTCCTTCGTCGCCGCCGTCGCCTTCCTGGCCGGACTGGAGACCTCCGGCGTCGCCGGGGCGGTGGTCCTGGTGGTCCTCGCGCACCTCGGAGCGGGGGTGCTGCAGCACACCGCGCAGCACCGGCCGGTCACGGAGCGCCGTCCGGTCGAGGCACGCCGCGCCGCGTCGAGCGGATGACCTTGTCCGTGCCATGGCGCTCACGTACGGTCACGGCCCCACGCCGGGCCGACCGGCCGTGGCCGGGTCCAGGAGGCAGCGGGCATGGTCGGACGACGGAGCGCTCGGAGTGCGGGAGCTCGAGGTGCGGTGATCGGTGGGGCAGCGGCGCTGGCCCTGCTCGCCCCGCTGGGCCTGGTGCCGGCTGCGGGCGCGGCCCCGGCGGTGGCGCCGGGCGCGGCGGGCGCGCCGACCGCACGTCCGGCGACGGTCCCGACCCTCGTCTGGGCGCCCTGCCCGGAGGACGAGGGCATCCCGCCGGAGGAGGCCGGGGGCGTCTTCGAGTGCGCGACGGCCGCCGTCCCGCTCGACCACGACGTGCCCGCCGGAGCGACGATCGACCTGGCGCTGAAGCGCCGGCGCGCCGACGTCCCGGCGCAGCGGATCGGCTCGCTGTTCGTCAACCCGGGGGGTCCGGGAGCGTCGGGCGTCGACTTCGTCGACGCGGCGCCGCTGCTGTACCCGAAGGAGGTGCTCGCCCGGTTCGACGTCGTGGGCTTCGACCCGCGCGGGATCGCCCGCAGCCGTCCGCTGGTGTGCTTCGACGGCGTCGAGGACTTCTTCGAGTTCTACCGCTTCCTGCCCACGTTCCCGGTGACGGCCCGGGAGGAGCGCGGCACGGCGGCGGCCTTCGCCGGCTACACCCAGCGCTGCGCCGCGGGCAGGGACCCGCTGCTGCGGCACATGTCGACCGGCGACGTGGCGCGCGACCTGGACCTGCTGCGCGCGGCGGTCGGCGACCAGTCGCTGAGCTTCGCCGGCTACTCCTACGGCACGCACCTCGGCACCACGTACGCGAACCTGTTCCCCGGCCGGGTGCGGGCCCTCGTGCTGGACGGCGTCCTCGACCCCGTCGCCTGGACGACCGGCGTCGTCCGGCCCCGGGCGTCGTCGCGGGAGGACCTCACGCGCAGGTCGTCCCTGCCGGTGTCGACGCGGCTGCGCAGCGCCGAGAGCTCGTACGCCACGCTCCAGCAGTTCTTCGCCCGCTGCCGGGCCGCGGGCGAGGCGCGGTGCGCGATCGCCGACGACCCGCGCCGCCGGTTCGACCGGCTCGCGGCGCGGCTGCGGGTGCGCCCGGTCGAGATCCCCCTCGGCGGGGGCGCGTTCCAGCGCGTCGGCTACGCCGAGCTGGTCGGCCTGGCGCTGTCGGCGATGTACAGCCCCGTGGCCTGGCCCGAGCTGGCCGCGATGGTCGACGAGGTCGAGCGCCTGGACGACCGGGCGCGGGCCGGCCAGGCCTACCGCCGGCTGACCGCCGTCCTGGGCCGGGTCTCGGGCGGGTCGTTCGACCACGAGCCGGAGCAGACGCTCGAGGGCAGCGACGGCGTCCTGTGCTCCGACAGCTCCGGGCCGCGCGACGCGCGGACGTGGTCCGCGGCCTCGGTCCTGGCCGACCGGCGCGCCCCCTACTTCGGGCGGGCGTGGACGTGGACGAGCATCGCGTGCGCGACGTGGCCGGCGCCCGCCGTCGAGGACCGCTACGCCGGCCCCTGGACCGCGCGCACCGCGCACCCGGTGCTCGTCGTCGGCAACCGCTACGACCCGGCCACGCCCTACACGGGTGCGCAGACCGTCGCCGGGCTCCTGCCGTCGTCGCGCCTGCTGACGCTCGAGGGCTTCGGGCACGCCGCACTCGGCCAGAGCACCTGCGTCGACGGGCACGTGACGGCGTACCTGCTGACCGGGGCGCTGCCGCGCGCCGGGACCCGGTGCGCGCCGGACG
>CAXTFU010000364.1:0-4101 GCA_964243385.1 uncultured bacterium | reverse complement strand
GCTCGGCCCCCGGCTGCTCGTCGCGGCCGGGGGCGGCCTGGTCCTGGCGCTGCTCGGCCGGCTGCCCGGGCTGTCCGACGGGCTGCGGCTGGCGGTCGAGCACGTCCCGGCCGCGGGGCTGCTGCGGGACGGCCAGAAGTGGGGCGCGCCGGTCGTCCTGCTCGTCGCGGCCGGCGTGGCCTGCGGCGTCGAGGCGCTGCTCGAGCGGCTGGACGGCCGGCCCGTCCGGCACCTCGCGGCGGCGCTCGCCGTCCTGGCGCCGGTGGCGGCCCTGCCCGGTGCGGCCTGGGGGGAGGGCGGCCGCCTCGTCGCCAGCCGGTACCCGGCGGCCTGGCTGGAGGTGCCGGCCCGCGCCGACCGCGGCCCGGTCCTCGTCCTGCCGTGGGGCGCCTACCGGGCGTTCCCGTGGACCGGTGACCGCACGGTGCTGGACCCCGCCCCGCGGCTGCTCGGGCCGCCGGCGGTCGTGGACGACGACCTGCCGCTCAGCACGGGCGACGTCCGGGGCGAGGACCCGCGCGCCGACCGGCTCGACGCCGCCGCGTCGTCAGGCCGTCCGCTGCGCGCGGCGCTGCGGGCCGAGGGCGTGGCGCACGTGCTCGTCGAGCGGACGACCCGCGGCGCCCACGCGGGCGTGCTGGAGCGCCAGGTCGCGGGTCTGGACCTGGTGGTCCGCACCGACGAGCTGGCGCTCTACGACGTGCCCGGAAGCCGTCCCCGCGAGGTCCCGCGGGTCCCGCTGCTGCCGGTGCTGCTGGCGGACGCGGCGGCGCTGGGCCTGGCCGCGGTCGCCCTCGGGGCGGGGGCTACTGACCGACGTCGTAGACGGCGGCCGGGTCGCTCACGCCCTCCTCGAGCAGGTTGATCGAGGTGTCCGGCGTGCCGGGCGGCGTGTCCGACTGCGTCACGACGACGCCTGCGGTGGCGGCGCCGGCCAGCACGAGGCCGGCGAGCACGGTGAGGACGGTTCCCATGGGGTTCTCCTGAGAGCGGGGTCGGGGAGCGGGTCAGCGGTGCAGGACGGCGGAGAAGGCGGCCGCGGTGGCGGCCCAGGTGAAGCGCGCGGCGTGGGTGCGGGCGCCCTCGCCCAGCCGCGTGCGCAGCGCCGCGTCGTGCAGGAGGGTACGCAGCGCGTCGTGCAGTCCGGGGACGTCGTCGACGAGCAGGCCGGTGCGTCCGTCGACGATCGACTCGGCGAGGCCGCCGGCGGCGCGGAAGGCGACCGACGGGGTGGCGTGCGTGCCGGCCTCGACGACCGACAGCCCCCAGCCCTCCTTGACCGACGGGACGGCGTGCACCCAGGCGCGGGCGAGCAGGTCGGCCTTGGCCTGCTCGCTGACGCGACCGTGCAGGACGACGACGTCCTGCAGGCCGAGCCGCCCGACCTCGGCGTGCAGCTGCGGCAGCCAGTAGCCGTCGCCTGCCACCTCGACCCGCAGTCCGGGCACCTCCGAGCGCAGGACGGCAGCTGCCTGCAGCACGAGCTCGACCCGCTTGTGCGGCACCACGCGGCCGAGCACGGCGATCGTCGGCGCGGCGGCCCGGGTGGCCGGCGTCGGGAGGGACGGTGTGGTGCCGTTGTGCACGACCGAGATACGGCGGGCGGGCACGCCGAGCCCGACGAGCTCGTCGCGCGTCCGCTCGGAGACCGCGACGTAGTCGCAGCGGCGGTTGACCAGGGGCGCGACGACCGACTCGAGCCACCAGCCGACGCGCGCCGCCCGCGGCCCGAACACGACCGGCCACTGCTCGCGGTGCACGTGGTGGACGAGCACGACGACGCGCCGGCGCGTCCAGAGCCGGGCCAGGAACGGCACGCCGTTGTGCACCTCGACGACGACGCCCGAGCGGCCGAGCCGGCCGAGCAGCACGAGCACTGCCGCCCAGGCGTAGACGGTGAGGCGCCCGCCGCGGCGGACGTAGCGGACGCCGTCCTTCACCTCGTCGCGGGGCGCGCGCCGGTGCGCGGCGCAGAGCAGGGTGACCCGGTCGCCGGCGGCGGCCAGCCGCGCGGCGACCTGCTCGACGTAGAGCTCGGAGCCGCCGCCCTCGGGGTTGGTGAGGTCGCGCCAGTTGAGCAGCAGCACGTCCTGCCCCGGACGGGAAGGCGTGGGGCGCCCGGGGCGCAGGTCCCGCAGGGTGACCGGGGTCAGGGGCAGCACCGCCGGAGCGGCCGGGGACGCCGCGGGGGCGGCCGGGGACACCGCGGGGACGGCCGGAGACAGGGTGGCAGCGGCCGGGGAGACCACGGGGACGGCCGGGGACAGGGTGGCGCGGGGCACGTGCGGGACTCGTCCCTCTGCTCGGTGGGGGCGGTGCTCGATGGGCGGTGCTCGGTACGGGTGCTCGGTCGCGTGCCCGGTGCGTGTGGTGCTCAGGAGTGCTGTGCGGACGCGTCCGGGAGGTTGCACTGATCGTGCACGCAGCACCGTCGCACGGCAATGGCGACTTCGAGCCAGAGGTTCGCGACATCTCGATCACCCGATCGGGTGAACCGCTCCCGTCCCCGTACGCTCCTCCAGCGTGGCCGACACCCTGCCAGAGCTCGGGAGCCTGGCTCGCAGCCGCGCCCTGCTGGCGGCGTTCGCCGTCGAGCAGAGCGATCCCGCCCGCTTCTACGGGCTGCTCGCCGCCGACACCGCGCGCCAGGTCGCGGCGTACGCACCGCTCGAGGGACGCTCCGTGCTCGACGTCGGCGGCGGACCGGGCTACTTCGCCGACGCCTTCCGGGCGCTCGGCGCGACCTACGTCGGCCTGGACGCCGACGCGGGGGAGCTGTCGCTGCACGGGCGCGACGTGGCGCCGGGCACGGTGCTGGGCAGCGGCCTGGCGCTGCCGTTCCGCGACGGCGCGGTCGACGTCTGCTGCTCCAGCAACGTGCTGGAGCACGTGCCGGACCCCGAGCGGATGGCGGGGGAGATGCTGCGCGTCACCCGGCCCGGCGGGCTGGTGTTCCTGTCCTACAACACCTGGCTGGCCCCGAACGGCGGGCACGAGACGGCGCCGTGGCACTACCTCGGCGGACGGCGCGCGGCCGACCGCTGGGCCCGGCTGCACGGGCGCCGACCCAAGAACGACTACGCCCCGACGCTGTTCCCGCTGTCGGTGGCTCGGATGCTGCGGTGGAAGGACGCGCAGGTCGCGGCCGGCGCCGTGGACGTGGTCGCCGTCCTGCCGCGCTACCACCCGCGCTGGGCGTCGTGGGTCGTGCGCGTGCCGCTCGTGCGCGAGGTCGTGACGTGGAACCTGCTGCTCGTCCTGCACCGGCGATGACGGGCCGCCCCGCCGGGCCGGTCCCCGCCCGGCGGTGAGCCGGCGGGTGGAGCGGCCGCCCGCCGCGGACCGGCTGGGCGCCACGGACCGGCTGGGCCCCACGGACGGGCTGCGCACCGCGGTCGCGTGCCTGGTGCTCACCGCGCTCGTGTTCGCGCAGGAGGCCGGGCGGGTCGTCCCGGACACCAAGCTCGACCTCACCGTCGACCCGCTGCGGCTGCTCGGCCGCAGCCTGCACCTCTGGGACCCCTCCGCGGGAGCGGGCCAGCTGCAGAACCAGGCGTACGGCTACCTGTTCCCGATGGGCCCGCTGTTCGCGGGCCTGCAGGCGGTCGGCCTGCCCGACTGGGCCGTGCAGCGGACCTGGCAGTCCATCGTGCTGTGCACGGCCCTGCTCGGCGTCCGGGCGCTGGCGGGCCGGCTGGGGCTGGGGACGCCGGGGACGCGCCTGCTCGCGGGCGTCGCCTACGCGCTGGCGCCGCGTCCGGTCTCGCAGCTCGGCGCCATCAGCGTCGAGGTCTGGCCGTACGCGCTCGCCCCGTGGGTGCTGGTGCCGCTGGTGACCGGCGCGACCCGGGGCAGCCCGCGGCGGGCGGCGGCGCTGAGCGGGCTGGTCGTGCTGCTCGCGGGCGGCGTGAACGCGGCGGCGACCCTGGCGGTCGTCCCGCTCGGCGTGCTGTGGCTGGCGGTGCAGGCGCCGAGCCCGCGCCGCACCCGGCTGGCCGGCTGGTGGCTAGGCGCGCTGGTCGGGGCGACCGCCTGGTGGGTCGCGCCGCTGCTGCTGCTCGGCACCTACTCCCCGCCGTTCCTGGACGTCATCGAGTCGGC
>CAXTFU010000363.1:0-4141 GCA_964243385.1 uncultured bacterium | reverse complement strand
GCCCGGGGGCTGGAACCCCACCCAGTACGCGAACCCCCTGAACCCGGCCGCCCACTACGCCACGACCGGCCCGGAGGTGTGGACGCAGACCGACGGCCGCGTGACGCACTTCGTGGCCGGCGTGGGCACCGGCGGGACGATCAGCGGCACCGGCCGCTACCTCAAGGAGGTGTCGCAGGGCCGCGTGCAGGTCATCGGCGCCGACCCCGAGGGCTCGGTCTACAGCGGCGGCAGCGGCCGGCCCTACCTGGTCGAGGGCGTCGGCGAGGACTTCTGGCCGGAGACCTACGACCGCGGCATCGCCGACCGGATCATCGCCGTGAGCGACCGCGACTCGTTCCTCACCACGCGTCGCCTGGCCCGCGAGGAGGCGCTGCTCGTGGGCGGGTCCTGCGGCCTCGCTGTCGCCGCCGGGCTGCGCCTGGCCACCGAGCTCACCGCGGACGACGTGGTCGTCGTCCTGCTGCCCGACTCCGGCCGGGGCTACCTGTCGAAGATCTACAACGACGAGTGGATGGCCGACTACGGCTTCCTGACGCCCGACAGCTCGCAGCCGACGGTCGGCGACGTCCTGCACCGCAAGGGGGCGGAGTCAGCGACTGCCCTCCCCGAGCTCGTGCACGTGCACCCGGAGGAGACCGTCGGCTCGGCGATCGCGATCCTGCGCGAGTACGGCGTGAGCCAGATGCCCGTCGTGAAGGAGGAGCCGCCGGTCATGGCCGCCGAGGTGGTCGGCGCGGTGATCGAGCGCGAGCTGCTGGACGCCGTGTTCGCCGACCGGGCCGCCCTGGACGCCCCGCTGTCGTCGCACATGAGCCCGGCCCTGCCGACGGTCGGCGCCGGCGAGGACCTGCAGGTCGCCATGGCCGCGCTCGAGACGGCGTCGGCGATGCTCGTGCTCGACGACGGCAAGCCGGTCGGCATCATCACCCGCTCGGACCTGCTGGGCTACCTCAGCCACGCCTGACGCGCTCAGGCGGCTGCACTGGTCCGCGCCCGCCAGCCCGCCACGGTGGTCGCCCACGTCCGCTCCAGCGGGGTGGGCGGCAGGCCGAAGCTGCGGGTGAAGGCGCTGCTGTCCAGGACGTACGGACGGACGTGCTGGTAGCGCGTCTCCTCCAGCTCGCGCATGCGCGGGTCGACGAGGCCGAGTCCGCGCAGCACGAGGTGCGGCACCTGCCGGACGCCGACCGGGGCGACGCCGGCCGCGGCGCACAGCCCGTGCACGGCCTCGCGGAAGGTGACCGGCGGCCCGGCCGGCACGTGCCACGGCCGGCCCCAGGCGCGCTCCTCGCGCCCGAGCACGACGAGCGCGTCCGCCACGTCGTCGACCGAGGTCCAGCTGTGCGGCACGTCCGGAGCGCCGATCGACTGCACGCCCCTGCCGCGCAGGACCGCAGGCACGACCCGGGCCCCGAGGTAGCCGTTGTCGGTGATCTGCGGCCCGACGAAGTCCGAGGCCCGGGCCTCGGTGACGCGCACGGCACCGGCCCGGTGCCGGGCGAGCGCCTCGTCCCACATGGCCGCGCGCACGCGCCCCTTCGTGCCGGGCGCGGCCAGCGGCAGGTCCTCGGTCATGGGCCCGTCGACCGGTCCGTAGCCGTAGAGGTTGCCCATGACGACGAGCACGGCGCCGCTGCGCTCGGCGGTGGTGAGCAGGGCCGCGGCGACCGGCGGCCAGTCCTGCACCCACCGGTGGTAAGCCGGGTTCGCGCAGTTGTAGAGCACCTCCGCACCGGCGGCGGCAGCCGTCAGCGCCGAGGCGTCGCCGGCGTCGAGCGCCACGTGCTCGACGCGGTCGGTCGACCGTCCGCCCGAGCGGGACAGGACGCGGACGTCGTGGCCGAGGTCGACGAGGCGCTGCGTCAGCGTGCTCCCGACCGGGCCCTTGCCGAGGACGACGTGCAGGGACATGAGGTGCTCCTGTCGGAGGGGGACGATGGCGAGAGCGGTGCTCTCGATGTGGAGCACTCTGCGCTCGCCACGGCGCCGCGTCAAGAGCAGTGCTCTCGACGACGAGCAGCGCTCTCGGTCGTGGCAGGCTGTCGGCATGAGCGTCGTCCGCACCTCCCGCGACCGGGCCCGCGCCGAGGTCGTCGCAGCCATCAAGCAGACCGCCGCCGGGCACCTCGCGACGAGCGGCGCCGCCGGGCTGTCGCTGCGGGCCGTCGCCCGCGACCTCGGCCTGGTGAGCTCGGCGCTGTACCGCTACTTCCCGAGCCGGGACGCGCTGCTGACCGCGCTCATCGTCGACGCCTACGACGCCGTCGGGGAGGTCGCGGAGGGCGCCGAGGCGACCTCGTCCGGCGGTCCCGCCGGCGCACGGTGGCTGGCCGTCTGCCGCGCCGTCCGCGCCTGGGCCCGCGCCCACCCGCACGACTACGCGCTCGTCTACGGGTCGCCGGTGCCGGGCTACGCGGCCCCGACCGACACCGTCGCCGCTGCGCAGCGGATCAGCCTGGTGATGGCGCGCATCGTGCTCGCCGGCGCCGCCGACGGCAGCGTGCGCCCGCCGACCCGGCCCCTGACCGGACGCCGGCTCGCCACCGACGAGGCGGTGCGCCTGATCGGCGGCGTGCCGGACGCGCCGCACGAGCGGCTCGTCGAGCGCTCGCTCGTGCTGCTCACGGCCCTGTTCGGCGCGCTGTCGTACGAGCTGTTCGGCCACCTCCTCGGAGCGGTCGACGACCCCGACGCCTGGTTCGACCTGGCCGTCGCGGTGGCCGCCGAGGGCGTCGGGCTCGACGTGCCCCTCGGCTGAGGCACGCCGTACCGTCGAGCCCATGGACACGCCCGAGCAGGACGCCGCCGCCACCCGCGACCTCGGCAGCCAGGACTTCGGGAGCGAGGTGCACGGCGACGCCGGCGCCGACCGGTGGGCCGAGGCCGGCTACGGCTTCGACACCCTCGCCATCCACGCCGGCCAGGACCCCGACCCGACCACCGGCGCGGTGATCGTGCCGATCTACCAGACCTCGACCTACGTGCAGTCCGAGGTCGGGCGCCACGCGGGCTACGAGTACTCGCGCAGCGGCAACCCGACGCGCACGGCCCTCGAGACCTGCCTGGCCGCGCTCGAGGGCGGCCGCACGGGCCTGGCCTTCGCGAGCGGCCTGGCCGCCGAGGACTGCCTGCTGCGCACCGTCACGCAGCCCGGTGCGCACGTCGTCATCCCCGACGACGCGTACGGCGGCACCTACCGGCTGTTCGCCCGGGTGCTCGAGCGGTGGGGCGTCGAGCACACGCCCGTGCGGCTCGGTGACCTCGACGCCGTGCGCGCCGCCCTGCGCCCCGGCTCGACCTCGCTGGTGTGGTGCGAGACGCCGACCAACCCGCTGCTCGGCATCGCCGACATCGCCGCGCTCGCGACGCTGGCGCACGACGCGGGCGCCCGGCTGGTCGTCGACAACACCTTCGCGAGCCCGTACCTGCAGCAGCCGCTGTCGCTCGGCGCCGACGTCGTCGTGCACTCGACGACGAAGTACCTCGGCGGCCACTCCGACGTGGTCGGCGGTGCGCTCGTCACCTCCGACGTCGCCCTCGGCGAGGAGCTCGCCTACTCCCAGAACGCGCTCGGCGGCGTGCCCGGCGCCTTCGACAGCTGGCTCGTGCTGCGGGGCGCCAAGACGCTCGGCGTCCGGATGGACCGGCACTGCGCCAACGCCGAGCGGGTCGTCGCGCTGCTGCAGGCGAGCCCGAAGGTGGCGCAGGTGCTCTACCCCGGGCTGCCGGAGCACCCCGGGCACGAGGTGGCCGCCAAGCAGATGCGGATGCCGGGCGGGATGGTGAGCTTCCGGCTCACCGGTGGCGAGGGCGCGGCGCTCGACGTCTGCCGGCGGACGAGGGTGTTCACCCTGGCCGAGTCGCTCGGCGGCGTCGAGTCGCTCATCGAGCACCCCGGGCGCATGACGCACGCCTCGGTCGCCGGGTCGTCGCTCGAGGTGCCCGCCGACCTGGTGCGGCTGTCGGTCGGCATCGAGACCGTGGACGACCTGCTCGCCGACCTCGAGCAGGCGCTCGCGCAGGTCTGAGCCGGGCGGCCCGGGCGGCCCGGGGGGCGAGCCGGCCGGGCGTGACGGTGCCGCGACCGGCGCCGTGGCGCACACTGGGACGGTGAGCCGCCGCCGCGCCGCCTGGCGAC
>CAXTFU010000362.1:0-4161 GCA_964243385.1 uncultured bacterium | reverse complement strand
CCCGGGCTGGTCGGTCTGGGACGACGACGGGCTCGGCGAGACGATCGAGCAGGTGGCCGACCGCCAGCGCCGCGTCCTCGCCCGGGTGCAGCCGGTGCTGGAGCGCGGCGACGACGTCTGCCTCGTCGGCCACGGGCACGCGCTGCGCATCCTGGCCGCGACGTGGCTGGGCCTGCCGGCGGGGGTGGGCCAGCAGCTGGTGCTCGGCGCGGGCTCGCTGTCGGTGCTCGGGCGCGAGCACGGCTGCCCGGCGCTGCTGCGCTGGAACGCGTGAGCGCCGGCCCGGTCCGCCCCGCGCAGCCGGCGGACGTCGCCGTGCTGCTCGAGCTCGTGCACGAGCTGGCCGCCTACGAGCGCGAGCCGGACGCCGTCGAGGCCACCGAGGCGATGCTCGCCGCCGCCCTGTTCGGCCCGGCGCCCGTGGCGTCCTGCTCGGTCGCGCTCGGCCCGGACGGCGGGGTCGCCGGGTTCGCGCTCTGGTACGTCACCTTCTCGACCTGGCGCGGCCTGCCCGGGCTGTGGCTGGAGGACCTGTTCGTGCGGCCGGCCGCGCGCGGCACCGGGCTCGGCCGGGCGCTGCTGCAGGACCTCGCCGCGACCTGCGTCGAGCGCGGGTACGCCCGGTTCGAGTGGTGGGTGCTCGACTGGAACGCCCCGGCGATCGGCTTCTACCGCTCGCTCGGCGCCGTCCCGCAGGACGAGTGGACGACGTTCCGCGTCGACGGCCGGGCCCTGCGCGAGCTCGCGGGGGCCGGCCCGGCCGCCGACGAGCCCGCTACGGGTGCAGCGGGCTCGGGAAGTTCAGGTCTCGGAGCACGTCCGGGTCGCTGACCGGCACCTCCCAGACGCTCCCGGGCCCGTCCGGGTCGGTGATCGCGCCGGACAGCAGGAACTGCACGATCTGCTGCTGGCCGGGCAGCGCACCGGCCGGGAAGGTCGGGTCGAGCAGGAAGCTGTGCGGGTTGCGCGCGGCCTGCGGCGTCCGGTCGTTGCGGTACAGCGCCGTCCGGTCGAACAGGTCGCCGGCGTCGAGCAGCGTGCGGCTGGTCGGGTTCGGGACCGTCTGGTCGCCGAACGCCACCTGGAACAGCACCGGCCGACGGGCGGCGAGCGGGGCGTACGCCTCCGGGTCGCCCTGCCGCGTGACCCAGGTGGAAAGCGCCAGCTGCTCCTGGATCGCGAGGGCGCCCGGCGCCGGGTTCGTCACCGGGGCGTCGCCCGCGAGCGGCATCGACTCCGTGAAGCCGACGAAGCCGCCGTTCAGCAGGCTCGGCACCGCGCCGGCCAGGGAGGCTGCGGCCAGCGGGCGGAACGAGCTCGACAGGCGCGAGATCTCGGTGACCGGCCCGCCGGCGGCGCTCAGCGCGGCACGGCTGACCTTCGGGTCGACGCCGGCGACCATCGTGCCGTAGATGCCGCCGAAGCTGTGCCCGTAGTAGGTCGTGCCGGTGGTCGCCAGGCGCCCGGCGGCGCCGAGGTCGACGCCACGGCCGACGGCCCGCACGAGCGTCGCGACGTCGGCGACGGTCTGCCGCAGGCCGTCGCGGTTGGCGACCGCGCCGAGCCGCGAGGGGTTGCCGGGCGCGGCCACGCCCTCGGTGCTCTCGATGGTCCCGTTGCCGTCGGCGTCGATCCCGCGCCCGTAGGCCGGCACGCTCTCGGTGACGCCGGCGCGGGTGATGCCCCAGGTGCTGCCGACGCCGTAGCCGTGGCCGACGACGTCGGTGGCGATCGTCGCGAGCCCGCGCGCGGAGTTCGTCGCGGCGGCCAGGAACACGTCGGCGGCCGAGCGGGTGAAGCCGTGCCCGTAGACCGCGACGGGCCAGCCGCCCGCCGGCGCGGTGCCGGCCGGGACGATCATGACGAACGGCAGGCGGGCCGAGCCGCGCACCGACGGGCCGCTGCCGGCCGTCGGCGTCTGCGGGATCAGGCGGTCCGGGGTGAGCCACGACGGCGCGAGGTACGAGCCGAACACGTACGAGCCCGCACCCGTGCCGGACAGGTTCGCCACCGGGGTGGTCGCCGCCGGGGCGCCGGGGCCGCGGTCGGCGGTGTAGTTGAGCGTCGTGCCGGCGGCCGGGACCACGCGCTCGACGCGCAGGCCGCGCGCCCCCTCCGGGATGCCCGCGCGGGCGTACGCAGAGCCGTCGTCGAGCTGCGCGACCATGCGCTGCAGGCCGACCGTCGCGCTCATCGTGGTGAACGTGCGGTTGACGTTCGGCAGGCCGCCGCCCGGGCGGACGCGCAGGCGGTACCTCGTCGACGGCGCGAGCTGCTGCTCGGGGTGGAAGAAGACGGTGTTCGTCGCCGCGTCGTGGACGACCCGGTCGACGCCGACGGGCACCAGCATGCCGGGACCGCGCAGCGCGGTCACGGTGGTCCGGGCCGCCACGGCGGCCGGGTCGACCGGACCGCTGAACCGCAGCGACATGCGCGGGTCGAGGTCGAAGCCGTCGAGCTCGTCGACCAGCCGCGTGACGTCGCACCGGGTGACGCGCTCGGCGCAGTCCAGCAGCGGCAGGGCGACCCGCCGCCCGGTCAGCTGCGTGCGGTCGCGCACGGTGAGGGCGTCGTCCGGGAAGACCGCCCGGACCGAGACCTGCGCGGGACGGGCACTCGCCCCGTGCCCGCCGGCCGCGGCCTGCGACGGGATCGTCGCGGCGGCGGGCAGGGCCGTCGCCGTCCCTCCCGCCAGCACGGCAGCAGCGGACAGGGCGGTCGCCAGGGAGCGCACCAGCACGGGAGGTCCTTCCGGAGGGCGCGCGCGGGAGCGCGCTGAGGTTGCATCTGTAGTGCACCGGTGGTGCAGATCACAAGCGGTGTCACCCGTGCGCCTGCGACCACGTCGGCCCGGACGACACCTCGACGACGAAGCGGACGGGCGAGCCGGCCGCCCACCACGCGGTCGTCGCCTGCAGCGCCTGCGACAGCAGGGCCGCCGCCTCGTCCGCGGCCGACTGCGGCACGTGCAGGAGCAGCTCGTCGTGCAGGCACAGCACCACGCACCCACCGAGGGCCGGCAGGCCGTCGCGGACGGTCGCCGCCCACGCCTTGAACAGCTCGGCGGCCGCGCCCTGCACGACCGCGTTGCGGGCGAACCGCCCCGCGCCCGGCGCGGCCCCGTCCGGGGACGGCGGCGGCGCGAGCCGGAGCAGGCGGCCGCCCCAGGTGCGCAGGTCGGTGCCCGTCAGGCCGGCCTGCTCGGCCCGGCGCAGGTGCGCCATCGCGGCCGGGTAGGCGCGGTCCAGGTCACGCAGGGCGGCGCCGGCGGTGCCGGTCGTCTGGCCGTACATCGCCGCCAGCACGGCGACCTTGGCGGTCGGGCGGTCGCAGCGCAGGGCCGCCGCGACCGGGGCGTACAGGTCGTCCTCCTGCGCGGCCGCCGCGAGCGCGTCGTCGCCCGACACCGCCGCCAGCACCCGCGGCTCGACCTGGCCGAGGTCGGCCCGGACCAGCACGTGCCCCGGCTCGGCCCGCACGGCGGGCCGCAGCTCGGCCGGCAGGTTGTGCAGCCCGGCCGAGGCGGTCATCCGGCCGGCGGCGCCGTCGGCGACGCGCCACTGCCCGCGCAGCCGGCCGTCCGCCCCGACCGAGCGCTCGAGCCAGGACCAGCCGTAGGTGGTCGCCGTGCGTTCGGCCCTGCGCCAGGCGAGCAGCGCGGCCACGCCGGGCGAGGTCGCGGCGTGCGGCTCGAGCCGCCACGAGCGGGTGTCGGGCAGCTGGTGCCCGGTGCGGGCCAGCAGCTCGCGCACCTGCAGCGGCGAGCGGAGGTCGACCGCCGGCCCCGGGAAGTGCCGCAGCACCTCGGCGTCCCGGGCGGCCCGCTGCGCGCGCTCGTCGGCCTCGTCGACCGGCGGCGGCCCGACGACCTCGACGAGCAGCGCCGCGGCGACCGCCCGGTCGAGCGGCAGCCCGTCGCGCTCGAGCTCGAGGGCGAGCAGCGACGCGGCCGACTCGGCCCAGGCGGTGAGCACGGCCAGCGGCGGCTGCCGGGGCAGGCGCCGGGGGTCGGGCACCGCCCGCAGCCGCCGCTCCTGGTCGGCCTGCACCTGCAGCGCGAGCGCCGCCCACCGCGCCGGGTCGTCGGCCCAGGCGCCGCGCAGCCACTCGCGGCTGAGCTGGCCGTCGTCGCGCACGGGCGCGCCGTCGACGGCGTCGAGG
>CAXTFU010000361.1:0-4182 GCA_964243385.1 uncultured bacterium | reverse complement strand
TCCTGGAGGCGCTGTCCCGCAGGCAGGGCAACACCGACCTGTGCTCCGCGGCGCAGCGCCGGGTCGACGCCCTCGTCGACGCCTTCGGACAGGTCCTGCGCCACGGGGACCTGCCCGATCACGCGGCCAGCGTCCCCAGCTCGCCTACGTCGTGCCCGCCGACTGGGCCGCCCGCAACGCCGAAGCCGAGTCCTGCACCGCCTGCGGACCGCGCTGCGCCGCCCACCAGCCGCTCACCTTCACCGACACGACCGACGCCGACGCCACCGGCCACGGCACCCCGACCGACAAGGCGTGCGCGACCGGAGCGTGGTCTGGGCCGCAGACCCGCAGCCGCATCGAAGCCCTCCTGTGCGACGCCCGCATCTCCCGCGTCCTGCTCGACCCGTCCGGACAGGTCGCCCGGCTCGAAGCGCTGCACGACAGCATCACCACCGCCCAACGCCGGGCCCTCGCCGCCCGCGACCAGGGCTGCGCGGCCCGGCACTGCACCCGACCAGCAGCCGTCTGCGACGCCCACCACCTCGTCCACCGAGAGCACGACGGACCAACCACGCTCGACAACCTCGTCCTGCTGTGTCGACGCCATCACGTCCTGTGGCACCTCGGCCGACTCACCCTCCGACAGCTCGTCGTGCCCTGGCTCGACCCACCCGCCGAACCCGACTGGGCCGACCTGCTCTCCAACGCCTCATGAAGCACTCGCCGGCGATCGATGTCGTCTCCATGCCGTGGTCAGCAGCGTGCGGCGCCGTCGCGTCAGACAGCGGGTTCACCGGTCTTCCGCTGCGCTGTCCGGCACGGCCCGCGAGCTAGGGTCCGCCAGGTGGACCGCACGCGCCGACAGCTCACGGCTGCAGCTGCTGCGCTGTCTGTGGCGCTGGCCGCAGTCGTCACCGCCGGTCGGGACGACGAGTACGACAACGGCCCGTTCGGCCAGGTCGACGCTGTGTACGGATGGTCGGTCGGGGCGAGCGCCGGCACCGTCTTCACCGACGGTCTGCACGTGCTGCAGAACCTCGGCGACCGCCCCGTGCGCCTGGTCGACGTCGAGTTCGAGGCCGGTGAGCCGGGGCTCGAACTCGTCGGCGCCAAGGTCGCTGGCTTGGACCGGGCGATCGGTGGCTACCAGATGCTCCCGTCCTTCCCACCCGTCAGCACCCCGCCGTCTGTCGAGCTCGGCCCGCTCTCGGAGTTCGAGGGCTACGTCATCCCGCCCGGAGGTGAGTACCGCACCCACGGTGCCGAGCTGCTCCTCGGGGTGCGCAAGAACGTCCAAGGCCGGGCCTCACGACGGGCCCTCCTCATCACCTACGAGGTCGACGGCGAGCGGGCCGTGGCACGGATGGTGGGCGCGCTCGCAGTGTGCGAGGTCCGCGTCAAGGCCTGTCCCGACGAGCCCGACGGAGCCGACGAGCCGGGATGAGCCGCCTGCACAGTCGTCCGCCCGGACGGCGGCAGTCTGCTGGCCCTCGACCCTCGGAAGGACGCTCGCCTCGCGAGCGCTGCTCGGCGCGGGGGCCGCCACGAGCGCCGCACCCGCACAACCGGGCCAGTGACCATCCAGGCGCTCAGTCCGGCGGCTTCACCGAGAAGGTCGCCAGCGCATCGGCCAGCACGTCGTCGCCCTGCAGCACCTCGGCCTCGACGACCATGAGCCGCTTGCCGCGCTTGCGGACCTGCGCGCGTGCCTCCATCCGTCCGGGGCGGCCGGGCTCCAGGTACGTGACCGTCAGGGAGACGGTCACCGGCGACTCGCCTCCGGTCGTCCTGACAGCGGCGCCCATCGCGACGTCGATCATGGTCGCGAGCACGCCGCCGTGGACGGCGCCGGCCGGGTTGAGGTGCTCGTCGGCGGCGTCGAGCTCCACCGTGCTGGTGCCGTCGCCCTGCGGGTGGATCTGCAGCCCGACGTGCTCGCGGAAGCCCATGCCGCGCGCCCTGCCCGGCGGCGGGCCTGTGACACGCTCCGGCCGTGGACGTCCCGCGCCGGCTCGGCGCCGCCTGCGGGGTCGTCGGCCCGGTGGCCTTCGTCGGCGGGTGGCTCGTCGACGGCGAGCGCACCTCCGGATACCGGCCGCTCGAGGACGCGATCAGCCAGCTGGCGCGCGAGGGCGCTCCGACGCGCGCGTCGATGACCGCCTGCTTCGTCGTCTTCGGCGTCCTGATCTGCGTCTGGGCGCGCACGCTCGCGCGCGAGCTGGCAGTGCCGTCGCTCCTGCCCGTGGTGGTCCTGGCCGGGCTCGGGACGCTGGCGGTGGCCGCCGTCCCGCTCACCCGAGCGGGCGGGCAGCCGCAGGACGTCGGGCACGCCGTCGCAGCGCTGGTCGGGTACGTCGGCATGGCCGCGACGCCGCTCGTGGCGGCAGCGGGCCTGAACGGACGCGCCCGGACGGCCAGCCTGGTCGTCGGCGCGGTGTCGGTCTGCGCGCTGGTCGGTTCGGTCGCGACCGGCAACGGCGGCCTGCAGCGGCTCGGACTGACGGTCGTCGACGCCTGGCACGTCGTCGTCGCGTGCGCCGTGCTGGCCGGCCGCCGCCCGTAGCCTGGAGCGCTGCGAGCACCTCGCACCGGACGACGGCAACAGGACGGATCGACGCCATGACGCTGCAGGACGCGCTGCAGGACGAGGACCTGCACGGCCTGCTCGAGCGCGACGACGACGCGCTCGGCGGCGACGACAGCAGCGAGGGCATCGAGGCCGATCGGCTGCAGACGGCGCTGAACGTCATCCGCGAGCTCGACGACCTGCCGGTCGACCACCCGGACGCCGTCGCCGTGCGCCTCGCGACCGCTGCGCTGTTCAAGACGGTGAAGGAGCGGCGGCGGCGCGAGCGGCGGGACGCCCAGCTCGCCCACGACGCGGCCGTCACCGCGGCGACCGCGACGGCAGCGCCGGGGCGCATCGACGACGAGACCCGTGGCCTGCCGCTGACGACCGAGACGAGCGCGCCGCTCGCCGGACGGCTGCAGAGGGCTCGCGCCTGCTACCAGTGCAAGCAGCGCTACGTCGACGTCGACGCCTTCTACCACCAGCTGTGTCCCCCGTGCGCAGCCCTGAACCGGAGCCGCCGCGAGGCCCGCACCGACCTCACCGGCCGACGGGCGCTGCTCACCGGCGGGCGCGCCAAGATCGGCATGCACATCGCCCTGCGCCTGCTGCGCGACGGCGCGGACACCACGATCACGACCCGCTTCCCGCAGGACGCCGTGCGGCGCTTCACCTCGATGCCGGACAGCGCCGACTGGCTGCACCGGCTGCACGTCGTCGGCATCGACCTGCGCGACCCGGCGCAGGTCATCGCGCTGGCAGACGAGGTGGCGTCCCGCGGTCCGCTCGACGTGCTCATCAACAACGCGGCCCAGACGGTCCGCCGGTCACCGGGCGCGTACGGGCACCTCGTCGCCGCCGAGCGAGGCGCGCTGCCGACGGGACCGCTGCCGGAGGTCATCGACCTGGGCCACGCCGCCGACGCGCACCCGCCCGCGCTCGAGTCCTCGTCGCTCGACGAGGGACGTGCAGCAGCTGCCCGCGAGCAGGGCCTGCAGCAGGCGCAGGCGTGGTCGGACGCCGCGGCGTCCGCCTTCACGCCGCACGCCGTCACGGCGCTCGCGCTCACCAGCGGCTCAGCGTCGCTCGACCGCGTGGCCGACCAGACCGCCATCGACGCCGGCGGCCTGGTGCCCGACCTCGACGACGTGAACAGCTGGACGCGCACCGTCTCGCAGGTCGACGCGCTCGAGATGCTCGAGGTGCAGCTCTGCAACTCCGTCGCGCCGTTCGTGCTCATCGGACGCCTGCGCGCCTCGCTGGCGGCGTCGCCCGCGCGGCGCACCTACGTGGTGAACGTCTCCGCGATGGAGGGCCAGTTCGGACGCGGCTACAAGGGCCCCGGTCACCCGCACACGAACATGGCCAAGGCGGCGCTGAACATGCTCACCCGCACGAGCGCCCGCGAGATGCTCGAGCATGACGGCATCCTCATGACCGCCGTCGACACCGGTTGGATCACCGACGAGCGCCCGCACCCGCTCAAGGCCCGGCTGCACGAGGAGGGCTTCGCGGCCCCGCTCGACCTCGTCGACGGCGCGGCGCGCGTCTACGACCCCGTCGTCCGCGGCGAGCTCGGCGAGGACCTGCACGGCGTCTTCCTCAAGGACTACGCCCCCGCCGCCTGGTAG
>CAXTFU010000360.1:1017-4185 GCA_964243385.1 uncultured bacterium | reverse complement strand
CGTCAACGCCGACAACGTCGACGAGTACCTCCCGCTCGGCTTCGAGTCCTGAGCCCGACGCCGACCCTCCCGCGCTGACCGCCGCGACCGCGCCCGCACCGGGCGCGGTCGCGGTGCGCGTCGTGGGCGGGGGGTCCTGGGCGCGGCGAGGTCCTGCAGCGCCCGGGCCGGCCGGTGGCCCGGGCGGTCAGGCGGTGGGAGCAGCGTGCTCGGCCAGCACCGCGCCGCGGTGGCGGGCGCGCAGCAGGTAGTAGGCCAGGCCGCCGAGCACGATCGCGCCGATGAACACGAACGCCCCCCAGCGCAGGTACCAGTGCTGCGGGCCGGCCGCGTTGTAGACCTCCGCCCGCGGCCAGGCCAGGTTGAGCGCCATGGCGCTGCCCCACAGGACGGCGACGAGGTTGACCGGCAGCCCCCACCGGCCCAGCGAGAAGCCCGGCGTGCGCCCGGGGCGGGGCCACTGGCCGCGCAGCCGCGCGAGCAGCATCGGCACGGTGACCAGCAGGTACGCCAGGTAGATCATGATGACCGCGATGCTGGTCACCACGGTGAAGATCTGCGGCTGGCGGACGTTCACCACCAGGATGGCGACGGCCAGGACGCCGATGACGACGGCGGCCGTCACCGGCGTCTTCCAGCGGGGGTGCACCGTCGCGAGCCGGCGGCTGGCCGGGAGCCGGTCGTCGCGGGACATCGCGAACACCAGCCGGATCGCCGCGCTCTGCACGGCCAGCACGCAGACGGTGATCGCCAGCGCGACCGTGACGAGGAACGCCTTGCCGGTGCCGGTGCCGAGCGCCTGGAGCACGATGTGCTGCAGGCCGCCGGAGAAGGCGCCCGCCTGCGGGTCGGCGAGGTCCTCCACCGCCATGACGGCCAGCAGGATGATGAGCCCGCCGAGCAGGAAGCTCGCGACGATGGCCCGCAGGATCGCGGTCGGAGCGGTCCGGCGCGGGTCGACGGTCTCCTCCCCCAGCGAGCTGGCGGTGTCGAAGCCGTACATGACGTAGCCGCTGGCCAGCGAGGCGACGAGGAACGCGCCCAGGAAGCCGAGGTCGCGGGCCTCGCCGGTCCCGTTGGTCTCGAGCACCGCGCCGGGCCCGCGCACCGCGGCCGTGGCGAGTGCGCCGATGAGCAGCACCGCGGCGACCAGCTCGATGACGACGCCGGCGCTGTTGATGCGCGTCATGAGCTTGACGCCGAAGGCGTTGACCGCCGTCGTGACGAGGATGAGCGCGCTACCGAGCACGACGGCGTTGGCGGCGACGTCGTACTGCCCGCCGCCGTCGCCGTACAGCTGGAAGCCCGACCAGATCTGCGGCAGCGTCAGCTGGTAGGCCAGCGCGACGGCGGCGATCGACACGATCGAGGCGAGCATCATCACCCAGCCGGCGAGCCACGCCGTGCTCGGGCGACCCAGCTTCTTGGACCAGTTGTAGACCGAGCCGGCGACGGGGTACTGCGCGGCCAGCTCCGCGAAGCACAGCGCCACGAGCAGCTGACCGGCGAACACGAGCGGCCAGGACCAGACGTAGGCCGGGCCGGCGGCGCCGTAGCCGAACGAGAACAGCTGGAAGGTGCCGGTCAGGATCGAGATGTAGCTGATGCCGGCGGCGAAGCTGGCGAACCGGCCGATGGAGCGGTCGAGCCGCTGCACGTAGCCGAAGTCGGCGAGCTCGTCCGGTGGCGGTGCGGTGGTGGTCAGGACGAGCTCCTCGGCGGTCGGTCCGGGCCTCGGAGCGCTCGGGATGGCGGGAGTGTGCCACCGGCCGGCCGCCGGGCGCAGCGGTCGACCGCGCGCAGGAGGCTCGCCGGTCCGGCGTCCCCGTCCGGCGTCCCGGCCCGCACGCGGGCGTCCTGGCGCGTGCGCCACCTGCCGTTCGCGCGGCGTCCACCTGCGCGTCGTCCGGCGACGGCAGGCTGCCGAGCCGACCGACACCCAGCCCAGCCCACGCCGTCCCAGCCCAGCCCGATCGAGCCCAGCCCCGACCGAGGAGACCTCGTGCCCCGTCGCTCGTCCTGCACCGCCGCCGCTGCGCTCGCCCTGCTGCCGCTGGCCCTGACCACCACGACCGGGTGGGCCGCCGCGCCGGACCGGCTGTTCGTGCCGGTGGCCACGCTCGAGGTGTCCGGCGACGTCGCGGAGATCCTGGCGGCCACCCCGGACGGACGCACCGTCCTGTACACCGACTCCGCGGCGCAGGAGGTCGGCTTCCTGGACCTGACCCGGCCGCAGGCCCCGCGCCAGCTCGGCGCGGTACCCGTGGACGGCGAGCCGACGTCGGTGGCCGTCACCCGCGACGGCCGCTACGCGCTCGTCGCGGTCGACACCAGCCCGTCGTTCACCGCGCCGTCCGGTGAGCTGGTCGTCCTGGACGTCCGGACCCGCCGCGTCGTGTCGACCCTGCAGCTCGGCGGGCAGCCCGACTCGGTCGCGCTCAGCCCGGACGGCGACTTCGCCGCGATCGCGGTGGAGAACCAGCGGGACGAGGACGAGGCCGGAGGGTTCCCGCCGCAGCTGCCCGCCGGCTTCCTGTCGGTCGTCGAGCTGACCGGCCGGCCGTCGAGCTGGACGGCGGACTAGGTCGCGCTCACCGGGCTGGCCGGCGCCGCGTACCCGAGCGACCCGGAGCCGGAGTACGTCGACATCCGCGACGGCGTGGCCGCGGTGACCCTGCAGGAGAACAACGCGATCGCGCTCGTCGACCTCGAGACGCGCACCGTGCTGCGCTCGTTCTCCGCCGGGTCGGTGGTCCGCACCGACGCCGACACCGCCGACGACGGCGTCGTCGCCTTCGACGACCGGCTCGTCGCGGCCCGCGAGCCCGACGCGGTGCAGTGGACGCCGGACGGCAACCTCGTCACCGCGGACGAGGGTGACCTCACCGGCGGGGGCCGGGGCTGGACGATCTTCAGCCCGACCGGGCGGGTCGTCTTCAGCTCCGGCGGGACGGCGGAGCAGGCGCTCGCCGACGCCGGCCGCTACCCGGACAGCCGCAGCGACGCCAAGGGCGCGGAGTTCGAGGGGGCCGAGGTCGCCCGCCTGCGCGGCCAGGACCTCGTCTTCATCGGCTCGGAGCGCGGGGACGCCGTCCTCGTCCACGACCTGTCCGACGAGTCTGCGCCACGGCTCCTGCAGGTCCTGCCGACCGGCGACTCGCCCGAGGG
>CAXTFU010000360.1:0-1007 GCA_964243385.1 uncultured bacterium | reverse complement strand
CCGTCGAGCGCCAGGGACTGTTCCTCACCAGCAACGAGGGCGACGGCACCGTCTCGGTGTTCGCGCTCGACCGGCCGCGCCGGCACTGACGGCGCTCGGGCCAGGCGACTCCCGGCCGGGAGCGTGGCTCGTCGAGGGGCGGGCACGGGGCGCTCCATGACGACACCTGACGAGTCGCCCGGGCTGGCAGCCACCGCCCGGCAGAGCACCGAGGAGTCGGTGCAGCAGGAGCGGGAGGCGCTCGGCGACCAGCCGGACACCGGTGGCCTCGTCCCGCAGGACGACGCGCAGTCCGCACCTCCGGCCGAGTGACGTCCCCGGCCGTCCCGAGCTGCCCGGTGCGCCGCTGAGCCTGGGCGCTCGCGTCGACGACCCGTGCGCACCGGCGGACAGCGCCGCACACCGGCGCGGCGGTGGAACCCGGCGGCCCGGCGCGGCGTCGGAGCGGCATGCGTCCTCGTCCGCGTGCGGGCCCGTCCGTGGTGCGTCTGCTCCTCGCGCTGCTCGCGGCGCCCCTGCTCGTCGTCGTCGGCGGGACGCCGGCCGGGGCCTGCTCGTGCGCCGGCGAGACCCTGCAGCAGAGCCGCGAGCGGGCAGACGCCGTCTTCCACGGCCAGGTGCTGCGCCGGGAGGAGCCGGACGGGTCCGGCTCGTCGACGGCCCGGGCCACGTACGTGGTGCAGGTCGACCGGGTCTACGAGGGCGAGGCGTCCGCCGTGCAGGAGGTCGTCACGGTCGCCAGCGGCGCGTCCTGCGGGCTCGAGCTGCCCGGCTCGGGGCCGGCGCTGGTGTTCGCCGGCCGCGGCGCCGTCGACGCGCTCGGCCTCGACCCGGAGCCGGGGCAGCTCGTCGCCACGCTGTGCGGTGGGTCGCGGGTGGGCGTGCAGGTCCCGGCGGACTTCGGCCCGGGCTGGCCGCCGGTGCCCGGACGGTCGGTCGACCGGGCCGGCGACCAGGACACCGGCCCGGTGGGCGCGCTGGGCCTGCGCGGTGCGGCAGCGCTGGCC
>CAXTFU010000359.1:0-4205 GCA_964243385.1 uncultured bacterium | reverse complement strand
CCGGCAGCACCCGCCGGCAGCGCGGCGCTGCGCGCCGTCCCGCCGCTCGGCACGGCCGGCGGCGCCCCCGCCGCCACCCCGTCGGGGAGCCCGTCCCGGGCCGCCGACGCGCCCGTCCCCCCTGCGGATCGCTGACGCTGCGCGCCCTCGGGCGCCACTACAGTGCACGCGCACGCGACCGATCGTCGGAGGACCTCACAGCGTGATCGTCATCAGCGGTGCACTCCTGCCCGTCGCTCTCGTCCTCCTCGTGGTGGGTGCGCTGGGCAAGGACCTCGCCTTCGTCTACGGGTCGATCGCGGTCAGCGTGGTGTCGCTGCTGGCGCTCGCCGCCGGTGTGCTGCAGCGCCGCGGCGAGCCGCTCCCGGGTGACGAGGTCGCACCGGCGGACGCCACCGACGAGCGGTCCGGCGACCTGGTGGCCGCCGGGCGGTCCGAGACCACGGCCGAGCTGCCGCTCGGCGCGCAGCACGCCGAGCCGGCCCCGCCGCCGGCGCCGTACCGGTCGTTCGAGGACGGGCCGGACGAGTCCTCGCTGTCGAACGAGCTGCTGTCGCACGGCGGCCCGGCCGAGCACCCGGCCGAGCACCCGCCGGGGCCGTCCAGCCGCCGGCTCGTCGCGGTGCCCGAGGACGAGCCCCGCCCGGACGACGGGGACCCGTACGCCGACCCGGACGAGGCGGACGCCGACGCCGCTCCGCTCGCCGTGCACGCCTGGTCGGACGACGAGCCGGAGGACGGCGCGGTCGAGGCGCAGGCGTACGCGGAGGACGAGGGCGACGACGAGGACGACGTGGACGAGGACGGGCCGTCGACGGCGACCGTGCTCGTCGTCCCGGGCCGGCCGCGCTACCACGTGCAGGGCTGCCGCTACCTGCGCGGCAAGGACCCGCACGTCGTGCCGGTGCACGACGCGCGCGAGGACGGCTTCTCGCCCTGCGGGGTCTGCCGGCCGGACGAGCACCTCGCCGGTCCGGACCCGCGGCCCGAGCACGTGGTCGGCGAGCACCTCGGCGAGCCGGACGACGCGGACGAGCCGGCTGCCGAGGGCCAGCAGGACCCGGACGACCCGGACGTGGCGCCGGACCAGCTCGACGACGTCGCGGGCGAGCACGACGAGCCCGAGCCTGTTGATGCTGCGAGCGGCACGCGGAGCGCCGGGCAGCGGGCCTCGACCGACCCGGACGGCGCCGGTCAGGACGACCTGACGCTCGAGCAGGCCCTGTTCGGCGGGCCCGTGTTCGGCGCGCCGGTCGGCGTCGTCCCCCCGGTGGCGCCGCCGGCGCCCGTCCCCGCGACGCCGCTGTCGCCAGCCGGTGGCCCGTCGGCCGACGACGAGGACCGCCCGGCGGGTGCGGTCACGGACCGGTCGTGGCAGGCGCGGGACGCCGAGCTCGACCGGGACCAGCTCGACGGCGGTGCGTCCGGCAGCGGCTGGTTCGTGGGCGGCCAGTCCGCGACCGACCCGTTCGCAGCCGGGCGCTTCGAGGGCGGTCAGGCCGCGGGTGGCCGCTTCGGCGGTGGCGGGTCCGCGGACGGCCGGTTCGAGCACAGCCGGCCGCCGGTCGACCGGTTCGACGGCGGAAGTGCCGCGGACACCCAACCGCTGGTCGATCGGTCCGACGACGACTGGTCCGTGTCCGGCTGGCCGGAGGACGGCGCTGCGGCCGGCGGCCCGTTCGCCGACGACCTCGACGCCGAGCAGCTCGAGGTCGACCGGTACGACGGTGAGCAGTCCGCGGGTGAGCGCTTCGGCAGCAGCCGCTCTGCCGACGGGGCGCCCGACGGCGGGCCGTCCGAGCCCGGAGTGCTCGCTGAGGACCCGTTCGCCCGCGCTCAGCACGATGACGCGGACGTCGCCGATCAGGGCACCGGGGAGGTCAGCGACGGCGGCCAGTTCGACGGCGGCCGGTTCGACGGCGGCCGGTTCGACGGGGGCCGGTTCGACGGGGGCCAGGTCGACGGCGGCCGGCTCGACGGCGGCCAGCTCGAGCGCGGCCTGGCCGACGAGCAGTGGACCGACGAGGTGTCGGCGGACGAGCAGGGGTTCGCCGGGCAGCCGACCCGCGACGCACCGAGCGGGCACGCGTGGGGCGGCGGGGACGAGACGGCGGATGCGTCTGCGGAGCACCGGTTCCGAGACGACCTCAGCCCGGACGACGCGCGCCCGGACGAGCGGAGGTCGGGCGACTCCCGCCAGGGCGACTCGAGCCTGAGGGACTCGAACCTGGACGACGCGCACCTGGGCGACGCGAGCCTGGACGACACGAGCCTGACGGACTCGCGCCTGGGTGACGCGGGCCTGGGTGACGCGGGCCGGGGCGACGCGGACCTGAGCGAGGCGAGCCTGGGCGACGCGAGCCTGGACGACACGGGCTTGGGCGACGCGAGCTCGTACGAGGCGAGCCATGGGGACGCGGGCCAGGGCGGCTCGAGCCTGGACGACCCGGTCGACGGCGGTCCCGCTGGCCTGGGAAGCGCGTCCGGCGAGGAGGCGCAGTCGGCGGCGCCAGGCAGCCGGTCCGAGGTCGAGGTAGGTCCCGGAGCTGGAGCCGTCCGGACCGGTCGTCGGCGCAGCACGGCCAGCGCCACCCGTCCCGACGACAGCCTCGGGGCGCGGACGAGCCGGGGCACGTCGGAGCCGACGGCTGCGGCGGCCCGCGCACGGACCCGCACCGTCCCCGAGGAACTGACCGGAGGGCCGACCGCTCGCCGGCGCCGGGCGACGTCCGCGGACGAGCCGGCCGCGACGACCCCGACCCCGACCCCGACCCGTCGCCGTGCCGTGCGGCCCCAGGCGGCTGCGGTTCCCGACGCCTCCCTCGCCTCGGCCGACGTCGCCGACGCCCTCCGCTCGACCTCCGGGTCCGCCACGACCGAGCCCGCCGCCGCGCGTCGCCCGCGGCGCGCGGCGCGTGACGCCGGTCCTGCGGCTGCCGATGCGGGAGCTCCGGCCCGAGCGAGCCGGTCGACCCGGTCCGGCACGGACGCGTCCGGGCCCTCCGGCTCGGGCACCGTCCGTGCGCGCACGGCGCCGGGGACGGCCGCCGCTGCCGCCCTGGCGGGTCGGTCGCAGGCTGCTCCCTCCCGGACCGGTCGAGCCGGCGTGCGGGCCGCGACGGCGCCCGTCGCACGGTCCGGTCCGGTGCAGGCCGGTCCCGGTCAGCCGGGCGCCACCGACGCAGGTCTCGCCGGTCCGGCCGCGACCGGCTCGGCGACGGCCGGCTCGGCGACGGCGAGCCCTGCGAAGGCGAGTCCACCGAGCTCCCGCCCCCCCAAGGCGAGCCCTGCGCGGCCGAGCCCGTCGCAGGCGAGCCCTTCGCAGGCCAGTCCTGCGAGCTCCGGTCGTGCCAGGAGCGGTGCGAAGCCCGGCCCTGCGAAGGCCGGCGCTGCCCGGCCTGGCCCTGGGCGGTCCGGCGCGTCCACGGCGGTCCCGACCAGGACCGCCCCGCCCACCGACGAGCCGAGCAGGACTGCGCCCGCCAGGACCGCCGCAGCCAGGACCGCCCCCGCCGGGGCCACCGCAGCCAGGACCGCGCCCGCCGGGACCGCCTCCGCCAGGACCGCCTCCGCCAGGACCGCCTCCGCCAGGACCGCCCCCGCCGGGACCGCTCCCACGTCGGCGGTCGAGGCCGGTCCGACACCGGGCGCGGCCGGACGCGGTGCGCCGGGACCGGTCCGCTCAGCTGCGGCCGGTCCGTCCGGTGCTGCCCCGGGTCGTCCCGGGGTCCACGTGCGCGCGGCCGTCCCGCGACCGTCCGCGCCACGCCCTGTGGTCGCGCCGGCGCCGGCGGTCCGACGTGGCGTGCCGCTGGCGACGCGGCTCCCGGCGAGCGGGACTCCCGCAGGCGCCGGGACCGGCGGCTCATCGACCGCCGTCCCGCCACGGTCCGCCGCGTCACGCCCGGCCCGGCCCGGCGGTGCTGCCGCCGACCGGCCAGCGGCAGGCACCGGCCCCAGCACTCCTGCGGCGGCTCCGGCGACCCGCACCGGGCAGGTGCTCGTCGTGCCGGACCGGGCGCGCTTCCACCGGCCCGAGTGCCGCTACGTGCGCGGCGTCGAGCGTGCGACGCCGCTGAGCCGCGCGCGGGCCGTCGCGCAGGGCTACGTCGCCTGCGGCGTCTGCGCCCCGTAGCCGACCGCAGGCTCTTCACGGCCGCAGGCGCCGCGTCCGCGAGCGCCGGCGCAACGCTGTCGCCCACCGC
>CAXTFU010000358.1:0-4210 GCA_964243385.1 uncultured bacterium | reverse complement strand
CGGCTGATCACGCGGCCACCGGCCGCGGCCGGTCGGCGGGCAGCGTCCGCGCTGGCCCGCCGGTCCGGCTGACGACGACCGAGCCGACCAGGCCCAGCCGGCCGGTGCGCTCGAGGCGGCGGTGCAGGCGCTCCCACCGCCGGACGTGGCGCGACATCCGGCG
This sequence comes from uncultured bacterium, assembly GCA_964243385.1. Lineage (GTDB taxonomy): Bacteria > Actinomycetota > Actinomycetes > Mycobacteriales > SCTD01 > SCTD01. The sequence continues at coordinate 4,047 of CAXTFU010000358.1, read as the reverse complement.
CCGGCCGAGCGCGCGCCCGCGACGCAGCTGCCCCAGCGCCGCCTCCCGCGCGCCGGTGTCGAGCAGCACGACGTGCAGCCGCCGGCCGGTGCACTGGGCGGCCAGGACGAGGGCCGCGCGGCGCAGCGGGCTCGTCAGCGGATCGGTCGTCAGGACGCAGCCCGTCGCAGTCGCGCTCGCCCGGACGACCCGGGCCAGGTGCACGGCGTGCACGAGCGGACGCAGCGCCCGGTACGGCAGGTGCACGCCGCCGGAGCGCACGGCGGCGGCGACGTCCTCGGCGTCGAGCGCCGTCGTGCCCGCCGGGCGCCCGCGCACCAGCTGCCGGAGCAGGGTCGTCTTGCCGGCCCCGGGCAGCCCGCCGAGCACGACGAGCGTGCGCGACCCGTCGCGCTGCCCGGTCGGCATCCCGGCCAGCTGGGCGGGCGGCGCAACGGTCACGGCGACCTCCAGTCGGCGCCCGCTCGGGTCCGCGGGGCGACTGCCAGGCTGGCCGGGCCGGCTGTGACGAGCCCGCGCGCCGGCTGGCAGGCCGCTGGGAGCTCGGGACCGTCCCGCTGCGCCGGGTGTCTCGAAGTGAGACGGATCGGCGGGCCGCGCCGAGGAGCATCGGGCCGTCACGGGCGCCGCTGGCCACCGGCCGGTGGACGGGCACCCGGTCCGCGCCGGGCGCGGCCAGGACCCCCGGAACCCCAGGACCCCGGAACCCCAGGACCTCGGAACAGGAGACCGACGATGAGCGTCGCAGCACCGGAGCAGGTGGTCTACCGGCTGCTCTACCGCAGCCGCAACCGCATCCCGGACGCGCAGCGCCGGGTCGAGCTCGGCCGGCTGTTCAGCCAGGCCCGGTCGCACAACAAGCGCAGCGCCATCACCGGCGCCCTGCTCCTGCGCGAGGACGTCTTCGTGCAGACCCTCGAGGGCGACGAGGAGCAGGTGCAGGCGCTGCTCGGCCGCATCCGGGTCGACCCGCGCCACGACGCGCTCGAGGTCCTCGACACCGGTCTGGTCGACGGGCGGGTCTTCGCCCGCTGGGCGATGGCGAAGGTCGCCGACCGCGACGACGAGCCGGACCTGCCGCTCATCGCGCACGTGCGCGGGATCGCGCCCGCGGCGCCTCGCGGGGACGCGACCGCCGACCAGGAGGCGGTGCTCGAGGTCATGCGCGGAGCCGCGCGCGGCCGGCAGCACGCCTGACCGCGCCCGACGGACCACCAGCCCGCCCCCGCACCGTGGCCCGGAGCGGAGGCGGGCTGCTCAGTCCTGCGGACGACCGCCCGGCTCGGCCGGCGTCAGGTGCAGCACCGGGAGCACGTCCAGCGCCGGGCGGGCCATGGCCGCGACCGCGGTGAAGACCAGGCCCTGCTGCGCCGACAGCCGGTCGTCGACGACGGCGCTGAGCGCGTAGGCGATCGCGCCGGTCTGCCGCACGCTCACCACGTCCAGGACCGGTGACCGGGCCGAGCTGATGGCCACGCCGTCGGCGTGCCCGGACGCGTCCTGCGAGGCCCCGACGGAGAAGGTCTCGCGGGGGTTGTCGGTGCGGTCGGCGTAGCGCTCGCGCAGCGCGAGCAGCACCCGGTGCCAGCCGAGCACGTCGCCGGCCAGGCCCGTGGCGGTGAGGTCGGCCTCGGTGAGCCCGGTGCCGCGCGGGCCGGGTGTGAAGCAGCGGGCGTACGACAGCACGGCCGTCGTCCAGTACGCCTCGACCGCCAGCTCGTCGGGCTCGGTCGCCGTCGCCTCGACGACCAGCCGCTCGCAGCAGCGCAGCACCGTCTGCAGGTCCTCGAACTGGGCGGCCAGGTCGGCCAGGGCGAGGGCCGCCGGCGACTTCAGCCGCCGCACGGCGACCGGGGTCGCGCGCTGCTCGGGGGCGCTCATCCGACCGACGGCCCGAGACCGAGCGACTGCGGCGTGCTCGCGTCCGGCGACGGCTGGTGCAGCCCGCCGTCGAGCTCGCCGAACTCCGTCATGAGGGCGCGGCTGCCGCCCCACGGCGTCTGCTCCTCGGCGATGAGGGTGTTCGTGGTCAGCAGCAGCCCGGCCACCGACGCCCCGTTCTGCAGCGCCGACCGGCACACCCGCAGCGGGTCGAGGATGCCCAGCTCGAGCATGTTGCCGAAGCGGCCCTCGAGGGCGTCGAACCCCTCGTCGACGCCGAGCCCGGTGGTGCGGGCGACGACCTCCGCGCCCGAGTAGCCGGCGTTGCTCGCGATGAGGAACGCCGGCTCCGGGAGCGCGCGCCGGACGATCTCGACGCCGATCGCGTAGTCGCCGCTCACCTCGAGGTCGTCGAGCGCGGGGGCGGCGTGCAGCAGCGCCGCGCCGCCGCCCGCGACGATCCCCTCGGCCATCGCGGCACGGGTGGCGCCGAGCGCGTCCTCGACGCGGTGCTGCAGCTCGGCGAGCTCGGCGTTCGTCGGGGCGCCGACCCGCACGACGGCGACCTTGCCGGACAGCGAGCCGATGCGCTCGGCCAGCACGTCCTCGTCGACGCCGAACGTCGCCTTCTCCTTCTCGGCCTGCATCTGCGCGATGCGGAAGGCGATGTCGTCCGGCGAGCCGAGCCCGCCGATGATCGTCGTCCGCTCGGCCGTGACCCGCACCTGCGCGGCCCGACCGAGCTGGGCGACCGTGATGGTCTCGATGCTCGAGCCGGAGTGCTTCGACAGCACCGTGCCGCCGGTCGTCGCGGCGATGTCCTCCAGCTTGCGCAGCCGCCGGTCGCCGTAGCCGGGCGCCCGTGTCACCACGCACTGGAAGACGCCGTTCACGTGGTTCTGCACCAGCATCGACAGCGCCGCCCCCTCGACGGCCTCCGCCACGATGAGCAGCGGACGGGGCGCGCGCATGACCTTGTCGAGCAGCGGCATGAGCTGCGCGATCTTGGTGATCTTCTCGTTCGTGAGCAGGACGTACGGGTCGTCCAGCACCGCCTCGAGACTGGCCGGGTGGGTGACCATGTACGGCGAGACGTAGCCGTTGTCGAACTCGAAGCCCTCGACGAACTCGACCGACATGCCGGGCACGGCCGACTCCTCGACCGTCACGACGCCGGCGTCGCCGACGTTGTAGAGGGCGCGGGCGATGACCGTGCCCACCGCGTCGTCGTCGTTGGCCGAGATCGCGGCGACGCGGGCGTAGTCGGCCTCGGTGACGACCGGACGGGCGACGCTGCGCAGGTGCTCGACGAGCCGGCCGACCGCCAGGTCGATCCCCCGCTTCACGAGCACCGGGTTGCCGCCGGCGCCGATCGCCCGCATCCCCTCGCGGATGATCGCGTGGGCGACCACGGTGGCGGTCGTCGTGCCGTCGCCGACGATGTCGTTGGTCTTGATCGCGGCTTCCTTGACCAGCTGCGCGCCCATGTTCTCGAACTGGTCGGGCAGGTGGATCTCGCGCGCGATCGTCACGCCGTCGTTCGTGACCACCGGCGAACCGGTGATCTTCTCGATGATGACGTTGCGGCCCTTCGGCCCCAGCGTCGAGCGCACCGCCTCGGCGAGCTGGTCCACCCCCGCCAGCAGTCGCGCGCGGGCGTCCTCGCCGAACACCAGTTCCTTGGCCATCGGAGACCTCTCGTGTGGGGATGGGGCGATCAGGGACCGGCGGGTTCAGGGGACGAGGATCGCGCGACCGCGCACGTTGCCGGCGTCGAGGTCGGCGAGCGCCTCCGCCGCGGCGTCGAGCGGGTAGGCGCTCGTGTGCAGCGTGACCCGGCCGGTCTGGGCGAGGACCATGAGCTCGGCGAGCTCGTTGTAGGTGCCGACGATGTTGCCGACGATGTTGCGCTCGGTCGAGATGATGTCGAGCGTCGGGATCGTGATCGTCCCGCCGTAGCCGATGACGTAGTACGAGCCGGCTCGTCGGGTCATCGCGAAGCCCTCGTTCTCGGCCCCGCCCTCGGCGACGAAGTCGAGCACGACGTCGGCGCCCGCGCCGTCGGTCAGCTCCTGCACCGCGGCCACGTGCGTGCCGTCCGCGACGACCGTGACGTGCGCGCCGAGCTGCTCGGCGAGCTTGAGCGCCTCGGGGTTGCGGTCGACC
>CAXTFU010000357.1:0-4301 GCA_964243385.1 uncultured bacterium | reverse complement strand
GGCACCGGCCGCTTCGAGCAGGCCGGCGTCTGGTTCGGCAACGGCGAGGACGACGTCGACAAGCTCGTCCTCACCTCGACGACGGCCGGCACGCAGATCGAGCACTCGACCGAGATCGGCGGCAGGCTCGTGAAGACGACCCGCAGCGCGGTGCTCGGGGCGACGCCCGGCCGCGTGAGCCTGTCGCTGCGCGCCGACCCCGTCGCCCGCACCGTCACCGGCTACTGGTCGGTCGACGGCTCGGCGCAGTCGAAGCTCGGCGCCCACGCCGTGCCCGGCGAGCTGTTCAGCTTCGACGCCGCGGGCATCGACCCGCGCATCGGGACGCGCAGCTTCGGCGGCGTCCTGGCCAGCCACCGCAACGGGACCACCCCCCGCACCTTCGCCTTCGACGACTTCGCCGTCGAGGCGGCCACGCCCGCCTCGGGCGGCGACGGCGGCTCGGCCGGCGGCGGCGCCGGCGGGACGAGCTCGTCGGCCTTCGCCTTCGACCGGCTCTCGACGACCGTGCGCTCCCCGACCTCGATGGCCTTCGCGCCGGACGGGCGGCTGTTCGTCACCGAGCTGTTCGGCAAGGTGCACGCGCTGACGCTCGGCCCGGACCACCGGGTCGTGTCCGACCAGGTCATCTCGACCCTCGGCGCGCGGCTGACCCTCGGGATCACCGTCGACCCGGCGTCCACGCCGTCCGACGTCGTGCTCTGGGTCAGCCACTCGAGCCCGTCGGCCGACGACGGCGAGGTGAACTCGAGCACCGTCACCCGCCTGTCGGGACCGGGCTTCAGCGAGCGGCGCGACGTCATCACCGGGCTGCCGCGCGCCAAGGCGAACCACGCCGTGAACTCGCTGCACTTCGGGCCGGACGGCAAGCTGTACGTCGCCGTCGGCGGCAACACCGGCGCCGGCGCGCCGAACACGGCCAACACCGAGTTCGGCGACCGGCAGGAGCAGCCGCTGTCGGCCGCCCTGCTCGTCGCGGACGTCAAGGCGCCCGGCTTCTCCGGGTCGTGCGCCACGCCGCTCGGCGGCTCCGGCGTCCCTTCGGGCTGCGACGTGCGCACCTTCGCCACCGGCCTGCGGAACATGTACGACTTCACGTTCCACTCCAACGGCGAGCTCTACGGCAGCGACAACGGTCTCGGCGTCACGGGCACCTACCCGCCGCGCCCGGCGCCCGACTGCACCGGCCTGGCCGACAGCCGGCTGCAGAACCCGGGCGACCAGCCCGACTCGCTGCGGCGGCTGACCGACGGCTCGTACCACGGCCACCCGAACCCCTCCCGGGGCGAGTGCGTCTTCACCGACGGCAGCGAGCAGGGCGTCGCGCCGCTCGCCAGCTACGTGCCGCGCATGGCGAGCCTGGGCAACAACAAGTCGGCCAACGGCACCGTCGAGTACCGGGGCGACGCCTTCTGCTCGGCCCTGCGCGGCGACCTGCTCATCGCCAACTACAGCTCGGGCGACGATCTCACCCGCGTGCGGCTCAGCGCCGACGGACGGTCCGTCGTCGGCAGCGAGCAGCTCGCCGGCGGCTTCCGCGACCCGCTGCCGCTGACCGTCGGACCCGACGGCGCGGTCTGGGTGGGCGAGTTCGGCGCCGACCGCGTGACGGTCCTCGTCCCGCAGGACCAGGGCTGCTGGAGCCCGCGCACGCCGCTGCCGGCCGACCTGCTGGACGTCGGCGGGACGGCGCTGGACGGCAGGCTCTACGTCGTCGGCGGCAAGAGCGCCGCGGGCTACAACACCGCGGCGACGCACGTCTACGACCCGGCGTCCGACAGCTGGTCGACCGCGCCCGCCCTGCCGGCGCCGGTCGAGAACCCGGCGGTCGTGGCGCACGCCGGACGGCTCTACGCGTTCGGCGGCTCGACGGCGCCGTTCTCCGGCGCCGTCGCGACGGCGAGCGCCTACGACCCGGCGACCCGGACGTGGACGGCGCTGCCGCCCATGCCCACCGCCCGCAGCGGCGCGGTCGCGCAGGTCGTCGGGGGCCGGCTCGTGGTGGCGGGCGGCATGGGCGCCAACGGCGCCTCACTGGCGACCGTCGAGGCGCTCGACCCCGCGACCGGCACCTGGACGGCGCTCGCGCCGATGGGCACGCGCCGCGACAACCCGGGCGCGGCCGTGCTCGACGGGCGCCTGCACGTGTTCGGCGGCCGCACCCGCGAGGCCAGCGGGGCGACGACGAACGGCACCCTCAGCTCGGTCGAGAGCCTCGACCCGGCGACCGGCGCCTGGACCGCGCGCGCGTCCATGCCGACCGGACGTCGCACGATGACGGTGGCCGTCCTCGACGGCCGGGCGCTCGTGCTCGGCGGCGAGGTCGCCTCCGACGGCTCGGCGTTCCGGCAGAACGAGGAGTACGACCCGGTCACCGACACCTGGCGCCAGCGCACGCCGATGCTCACCGGCCGGCACGGCGCGGCGGCGGGCGTCGTCGACGGCACGGTGTACGTCGCGGCGGGCGGGCCGAAGGGCGGCGGCTCCTACAGCGGCATCCTCGAGGCGTTCCGGTTCGGCCCCGGCTGACGGGGCGCGCTGACGGCCGCTGAGCCCGCACGCGCCCGTCTGCGAGGCTCCTCCCGTGGCTGAGCGCGCGGCGGTCCGTCCCCCTGCGGGGACGGGCCGTCGCCGTGCCCCGTCGTCGTGGCTGGACGACCCGAGCACCGCCGGCTCGCTGCGCACGAGCTCGGCGCGGGGCGCCCTGTCGACGGTCGCCGCGCAGGCCTGGCGCTTCGTCCTGCAGCTCGGCAGCACCGTGGTGCTCGCCCGGCTGCTCGCCCCGTCGCAGTTCGGCCTGATCGGCATGGTGCTCGCCCTGACGGCGCTCGCCGACACGCTCAAGGACCTCGGGCTGGGCAGCGCCGTCGTCCAGCGGCGGGGACTGCGGCAGGACCAGGTCAGCGCGCTGTTCTGGGTCAACTGCGGGATCGGCCTGCTGCTCACCGGCGTCGTCGCGGCGTCCGCGCCGCTGGTGGCCGCCTTCTACGGTGAGCCCGCGCTCGTCGGCCTCACCGTCGCGGTCGCCTCGACGTACGCGCTGTCGGGCCTCGGCACGCAGCACGGGGCGCTGCTGCTGCGCGCGCTGCGGTTCCGCGCGGTGGCCGTGCGCGACGTCGTGGCGCAGACCGTCGCCGTCGCCGCGGCGGTCACGGCGGCGCTGCTGGGCGCGGGCGTGTGGAGCCTGGTGCTGCTGCCGGTGGTGGGCGCCGCGGTCCGGACGGCCGTCGTCTGGTCGGCCTGCAGCTGGCGGCCGTCGGCGCCGCGGCTGCGCGTCGCGGGCCTGTCCGAGCTGCTCGCGTTCGGCAGCCGGCTGAGCGCCTTCTCCCTGCTGAACTGGCTCGCCCGCAACGCCGACAACGTGCTCGTCGGACGGGTCGCCGGCGCGGCGGCGCTGGGCGCCTACGGCCGCGCCTACGCGCTGCTGCTCGCGCCGCTGCAGCAGGTCACCCAGCCGCTGTCGCAGGTGTTCGTGCCGACCCTGTCGCGGCTGCAGGACCAGCCGGCCCGCTACCGGCGCGCCTACCTCGACGGGCTCGCGGTCGTCGCGCTCGTCGCGCTGCCGGGCGTCGTGGTGCTCGCCGTCGCGGCCGACCGCATCGTGCCGCTGCTGCTCGGACCGGGCTGGGCCCGCACGGCCGACCTGTTCCAGCTGCTCGCCGGGGCGGGCGTCGCGCACGCGGTGACGAGCACCTGCGGCTGGCTGTACCTGTCGTCCGGGCAGACGCGGCGGATGCTGCGCTGGGCCCTGTGGACGCGCCCGCTCACCGTCGTCGCGTTCGTGGCCGGCCTGTACTGGGGCCCCGAGGGCGTCGCCGTGGCGTACAGCGCCGTGGCCTGGGTGCTGGCCGGGCCGTCGATGGCGAACGCCGCGCAGGGCACGCCGCTGGGGCCGTGGAGCTGGGTGCGGGCCGTCGTCCGCCCCGCCGTCCTGGCCGCCGCTGCTGGGGGCGCGGCGCTGCTGGGCGTGGCGCTGACGTCCGGCTCGGGGCTGCTCACCGGCACCGCCGTCCCCCTGCTCGCCGGGACGGCCGTGCACGTCGCCGGGGCGCTGGCCTGGCCGGCGCTGCGGGCGCGGGTGCGCGACGTGGCCGGTGCGCTGCGCGGGCGGGCCTGAGCCCCGCCCGTCAGCCGCCCCGGCGGTCCTGCACGGCGAGCTGGACGCAGGCCAGCGCGTGCACGTACCGGCCGACGACCTCAGCCGCGACGTACGACGCCCGGGCGGCGACCGACGGCAGGTCGGCCGTCGCGGCGCGGCGCAGGGCGCCGACCTGGTCCTGACCCTCGGTGGCACAGGCGAT
>CAXTFU010000356.1:0-4301 GCA_964243385.1 uncultured bacterium | reverse complement strand
TCATGGTGCTCGCCGTGCTCGCCGTGCACCGTGCCACGCCGAAGCTGTCGGCGCGCCCGGCGTAGGTGCTGCGCACTGCCACCGCGGCACGGAACGGGGGTGCTGGGCGAGCTCGTCGACGTCGTCGTCCGGGTGGTGGTCCCACTCCTACGGCGTGCAGTCAGCCGAGTCGGCTCACGACGGCGTCCCGGAAGACGTCGCCTCCTGGTTCGTCACAGGTCGCGCCGCGAAGGGCGTCCGGCAGGGGGCCGGTGATCCGGGAGGACGTCCCAGGTCGGCGGGTTGCGCACGCCTCGTGCGGCGCTCGGTGAGCAGGTCCCATGGGACCCAGACGATCGCCATGAGGAGTGCGGACGCAGCCACCTCGCGGGGGACGCCGTCCGCGAGCGCGACGCCCGCGGCCGCCACCACGGCCAGCACGAGGTCGAAGACCAGTGACCGGGACAGGAGCCGCACACGGTCAGACGGGCACGAGGGGAAGGGCTGACTGCAGCGGCCGGCGTCAGCCTGCACTGGGCGACCTGCTGATCCGTGCGGGCAGCGCACCACCGGACGAGATCGCTCGCCCTAGGGTCGGGCACGTGGACACCGGCGGCTCTTGCGCGGCGGACGGGGACGAGCCCTTCAGGAGCGCCGACGGGTTCATCACCGCCGACGGCCTGAGGTTCTGGAACACGGTCATCGCTGCGGGAGCCCTGGTCGCCGCGTGCGGAAGGCTCCTGGGCGCCTGTCTGGTCATGGCGACGCTGCCGTGAGCGACCGGAGCGCGCTGGACCGCACCGAGGTCGTCGTCGTCGGGGCCGGCATCGTGGGTGCCGCCGTGACGTACGAGCTGGCCCGAGCAGGTGCGAAGGTGGTGCTGCTCGACAAGGCGCTCCCGGCCTCGGGCGTGACCGGTGACTCGTTCGCCTGGATCGGCGGCCCGCGCGAGTCCGACCCGGTCGACGCGAGCACGCCGCTGCGGCGTCGCGTCCTGGACGACTACCGACGGCTCGAGCAGGAGGTGCCCGGCCTGACGGTGGCGTGGCGTGGGTCCCTGCTGTGGACGGCGTCGGAGGTCGACGGAGGACGACGGCTCGGGCCTGGTGAGCGACTGCTCGATGCGCACAGCAGCAGCCTGCTCGAGCCGCACCTGCGACAGCCGCCGGAGCGGGCCGTTCACCTCGCCGGCGACGGAGCGGTCGACCCGACTGCGGTGACCCGCGCGCTGGTCAGGGCGGCGCAGGGCCACGGCGCGCGGCTGCTGGTGTCGACGGCAGTGACGGCGCTGCGCGCCGAGCACGGCGCGGTCGTCGGCGCAGAGACCACGGCCGGCTTCCTGCCGGCGGACGTCGTCGTGGTCGCCGCCGGCGCCGAGGCCCCGCTGCTGTGTGCCCCGCTGGGCTACGACCTGCCGGTCAGCCCGTCCCCGGCGCTGCTCATGCGCTTCTCCGCCCCGCCGGGCCTGGTCCGCACGCTGGTGAGCGGCCCTGACCTCGAGGAGGTCCGGGAGGCCTCGCCCGGTCAGCTGTGGGTCGCCGCGGCGTACGGCGGTGCGACCTGTCGGGACGACCTGCAGCGGGCTGCCGGCGAGGTGCTCGAGCGGCTCACGCGCGCCTTCGCCGGGGCGCAGGACGTCCGCCTGCTCAGCGTCCGGGTCGGCGCCCGACCCGTGCCGGCCGATGGGCTGCCGATCGTCGGACCGCTGCCAGGCACGACCGGCGTCCACCTGGCCGTCATGCACTCCGGCGTCACGCTCGCACCCGCAGTGGGACGCCTCGTCGCCGACGAGCTCGTCGACGGTGCGGACGCCGCCGACCTCGCCGGGTTGCGACCCCAGCGCTTCGCGACGGTCGCCACCGACCGCCCGACGTGACCCGACCGTGGTCGCTGCCGCAGTGGGACGCTGAGCACGTGGACCTCGTGACCGTCAGGCTCCGGGTGACGCTGACCGACCCGCAGGCCGTGCTCAGCGCGTGGCGGGCCCGTGACCCGAGCCTGGCGGAGAGCATGTCAGGCGAGCCCGAGCTGTCCCTGACGATGGCCGTGCAGGACGCGGTGAAGCCGCCCCGACCTGTCCGCGGCGCCCGGCACGGCGCTTCTGCAGCAGGCGGCCTGTTCGCCTCGGTCCGGGCGGAGCCGTCGCAGGAGGGCCTCGACCCCTGGTAGGTGCCGCGCCGTGCCCGCCAGACGGGCAGCCCGCGTCGTCCGCGGGCGTGACCGGCTGCGACCGAGGTCCGGCGACCGCGCGGGCCGCGGCTGCGTCACAGTGGGCGAGCCACCCGACGGAGACGAGGAACGCCGTGCAGCGGACAGGGATCGCTCCGCCGCCGAGCGGCAGCCTGGGACGGGGGGCGAGCGGTCGGACGCGCCGGGCGCTCGGCGCCGTCCTCGCCGTCCTGCTCACGGCAGCGGTCGTCGCCGTCGTCGTCGTCGAGCGTGACCCCGCCGCGTTCCGGGACCGTGCTGCGCTGCCGTCGTGCGGCAGCGCGACGGGAGAGGCAGGCGACGCAGGCCCGCCGCCCGCGGCAGCGGCGTGCCTCGACGCCGCCCTGCGCGGCGCCCGCGGTGCCGAGCTGCGGGTCGTGGCCTTCACGACCGAGGGCGACCCGGTCACCTCCTACTACCGCGCGCTCCCCGGCGGGGGCGTGGAGGTCCTCGTCGACAGCACCCAGGACGAGTTCGGGACCGGCGGCTGGAGCCGCCGGTCCTGCCGAGCCCCGGTGAGCCTGCGGGCGCTCGGCGAGTGCGAGGTCGCAGGGCTGTAGGACCTGCACGGCGCTGACCGGCGCCCTGGTGACAGCCGTGGCGGGCGCGCCGCGGAGCGATCCCGTGGTCCGCCCCACGCGGCGTCGCCGCGCCGCCCCGCTCAGCGCGCGGCGGCGACCACCGTCCGCAGGAACCTCACGAGGTCGTCGACGTGCGCGTCGAAGGTGAACAGGTCGCGCTGCGACCAGACGCTCTTGCGCAGCAGCGCCATCCGCTCGCGGTCGGTGAGGGTGGCGACGAGGTCGTCCGGCTCGCGCCAGAAGACGCCGAGGTCGCGCTCGCGCACGAGCGACTGCGTCGCGACGACCGATCCGTGATTGTCGCGCTGGATCATCGGGACCCCGGCGGCGGCGAGCGTGCCCATGCGCGCCGGGTAGTTCAGGTCGTCCCAGGTCGCGGCGTGCAGGTCACCGCCGTTGCCGCTGCGGACGTCGTGCAGCCATCCGGCGTCGTACTGGGAGAAGACGCGGACCCAGTCCTCCTGGTCGACGTTCGCGTGCAGGTGCAGGTGGCCCGGCGCCGCCCGGCGGGAGGCCTCGACCCACTCGCGCTTCTGGGCGTGCACCTTCTCGGAGTAGACGTGCACGTGGACACCGGCGCGGGCCAGGGCACCCACCACCTCCGGCGGCGGGCCGAGGGGCCGGCCGGCGATGACGGTGTGCACGTCACCGTCGGACTCGGACAGCAGCGGCGACTGCTCGCCGGTCAGCCACTCGGCCTTGGGCAGGTCGCCGTCGAGCACGTGCGACCGCCGTCCACGCGTGCCGGGCAGCGTGACGCCGAACCAGTCGCGCAGCTCGGGGCTGGAGTAGACGACGCCGTCCGAGCGCAGGTGCAGGTCGGCCAGCAGCGGCCAGTGCCCGTGCTGCCGGCTGAACCACGGGCCCTCCTTGAAGTGCCAGACGAACGGCACGCCGAGATCGGCGTCGAGCACCTCCTGCGCGAACGGCACCGCCTGCCAGTTGAGCAGCGCGTAGACGACGTCGGGCTGCAGCGCGCGGACGGCCTCGCGCCAGCCCTCGCGCGGCACCTCGGCGACGTGCCCGAACGGCAGCGGCCCGACGGTGTTGAACCAGACGGGGGTGTCGGTCCACAGCCCGTGCAGCTCGTGGCCGCGCTCGGCGAGCGCGAGGACGCGCTCGGGGTTGTGCGCCAGCTCGCCCACCAGCAGGATCTTGAGCCCGTCGGCGGCGCGGGGTGCGACCGGGCGCTCGCGGAAGCGGGCGTAGTGCGCCACCTCGTCGTGCAGGTGGCCGACGGTGCTCTGGAGCCGCAGCGGGACCTGCACGCCGTAGCGGGCGCGGTAGGCGTTCAGCCCGCCCCACGGCTCGCGCAGGACGCGGTGCCGCTGGCGCGGGTGCGCCGTCCACGTGCAGGTGACCTCGCCGGTCAGCACGGGCTCGCCGCCGGCCAGCAGCCGCGTCCAGAGCATCCGGTCGAGGTCGTCGGTGGTGAGCTCGCTGCGCTCGAGCCACCGCTCGTCGCTGCGCCGGTGCAGCACCTGCACGAGCTGCAGCGGCTCGCCGTCGACGCGGCCGGGCGAGGTCCGGTCC
>CAXTFU010000355.1:0-4342 GCA_964243385.1 uncultured bacterium | reverse complement strand
TGACGGAGCAGGACTACCGGGCGGCCTACGGGCGCTACCGGGCGTGCATGGGCGCCGCCGGGTACCTGATGGAGGTCATGCCGCCCGTCCTCGCGAGCGGCGTGCACAGCTTCGCCGTCCCGGACGAGGCCGTGCAGAGCGGCGTGGACGAGGCCTGCTACGAGGGCGAGTTCGGGTTCACCGACATGCTGTGGCAGACGTCGGCGACGGTGCAGGGCCGGCCCGCGGCGGTGCGGGAACGGGCCGAGCAGACCGAGCGCTTCCGCGCGTGCCTCCGCGAGCGCGGCATCGAGCCGCGCGCTTCCGCGGAGGAGGTCGTGCAGCAGGTCCGGGAGGCGGACCTCATGGGGGAGTGCCTGCTGTCGTAGGGACCGGCCCGTCGAGGCTGCGCTCCTCCTCCGCCTCACCCTCCGAGCCCGGCCAGCCGCCCCTCGAGGAACGCCCGCTCCACCGCGTTCTCGGTGAGCAGCAGCGCCTCGCCGTACGCGAGCCGCGCCTCGGCGGGGCGGCCGAGCCGGCGCAGCAGGTCGGCCCGGGCCGCCGGCAGGTAGCCGTAGCCGGCGAGCTGCGGCTCGCCGGACAGGGCGTCGAGGGCGGCCAGGCCCGCCGCCGGCCCGTGCGCGAAGCCGACGGCGACGGCCCGGTTGAGCGACACGACCGGGGACGGCCACAGCCCGGCCAGCACGTCGTACAGCGCGACGACCTCGCGCCAGTCGGTGTCCTCCCATCGCGGTGCCTCGGCGTGGACGGCCGCGATCGCCGCCTGCAGCGCGTACCGCGACGGCGGACGGGCGCGCAGCGCCTCGCGGACCAGCCGCACGCCCTCGGCGATCTCGGCGCGGTCCCACCGCGCGCGGTCCTGCTCCTGGAGCAGCAGCAGCCGCCCGTCGGGCGTCGTGCGGGTGTCGCGGCGGGCGTCGGTGAGCAGCAGCAGCGCCAGCAGCCCGGCGACCGCGGGGTCGTGGGGCAGCAGCTGCCGCAGCAGACGGCACAGCTGCAGCGAGCGCTCGACCAGCTCGCGGCGCACCAGCTCGTCGCCGACCGGGGTCGTGTGGCCGGTCGTGAACAGCAGGTGCACCACGGACAGGACGGCGCCCACCCGCTCGGGCAGCTCGGCGGCGGGCGGCACGCGGTACGGGATCCGCGCGACGGCGATCTTCTTCTTGGCCCGGGTGATCCGGGCCGCCATCGTCGGCTCGGGGACGAGGAACGCGCGGGCCACCTCGGCCGTCGACAGCCCGCAGAGCAGCCGCAGCGTCAGCGCGACCTGCGCCGGACGGTCGAGCGCCGGGTGGCAGCAGGTGACGACGAGCCGCAGCCGGTCGTCCGGGATCGCCGCGCCCCGCCCTGCCGACTGCCCGTCCCACTGCCCGTCAGACTGCTCGTCGAGCAGCTCGTCCGGCCCGGGCTGGAGGTCCGGCTCGACGAGCAGCGGCAGGTGGCGGGCCTCGACGCCCTGCGAGCGCAGCACGTTGAGGGCGCGCCGCTTCGCGGTCGTGGTGAGCCAGGCGCCGGGCCGCGTGGGCACACCGGACCGGCGCCAGTCGGTGAGCGCGGCCGCGAAGGCGTCCTGCACGCACTCCTCGGCCAGGTCGAGGTCGCGGGTGACGCGCACCGTCGCGGCGAGCACGAACGCCCACTCGTGACGGTGCGCGTCCACGACGGCCGCCTCGACGGCAGCCGGCGCGGCCCCGGTCGGCGCAGCCCCGGCCGGCGCGGCCCCGGTCGGCGCGGCCCTGTCCGGCGCGGCCCTGTCCGGCTCGACAGCGGCAGGCGTCTCGGCAGCCGGGCCGTCCGGGGCGGTCATCTCGCGGCGACGTCAGCCGAACGTCATGACGGGCCGCACCTCGACGCCGCCGAAGCGGGCCGGCACGGTCCGGGCGACGGCGAGCGCGGTGTCCAGGTCCGGCGCGTCGACGACGTAGTAGCCGCCGAGCACCTCCTTGGTCTCGACGAACGGCCCGTCGGTCACCTCGCCGCCGCGGACGCTCGTCGCCGTCGTCGTCGGCTGCAGCGCCTCGCCGCCGAGCAGCCGCGCGCCGAGCGCCTCGACACCGGCGGAGAACGCCTCGTGCTCCGCCATCACCTCGCCCATCACCTCGGGCGGTGCGGCGTCGTACGACGCCTCGTCCTCGTAGATCAGGATCAGGTACTGGGACATGTGGCTGGCTCCCTCGGTCGGTGGCCCGCATCCTGGGCCCTCGTACCTCCGACACGCGAGCCCCCCGCGGATCGACAGCGCCGGCGTCCCGACTTCCGGCCCGCTCAGGGGTCCAGGCGCACCCCCAGCCCGGGCTCGGTGACGAGGTGCCGCGGTGACGACGGCTCGGGCTCGAGCTTGCGGCGCAGCCGCGACAGGTAGATGCGCAGGTAGTTCGTCTCGGTGCCGTACGCGGGCCCCCACACCTCGTGCAGCAGCTGGCGCTGCCCGACGAGCCGCCCGACGTTGCGGGCGAGCACCTCCAGCAGCCGCCACTCGGTGGGGGTGAGGTGCACGACCGCGCCGTCGCGGGTCACCCGGCTGCGGGCGAGGTCGACGCTGAACGCGGCGAGTTCGACCGTCGGCGGATCGCTGCGGGCGTCGGCTGCGCGCCGCGCGGCGGCGCGCAGCCGGGCGAGCAGCTCGTCCATGGCGAAGGGCTTGGCGAGGTGGTCGACCGCGCCGGCGTCGAGGGCCGCCACCTTGTCGCGGGTGTCCCGCCGCGCGGACAGCACGAGGACCGCGGCGTTCGACCAGCCCTGCAGGCCGTGCAGGACGTCCATGCCGTCCATGTCCGGCAGCCCGAGGTCGAGGACGATGACGTCCGGGTGCTCGCTGGCCGCCGCGGCGAGCGCCTGCGCACCGGTCGCCGCGGTGACGACCTCGTACGAGCGCGCCCGCAGGTTGATGCTCAGGGCGCGCAGCAGCTGCGGCTCGTCGTCGACGAGCAGGACCTTGGTCACCGGCGGACGCCGGGCTCGGACCCCGGCGTGGACGCGGGCAGGGACACGGTCATCGTCAGGCCGCCGCCCGGGGTGTCCTCGGGCACGAGGGTCCCGCCGACGGCCTCGACGAAGCCCCGCGCGACGGCCAGGCCGAGGCCGACGCCGGCGCCGGTGGTCGCGGTCGACCGGTCGTCCAGGCGCTGGAACGGCGCGAAGATGCGGTCCTTGGCGGCGTCGGCGACGCCGGGTCCGCGGTCGACGACGCGCAGCTCGACGACGTCGCCGTGGGCGCTCGCCGACAGGCGCACGGCGTGCCCGGCCGGTCCGTGCCGGGCGGCGTTGTGCAGCAGGTTCTCCAGCACCCGCTGCAGCAGGGCCGGGTCGGCGACCACCTCGGGCAGGTCGTCCGGGACCTCCAGGACGAGCCGCGGGCCGAGCGCGTGCAGGGCGCGGGAGGGCAGCAGCTCCTCGACGCCGACCGGCTGCAGGTGCACGGCGAGCGCCCCGGCCTGCAGCCGGCTCATGTCCAGCAGGCTGCTGACGACGTCGTCGAGCTGGTCGAGCGACTCCTCGGCGGTCGCCAGCAGCTCGGACCGGTCGTGCGCGCTCCACTGGACGTCGTCCGCGCGCAGCGAGCCGATGCTCGCCTTGGCCGCGGCCAGCGGCGTCCGCAGGTCGTGGCCGACGGCCGCCAGCAGCGAGGTCCGCATCCGGTCGATCTGGCCGAGCTCGGCGGCCGCCTCGGCCTGGGCCGCGAGCCGTCCGCGCTCGAGCGAGACGGCGGCCTGCGCGGCGAAGGCGCCGAGCACGCGCAGCTCGTGCGACGGCACCGGGCGGCCGCGCAGGACGAGGCGGACCCCGGCGGCGACGGGCACCTCGGTGAGGGTGCCGTCGTCCCCGGGTGGGCCGGCGGTGCCGACGAGCACCTCCTGCCCGTCGACGGTCTCGAACAGGCGGACCTCCTCCAGCCCGAACAGCTCGCGGGCCCGGGCGAGCAGCGCCGGCAGCGTCCGCTCGCCGCGCAGGACGTCACCGGACAGCGTGGCGAGCGTCTCGGCCTCGGCCTGCAGGCGCGCCGCCTGCCGGGTGCGCCGCGCCGCCGTGTCGACGACGGTCGAGACGGCGACCGCCACGAGGACGAACACGCCGAGGCCCAGCAGGTCCTCGGTGTCGCCGACGACGAGCGTCCCGTACGGCGGGGTGAAGAACCAGTTCACGAGCAGCGTCGACGCGACGGCGGCCGCCAGCGCGGGGTACAGCCCGCCGACGAGCGCGACGGCGACCGTCGCGGCGAGGTAGAGCAGCAGCTGGGAGGCCGCGGGCACGTCGCCGCGCAGGCCGAGCAGCAGCGCGGTGAGCGCGCCGAGCAGGACCGCGCCGCCGACCGCGCCGCCGGCCCGGCGGCGCGGGGTGACGC
>CAXTFU010000354.1:0-4357 GCA_964243385.1 uncultured bacterium | reverse complement strand
GGCGCGAGCAGGCCGAGCCCGCCGCCGTCGGCGCCGGCCGAGGCCACCTGCGCGACGGCCGCGACCGCGAGCACCACGACCCCCGCCTCCAGCGCGAGCGTCCAGCCGCTGGTCGACGCGGCGGCCGCGTCGTCGGGACCGAGCTGCGCGAGCACGGGCCGGACGAGCACGCGCCGGGCCCCGACGAGGACGGCGAGCAGCGCGCCGAGCAGCGTCGCCCCGAGCGACCAGCCGAGCACCGCGTCGGCGCGCAGGACGAGGGCGCCGGGCAGCACCGCCGCGGCGAGGGCCGCCGCCGCGGCGGTCCCGAGCAGCAGCCCGACCGGTCCGGCGAGCAGCACGAGCAGCAGCGGCTCGCCGAGGGTCAGCACCAGCAGGCTGCGCCGGCGCAGGCCGCGCAGCACCCCGAGGGCCGTGTCGGCGGAGCGGGCCCGCACCGCGCTGCCGACGACGACGGCCAGCCCGACGCAGGACAGCGCCAGCAGCTGCAGGCCGAGCACGAACGCGGTCCGCCGGGCCGCCTCGCGGTCGTCGCGCAGCCCGCCGAGCAGCTCGAGCACGGGCGCGACGACCTGCAGCTGCCCAGATCCGGACGTCAGCGCGTCTCGCCACCCGAGCAGGTCCTGCTCGAGCAGCGCGCGCTCGGGGGCGGTGCGCCGCCCTGTCTCGAGCACGCGGACGCTCTCGGCGCGCACCGGCGTCACGGCGAGCGCGTCGAGCAGCGGGCGCTCGGCGAGGACCGCGTCGAGCGTGGCCGGGACCGTGTCCCGGGCGCCGGGCCCGGGCAGGGTGAAGCCGGTGGCGCCGGTGCCGGCCCAGCGCGGGTCGTCGACGGGCGCGACGTACAGGCCGCTCACCCGCAACCGGGTCGGGAACGGGTCGCCGCTGCCGGCCGCCTCCGGCTCGGTGACGAAGCCGGGGACGCCGATCGCCTGCCCGGCCCGCAGCCGCAGCAGCCCGGCGGAGCGGGTCGAGAGCAGCACGTCGGTCGTCGTGCGGGGACACCGGCCGGCGACGAGCCGCAGCCGCTCGCAGGCGCCGTCGGTCCAGACGACCGGCGCGAGCGCCTCCACCTCCCCGGCGCGCACCGGCACGCCGGTCGAGGTGGCGAGCACGACGCGGGGGGCCGAGAACGCCCGCTCGGCGCGCGGCGGCAGCTGCGTCGCGGCGACCACCGCGTCGACGGCGAAGGCGGGGATGAGCGTCGCCTCGGCGCCACCGCCGACGTTGCCCGTCGCGGAGGCGCGCAGCGTGCGCTGCGCGTCGTCGGCCCGCGCCACGGTGGCCGCGCCGAGCGCGTCCTCGGTCGCGGTCGCCCACAGCGGGCCGAGGCAGGCCCCGGCGAAGGCCACCGCCGCCGCCAGCAGCACCGACAGGGAGCCCGCGCGCCGCCACAGCACGGCCCGCAGGACCAGCGCCGCGCGTGCCTGCACCCTCGCCCCCCAGCGCCCGCCCCGGTGATCGGCCGACCCTACGACCGGCGGGCCCGCGGAGCGCGCTCATCGAGCGCCGCTGCCGGGCGCGGTCGTGCGCCGCCGTCAGCGGACGGCGCCTGTTCGGCATGGTCGACTGCGCGCCGGGCTCCACCCGTGGACGTGCTCGGCGAGGCCGGACGCGGCGCGCACTCGGCCGTCGGCCTGGCCGAGCTGCCGTTCGACATCGCCGTGGAGATCGAGGCGGACCCCGTCGAGCTCCGCCGTGCGCACGTCGACCACGGCACGAAGCTCGGCGACGTCTCACCGCTGAACGACGGACACCGCCCGCCGGCGGTGCTTGGGTGGCGAGGTCGACCCGCGTCCCGGAGGGCTGCCATGACCACCTGCGTCCACCTCACCACGCACCGCGCGCCGGTCATGCCGGACAGCGCGCGAGGCTGCTCGGACTGCCTGCAGGAGGGCTCGCGCTGGGTGCACCTGCGCGAGTGCCTCGACTGCGGGCACATCGGCTGCTGCGACAGCTCGCCGCGCACGCACGCCACCGCGCACTTCCGCGCCACCGGCCACCCGGTGGTGCAGTCCTTCGAGCCGGGCGAGCAGTGGGTCTGGTGCTACGCCGACAGCGCCATGGCGGACGCCCCCGCCTGAGGCCTCACCGGCTGCCCCGCCTGAGGCCTCACCGGCTGCCCCGCCTGAGGCCTCACCGGCTGCCCCGCCTGAGGCCTACCGGCTGTCCCGCCTGAGGCCTACCGGCTGGGGCCGGCGTGCAGGGGCGGTCCGTCGACGGCGCAGTGCACCTGCCGCTCCGGCCGGGCGGCCACCTGCACCTCGGCGCTGCGGATCGTGACCGCCGCCAGGACGCCGCCGAGCACGAGCAGGCCGGCGCAGACGAGCATCGCCACGGCGAAGCCGTCCGCGAACGCCGTCGGGTCCTGGTAGACCGCACCGGACAGGCCCGCGAGCGCCGGCAGCGCGGCGACCGCGAGCAGTCCCGCCGTGCGCGCGACCGCGTTGTTCACGCCCGACGCGACGCCGGCGTGCCGGTCGGAGGCGGCCGCGAGCACGGTCGCGGTGAGCGGCGCGACCGTCAGCGCGAGACCCAGGCCGAGCACGGTGACGGCGGGCAGCACGTCGAGCGGGTACGACGCCCCCGTCCCGATGCGCAGGAGCAGCAGCAGGCCGCCCGCGCACACGAGCGGTCCGACGGTCATCGGCAGGCGCGGGCCGATGCGCTGCGCGAGCGCACCCGCCCGCGACGACAGCAGCACCATCGCGACGGTGACCGGCAGCAGCGACGTCCCGGCCAGCAGCGGCGAGAACCCCGCCACGACCTGCAGGTGCAGCACCAGCAGGAAGAACACGCCGCCGAGCGCCGCGTAGACCGCGAAGGTCACGAGGTTGGCCGCCGTGAACTGCCGCGACCGGAACAGGTCGACCGGCAGCATCGGCGAGCTCGAGCGGCGCTCGACGAGCACGAAGGCGGCGAGCCCGGCGCTCCCGGCCACCAGCGCGACGGCCTCGACGCCCCCGAGCCCGTCCCCCAGCCCGACGAGGGCGTACGTCAGCCCGGCGAGCCCTGCGGCGCCGAGGACCGCACCGGTGACGTCGAGGCGCGGGTCCATCTCGCGGTCGGACGACTCCGGCACGTGCCGCAGCGCCACGACCACGACGAGCGCGGCGAAGGGCAGGTTGACGAGGAACACCAGCCGCCAGCTCACCTCGAGCAGCGCCCCGCCGAGGAACGGCCCGAGGGCGCCGGCGACCCCACCGAGCCCGGACCACGCGCCGATCGCCCGCGCCCGGTCACCCGGTCGGAAGGACGCCTGCATCAGCGCCAGGCTGCCCGGGGTGAGCAGCGCACCGCCGACGCCCTGCAGCATCCGCGCCGCGACCAGCAGCTCGACGTCCGGCGCCAGTCCGCACAGCAGGCTGGCGACGGCGAACCAGACCGTCCCGATGACGAACACCCGCCGCCGCCCGAACCGGTCGGCGAGCGAGCCGCCGAGCAGGATGAGGGCCGCGAGGGTGAGCGTGTAGCCGTTCACCGTCCACTGCAGCCCGGAGAAGCTCGCGCCGAGGTCGGCCCCGATCTGCGGCAGGGCGACGCTGACGACCGTCGCGTCCAGCAGCGCCAGGCCGCTGCCGAGCACCGCCGCGAACAGCACCCAGCGACCGCGCGCCTCGTCGAGCGAGACCAGCTCGTCCGCGGCAGCAGCCCCGCTCGCCTGGGCCGTCACGCCTGGGCCGTCATGTCCGGGCCGTCATGTCCGGGCCGTCACGTCCGCGAGGACGCGGCGGGCCGACCGTCGACGCACGCCTCGTCGCGCCTGGCCTGGACCGCGTGCGTGACCGTGACGTCCACCGGGGCTCCTCCGCCAGGCAGGTGGGCGGGCGCGGCGCACGCCCGGTCGCCTTCCTACCGCGTCCGGCCGCCGGCGTCCGGCGCTCCGGTGCAGCCCGGCCGGCCGGGAACGTCCTGGCGCTTGTGGCCCTTGGCCGAGCAGGGTGGGGCGGACGACGGCGCTCGCACGGGCGCAGGGGGAGGTGGCCAGGTGCTGACGGGCGCGACGCTGACGCGACGGCGCGCGGCGCCGGACGAGCAGCCGGCGGCGACGGCGCCCCGGTGGTGGTCGCCGGCGTCCTGGGGACCGCTGCGCAGCGCCCTGGCCGTCGGGCTGCTGGCCGCGCTGCTCCGGCTGCCGAGCCTCGGCGCGCCCGCCCGCCCGGACGAGGCCGGCTACCTGCTCGTCGCGCGCACCGCCCGGGCGCACGGGCGCTTCCTCTACGGCGACCTGTGGGTCGACCGGCCGCCGCTGCTCGTCGCCGCCTTCCGGGCCGCCGACGCGCTGGGCGGACTGACCGGGGTGGGAGGGCTGGCGGCGCTGCGCGTGCTCGGCCTGCTCGCCGCGGCGGTCGTGGCC
>CAXTFU010000353.1:4042-4358 GCA_964243385.1 uncultured bacterium | reverse complement strand
GCGGTGGGTCCGTCAGGGTATGGCTGGTCGTGGTCGAGCTGGGATCGGCTGGCCGGTGTGCGGGTGCCGGTCGGTCCGTCGTCCCCGCGGTCGCGGAGGTTGACGAACGCGCGCAAGGACTCGGACGGGTCGTGCTGTGGTTCGACCCGCGTCGCAACATCACTGAGGTTCATGTCGCCGAGGACCATGCCGGTGAGGGCGTTGCGGATGCCGGCTGGTGTGGGTGGTGGTCGCAGGCTGCGGTCGGTGAGATCGACGAGCTGGCCGGTGCCGGTCTGGGCGCAGGCGCGCTTGAGCTCGGCGTCGACGAGCAGCA
>CAXTFU010000353.1:0-4032 GCA_964243385.1 uncultured bacterium | reverse complement strand
GCCGTAGCCGTCGAGCCAGCCCGCTTCGTTGCTCAGCCCGAGGGCGGTTTCGACGGGGATGACGATCGTGGCTGGCCTGCACCGGTCGGCCGCGGCGGCAGTCGGTGGATGCTGCTTCGACGAAGGCCACCCGCAGGCCAGCCTGACCGAGCCCGTCCTGCGTCGCAGTGGCGTCGCCCGCCCCCGCCGGCTGGTCCTGGTCCGCGTTGCCGGTGGCGGCGGTCCCTCCGGCAGCGCGCTGCGTCGGGACGGGTTGCGTCGGGTCGGCGGGGGCGTGGGTGACGCACGGGTAGGTGCTGGCGGCGAGGTCGAACCGCAGCGCGTCGAGGGTGCGCGGGTCGCCGCCCTGCTTGAGCCCGCGGGCCCGGCTGTCAAGGGTGCCGAACCAGCGGACCAACGGCACGGCCGGGCCGAACAGCACAACACTGGCCTGGTCATCGACGTCCGGGGTCAGGGCGACGCCCCGGGAGGCGTTCTTGACCGCGGCGCGCTGGGAGGCGGCGTCCGGGTCCAGACGCAGCACGGCCCGGCGGACCTCCTGCGCGATCCGCCGGGCGTGCAGCGTCGCCAGGTGGTCGGCGAGCTCAGCGTCGACCGCGGTGGCGATGCGGTCGTCGTGCGGCTCGAGCTCAGTCACGATCGCCTTGACCCGAGACACCGTCATCACCCCGGCTTCGAGCAGCTCCATGCTGCGCGGCAGGACCGTCGTCAGGCGCACCGCCGCCCGGATGTCCGCAGCGGCAGCCCGGTCGGTGCAACGACGGGCAACCGCGACCTCACGCCGGAACGACGTCCACGGCGTCGCACCGGTGTCATCGGCGAGGCAGCGCGGGACCTGCGCCGTCAGCCGCGCAAGCACGCGCACGTCGGCGGCGTACTGCTTCGACGCAGCCGCCGCACCGTCGGCCAGCAGCGCCAGGTCAGCGCGGAAGTCCTCGCGCTCCCACGGACAGTCGTCCCCGAGGGCTCGCACGTCCGCCGCCTTGGCCATGCCTCATACTATCGAACACACGTTCGAACGACAAGGGACTCCTCCTCCTGTGGACGGGCCACCAGACGCCGCCGGCATCCGTGCCATGAACGGCGAAGCGGCTCGCGCCAACAGCCACCGGCGGGTGGAGGCCCGGCTCCGGCGCTCCTCGATCGACGGGCAGACCCGAGGTTCGCCCTGCGACACGGTCGCCAGCTCGCACGGTGACGCGGCCGATCACCGGACGCCCCCGCCGAAGCCACCCCCTCCGTCCTCCTCGACGGCCCGGTCGTGGACCTCCGGGTCGGCGACCGAGGCGGGACAGGTCCGGCGCCTGCACCTCGCTGCCGACGTCGCAGCCGAGCGCCGCGGCCGCCTCCGCGGCGGTGCGCGCCGACGCCTCGAGCTCGCGCACCTGGCCGTGCACGCCGGCGCGCTGCAGCGCCCCGGCCACGTGCTGCGCGCTCGGGTGCACCGCCGCCCTCCCCGTCCGGTCGAGGAGAACCTGGCAGACCGCTCAGAAGTCCTTGCGCACGAACGACGCCGCGGCGAGCCCCCACACCATCGCCACCCACACCGCGGCCCACACGAGGTAGCCGCCGGTCAGCGGCGCGACGCTGAGGAACGGGAACGCCTGGCCGTCCTCGTTGCCGAACTGCAGCAGCGCCGACGGGTCCTGGAAGGCGTGCATCGCCCCGCGCCAGAGCCCGTCGGTGGGCAGCAGCATGCGCGAGACCGTGCCGACCCGCTCGACCGCGTCGTTGCCGAGCGACGCGCCGAGGCCGCCGACGACGCCCGCGACCCACGTGGTGCAGAACAGGCCGACCGCGACGACCCCGGAGGCCATCGGCGAGATGGCCGTCGACAGCAGCACGGCGAGGGTGAGCAGCACCGTCGTCTGCGCGGCGAGCAGCCCGAGGGCCGTCGCCGGTTCGGGCGGCCAGTAGTCGACCGTCGCACGCACGACCAGGATCTGCGCCAGGCCGGCGAGCACGACGAAGCCGCTGCCGAACGCCGCGAGCCCCAGCCACTTGCCGAGCAGGAACGCCGAGCGGCGCACCGGCCGGGCCAGCAGCGACAGGGCGATGCCGGACTCGGTCTCGCCCGCCAGCGTCGGACCGGCGAGGAACGCCGTGCCCAGTGCCGCGATGAGGCTGTAACCGAACATGACCAGGTTCAGCACGATGGACGCCGTCAGGCGCGTCTCGCCGCTGGTGAGCGCGCTGCCGCCCGACTCGGCCGCCAACCGGGAGAACCCCCAGCTGCTGAGCGCGAGCAGGACGAGCGTCAGCACGCCGAGCGCGAGCAGGACCCGACGGCGGTAGGCCTCGCGCAGGGTGAGCCCGGCGACGGTGAGGACCGTGCTCACCGGTGCCCCCCGGCAGCGTCACGGTCGCCGGCGTCACGGACTGCGGCCTCACGGCCGGCGGCGTCACGGTCGGCGGCGTCACGGTCGGCGGCACCGTCGCGCAGGATGCCGAGCAGCCGCTCCTCCAGGCTGATCCGCCCCGGCTCGACGGCGTGCACCCGCACGCCGAGCGCGGCGAGGTCGCGCACGAGGTCGGGCACCGCCGTCCGCTCGTCCTGCGCGGTGAGCGCGACGGTGAACCAGTCGCCCTCCCGCTCGGTCGGCCCGGTCGCCGCGAGCCGCGCCGCGGCCTGCGGCGAGACCCCGCTGAGCTGCAGCCGGAGCTCGCGCTGCCCCAGCAGCGCCGCGAGGGTGCCGGAGGCGGCGACCCGTCCGCGGTCGAGGATGACCACCCGGTCGCAGACTCGCTCGACCTCCCCGATGAGGTGCGAGTTGAGCAGCACGGCGACGCCACGCGACCGCAGCTCGAGCACGAGGTCGCGCACGTCCGCCCGACCGAGCGGGTCCAGGGCGCTGGTCGGCTCGTCGAGCACGACCAGCTCGGGCCGGGCGACGAGGGCGACGGCGAGGCCGAGCCGCTGCTGCATGCCCTTGGAGAAGCCGCCGAGCCGGTCGTCGGCGCGGTCGGCAAGACCGACCAGCCCGAGGCAGGCGCGGCGGTCCTGGACCGGCACGTCGAGCCCGGACAGCCGCACGTGCAGGGCCAGCACCTCGACCGGCGTCAGCCAGGGCTGGTAGCGGAACAGCTCGGGCAGGTACCCGACGCGGGTGCGGGCGGCCGGCTCGCTCGCGGGCCGGCCGAGCAGCAGGACCTCGCCGGCGTCCGGGTGGACGAGCCCGAGCAGCATCTTGATGACCGACGTCTTGCCGGCGCCGTTCGGCCCGAGCAGCCCGACGACCTGGCCCCGTCCGACCTCGAGCGAGACGTCGTGGACGGCGACCTGCCGGCCGTAGCGCTTGCGCAGGCCGGAGCACCAGACGGCCGGTCCGGGCGGGAGGTCGGCCACGAGCTGCGCCGCCTCCCGCCGGGCCGCGTCCCCGCCGACGGTGGTCCCCGCCGTCACCCGAGGTCCCGCGCGACCGCCAGGACCTCGTCGGTGTCGAGCGAGCCCGCGACGACGGTGACCAGGCCGTCGTCCACCCACACGACCGCCGCGAGCGTCCGGTCGCGGGTCGCCAGCACGGTGGCCGGCGCCCCGTCGACGTCTGCGGACGTCGTGGTGACCTCGTCGGCGGGCACGGGCAGCGGCAGGGTGGAGCCGTCCGCGGCGAAGGTGCGCAGCTGGGCCGCGACGTCGTCCGGCAGGCCGGGCAGCGACAGCAGGTAGTCGCGCACGACCTCGTACCGGACGCCCGAGGACGACGCGGACGGCGCCACCGCGCGGCCGACGAGCAGCGCGGGCGCGCCGGCCGACGACGCCCACACCTGGGCGACCCCGGGGCCGGCGACGAGCCGCACCCGGCTGCCGTCGAGCCCCGGCGGGACGGCGGGCAGCGCCTCCCCCGCCTGCTCGGCGGCCCGCGCCGCGCGGTCGGCCGAGAAGGTGAACGTGGCGGCGGCCTGGCCGCCGACCTGCACCTGCGGCTCGCCGCGGACGCCGCCCGGGAGGCCGGCCACGTCCGGCACGTCCAGCCCGGTCTCGGCGGCCGCCGCCCGGGCGTCGGCCCCCCCGTGCCCGCCCGGGTCCCCGTC
>CAXTFU010000352.1:0-4401 GCA_964243385.1 uncultured bacterium | reverse complement strand
CGCGAGCAGGTCGTCGAGCTGTACCGCACCGCGTGGCAGCACGGCGACGCGACGCTCGCGGCGCTCGACCTCGACGCCGTCGGGCGCGTCCCGTGGTGGCCGCCGGAGCGCCGCGAGGTGACCCTGCTGCAGGTCCTCGTCCACCTCGTCGCCGAGACGCACCGGCACGCCGGCCACGCCGACGTCGTCCGCGAGCTGGTCGACGGCGCGGCCGGGCTGCGGGCGGGCAACGACAACCTGCCGGACGAGGACGCGAGCTGGTGGGCGGCGTACCGCGAGCGGCTCGAGCGCGCGGCCGAGCGGGCCGACGAGCCACCCTCGTGACGCCGCCCACAGGCGGACAGATCCCTCCGCTTACGGGGTAGCCTGGCAGCCACCCCGAGACGACGGAGCACACGTGGCACGCGCTGGACGCACGACCGACTACCGGATCACCTTCCTGGTGCTGTGCGCGGGCGTGTCGTCGTTCTCGCTGCTGCAGTCGATGGTCAACCCGGTCCTGCCGACCATCCAGGCGGCGCTGGGCACCGACCAGCGGACCGTCACGTGGGTGCTGACGGCGTACCTGCTGTCGGCCTCGGTGTGCACGCCGATCATCGGCCGCATCGGCGACAAGGTCGGCAAGGAGAAGATGCTCGTCGTCACCCTCGCCGCCCTGGCCGTCGGCTCGCTCGTCGCGGCGCTCGCCCCGAGCATCGAGGTGCTCGTGCTCGCCCGCGTCATCCAGGGCGCGGGCGGCGGCGTGCTGCCGCTGACCTTCGGTATCGTGCGCGACGAGTTCCCCCACGAGAAGGTCGCCGGCGCCATCGGCACCGCGTCGGCCCTGCTCGCCGTCGGCGGCGGCCTCGGCCTCGTGCTGGCCGGGCCCGTGGTCGACGCGCTCAGCTACCACTGGCTGTTCTGGCTGCCCATGATCATGACGACCGCCGCCGCGGTGGCCGCCGCCGTCGTCGTCCCGGGGTCGCCCGTGCGCACGCCCGGGCGCATCAACGTCCGGGCGGCGCTGCTGCTGTCGTCCTGGCTGGTCTGCCTGCTCCTGCCCGTCAGCCAGGGGCGCGTGTGGGGCTGGTCCTCGCCGCTCGTCGTCGGCCTGTTCGTCGCCGCCGCGCTGCTGCTCGTGCTGTGGGTGCGCACCGAGTGGCGCAGCGACTCCCCGCTCATCGACATGCGGATGATGCGCCTGCCGGTCGTCTGGACGACCAACCTCGTGTCGCTGCTGTTCGGCGTCGGGATGTACTCGCTGTTCGCCTTCCTCCCCCAGTTCCTGCAGACGCCGGCCGTCGCCGGCTACGGCTTCGCGGCGTCCGTGACGCTGTCCGGCCTGCTGCTGCTGCCGCAGTCGGCGGCGACGTTCCTGTCCGGCATCGCCTCCGGGCGCCTCGCCGCGCGGCACGGCTCCAAGCGCGTCCTCGTGCTCGGCGCCGGCCTGAACGCCGCGGCGCTGCTGTCGCTCACGCTCCTGCACGACCGGCTGTGGCAGGTGCTCGCGGCCTCGGTCGTGCTCGGGCTGGCCTTCGGCCTGGCGTTCGCGGCCATGTCGAACCTCGTCGTCGAGTCGGTGCCCGCCTCGCAGACCGGCGTGGCGAGCGGCATGAACGCCAACATCCGCACCATCGGCGGTGCGCTCGGCGGCGCCGTGCTCGGCAGCGTCGTCACCGCCGGCGCGCGGGCCGACGAGCTGCCCGTCGAGGCCGGCTACGCGCACGGCTTCGGCATCCTGGCCTGCACGGCGCTCGCCGCCACCATCGTCGCCGTGCTCGTCCCCGCGCCGCGCCGCCCCGAGCCGCTCGACCTGCCCGGCGAGGTGCGCCACCCCGAGCTGGCGGTCGTCGCCGGCGGCACGCTCGTCAGCGACACGGCGGCGCCCGTCGCCGCGGGCGCTCCCACACGACGGGCGGGCTGACGTGGTCGCGACCGTGACGTCGCTCGGCAGCGCCCGACCGCTGCGCCGCGACGCCGCCGAGAACCGGGCGCGGGTGCTCGCCGCGGCCGCGGAGGTGTTCGACGAGCAGGGGCTCGGGGCCGGCCTCGACGACGTGGCCCGCCGTGCGGGCGTCGGCGTGGGCACCGTCTACCGCCGCTTCCCCTCGCGCGAGG
This sequence comes from uncultured bacterium, assembly GCA_964243385.1. GTDB lineage: Bacteria > Actinomycetota > Actinomycetes > Mycobacteriales > SCTD01 > SCTD01. Next base: position 2,304 of record CAXTFU010000352.1, on the reverse strand, counting down.
CGCTGCTCGAGGCCCTGCTCGTCGACCTGCTCGCCACCTACGCGACCGAGGCCGAGCGGGCCCTCGCGCTGCCGGACGGCGAGGGGCTCGCGTCCTACCTGCGCACGGTGGGCGAGGTCCAGGCGACCTCGCGGGGCTGCGCGCTGCGCCTGTGGAGCGCGCCGGCCGTCGAGCCGCACCGCGCCCAGCTGCACGAGCAGATGCGCCTGCTGCTCGAGCAGGCCGTGCAGTCGGGCGCCTGCCGCGACGACGTCACCGTGAGCGACCTCATCGGCATCCTCATCGGCGCGCGCGGCGTCCGGGAGGCCTCCGCCCGCCCGGCCGACCTCGACTGGCGCCGCCACCTCGAGCTCTGCCTGGCCGGCCTGCGCCCCGCGCGCTGACACGACACGCCGGAGCCGCTTGACAGCGTCGAACACGCGTTCGATACGGTCTCCGCAAGAGGGTCGAGCTCCTACGAGAGGGACGACCCATGCCCGTGTACCGCATCACCCGCCTCGACGGCCGCACCGAGCAGGTCGAGGGGGACGACACCGGCGTCGAGGGCTCGGGCGCGATCGTGATCTACCGCGACGTGCTCGTCATGGCCAAGCCGCGACGGATCGTCGCCCGGCGCTTCACGGCGACCGACGGCGTCACCTCGGTCGACGCGCTGGCCGACCTCCCCGGCGGCGACTGAGCCGGGTCAGGCGGTCAGGGTGTCAGGCGGTCAGGGGGTCAGGGGGTCAGGGGGCCAGGCGGCGCAGCAGGTCGGCGGCCAGCGGTGCGGCCACGGCCCCGCCGAAGCCGCTGTCCTCGACGAGCACGGCGAAGGCGAGGTCGCCCGACGAGCCGGCGAACCAGGCGTGCGTCTGCGGCGGCACCTGCGTCCCGAACTCGGCGGTGCCGGTCTTGCCGCGGGGCTCGCCCGGCAGGTCGCGCAGGGCGGTGCCGGTCCCCTCGGTCACGACCGCCCGGGTGAGCGCCCGCAGCGCCTCGGCCTCCGGCAGCACGGGTCCGGGGGCGGGCGCCGGCGCGCCGGCCAGCAGCCGCGGCGGGCGCAGGCGTCCGTCCGCGACGGTCGCCGCGCTCACCGCCACGGCGAGCGGGCTGGCGAGCACCTTGCCCTGCCCGATCATCTGGGCGGCGTGCTCGACGGCGTCCGTGGTCGTCGGCACGTCGGCGGCCACCTCGAGCGCCGCCGCGCCGATCCCGAGGTCGGCCGGGCCGTAGCCGAGGTCGCGCGCGGCGTCCTGCAGCTGCGCCGAGCTGACCCGGTCGGCGCTGCCCACGAAGGCGGTGTTGCACGAGTGCGCGAAGTCGGTGCCGAACGGCTGGTCGCCGAGCACCTCGGCCTCGGCGTTCACGAACCGCTTGCCGGCGACGGTGACGCTCGCCGGGCACGGCACGACGTCGTCCGGCCGGAGCCCGCTCCGCAGCAGCGCCAGCGCGGACGCGATCTTGAACGTCGAGCCCGGCGGGTAGCGGCCGGTCAGGGCGCGGTCGCTGCCCGGGCCGTCCGGGCCGTCGTTGGCGACGGCGAGGACGTCGCCGGTGCTCGGCTGCACGACGACGAGCGCTGCGGCCCGGTCGGGCGGCGCCCCGTCGAGCGCGGCGTCGGCGGCGCGCTGCACCTCGGGGTCGAGCGTGAGCTGCACCGGCGTGCCGGCCACCGGCGCGACCTCGTGCAGGACGGACGCGGCGTCGTCCGGCCCGACCGCCTCGACCACCAGCCCGGCGGTGCCGCCGAGCTCGCGGTCGAACCGCTCCTGCAGGCCGGACAGGCCCACCACCTGGTCGGCGCGCACGCGTCCACCGCTCGCGTCGACGGCCTCGGCCGTGGCCGGGCCGACCCGGCCGAGCAGCGCCCGGGCGAAGGCCGCCGTCGGCGCGAGCTGCCGGGTCTCCTCCCGCAGCACGACGCCGGGCACGGGGCGCAGCCGGTCGCGGACGGCGTCGTAGGCCTCGCGCCGCAGCACCACGACCTCGACGAACGCGTCCGGCGAGGCCTCCGTCGCCCGGCGCTCGAGCGCGGCGGCGTCGACGTCGGTCAGCTCCGCCACCTGCGCGACGGTGCCCGTCAGGTCGGGAGTGCGGGACGGCTGCAGCCCGACGACGACCACCGGCCGGTCGGTGACGAGCGGTGCGCCGGTGCGGTCGGTGATCGACGCGCGGGGCGCCTGCTCGGCGCGCGACCGCAGGACCTGTCCGTCGACGAGGTCGGGGTGCACGACGGACGGGGCGAGCACCGGCCGCCAGGCGTCGTCGGCGCGGCGCAGCGGCAGCTCGGCGCGGTAGGTCCAGGGCTGGCCGAGCTCCCAGCGG
>CAXTFU010000351.1:0-4409 GCA_964243385.1 uncultured bacterium | reverse complement strand
CCGCGTCTCCGGCGCGGCGGACGGTGCCATCCGCGGCAACATGTTCCGCCAGGTGCAGCCGCGCTGGCTCGAGTGGCAGAAGCTGTTCCTGTCCATCATCCCGTTGCCGGAGATCTCGGCGGCCCGGGCGATGCCGCTGCTGTTCCACAACGTGCCGAACCCGGAGCTGCACAACGGCCAGGCGATCCAGATGATCGACGAGGTCCGGCACTCGACGATCCAGCAGAACCTCAAGCGCCTGTACATGAACAACTACATCGACCCGGCCGGCTTCAACAGCAGCCTCAAGAACTTCCAGAACGACTACTGCGGCACGATCGGCCGGCAGTTCGCCGAGGGCTTCATCACCGGCGACGCCATCACGGCCGCGAGCATCTACCTCACGATCGTGGCCGAGACGGCGTTCACGAACACCCTGTTCGTGGCGATGCCGGCCGAGGCAGCCGCGAACGGCGACTACCTGCTGCCCACGGTGTTCCACTCGGTGCAGTCGGACGAGTCGCGGCACATCAGCAACGGCTACGCCACGCTGCTCATGGCGCTGGCCGACGAGGGCAACCACGAGCTGCTCGAGCGCGACCTGCGCTACGCCTGGTGGAACAACCACCGCGTCGTCGACGCGGCGATCGGCACCTTCATCGAGTACGGCACGAAGGACCGCCGCAAGGACCGCGAGAGCTACGCCGAGATGTGGCGGCGCTGGATCTACGACGACTACTACCGCAGCTACCTCGTCCCGCTCGAGAAGTACGGCCTGGTCATCCCGCACGACCTCATCGAGGAGTCCTGGAACCAGATCTGGAACAAGGGCTACGTGCACGAGGTCGCCCAGTTCTTCTGCACCGGCTGGGTCGCCAACTACTGGAGCATGGACCCGATGACCGACGCGGACTTCGAGTGGTTCGAGTACAAGTACCCCGGCTGGTACGCCAAGTACGGCGCGTGGTGGGAGAACTACAACCGGCTGTCGATGCCGAACGGGCACAACCCGATCGTCTTCGAGGACGTCGACTACGCCTACCCGCACCGCTGCTGGACGTGCATGGTGCCGTGCCTGGTCCGTGAGGACATGGTCATGGCCGAGGTCGACGGCCAGATGCGGACCTACTGCCACCAGGCCTGCCGCTGGACCGACACCGTCGCGTTCCGCCCGACCTACGGCGAGCGGGAGACCCCGAGCATGGGCCGGCTCGTCGGCAAGCGGGAGTGGGAGACGCTGTACCACGGCTGGAACTGGGCCGACGTCGTCACCGACATGGGCTACGTCCGCGACGACGGCAAGACGCTCGTCGCGCAGCCGCACCTCGACCTGGACCCGAAGAAGATGTGGACGCTGGACCACCTGCGCCGGTGCCCGCCGCTGCAGAGCCCGAACGTCCTGCTCAACGAGATGACCAAGGACGAGCAGCAGGCGTTCCAGGTGGACTACAACGCGCACGGCCCGGCCGGCAAGGCTCCCGTCCGGAGCTGACCGGACCGCGCCGGAGCGCGGAGCTGGCGAGGAGAGCCCGCGGCGCGACCCGGGCTCTCCTCGCCCACCGCACCTGCCCTGCACCTGCCCTGCACCTGCACCGGCACCACCCGACCGCCCTGCGCCGCGGACGGCCCGACCCCCACCGGAGCGGCGAGGAGCCATGGCGGACAAGCACACCGTGCGGTTCGAGCCCGTCGGCATCGAGATCGAGGTGGACGAGGAGCAGACCGTCCTGCGCGCAGCCGCCGAGCAGGGGATCATGCTCATGCACGGCTGCAAGGAGGGCCAGTGCGCGTCCTGCAAGTCCTTCCTGCTCGAGGGCGAGGACGTCGAGCACGACAGCTACTCGACCTTCGCCCTCCCCGACAGCGAGAAGGACGAGGGGTTCACGCTGCTGTGCCGCGCCCACGTCTACGAGGACGTGACGATCGAGCTCCTCAACTACGACGAGGAGATGATCCGCTCCGGGCTGCCGATCCAGAGCACCGTCGCGACGGTGGTCTCGAACGAGCCGGTCACCCACGACATCCGGCACCTCGTGCTGTCGGTGCCCGGGAGCGAGGAGTTCCGCTTCTTCCCGGGTCAGTACGTCGACCTGGGCATGGCCGGGTCGGAGGCGACCCGCTCGTTCTCGATGGCCAACGTCTCGGCCAAGGACAGCGGGCAGCTGGAGTTCGTCATCAAGTGCTATCCCGGTGGCCTGTTCTCCGGGTACCTCGAGCACCAGCTGCAGGTCGGCGACGAGGTCCCGGTGACCGGGCCCTTCGGCGTCTTCACCCTGCGCGACAGCCCGGCCGAGCTGGTGTTCGTCGGGGGCGGCGCCGGGATGGCGCCGATCCTGTCGGTGCTGCGCTCGCTCGCCGAGCGCGACCCGACCCGCAAGGCGACCTTCTACTACGGCGCGCGCAGCCGGCGCGACCTCTGCTTCGAGGCCGAGCTGCAGGCCCTCGCCGAGGTGCTGCCGGGCTTCCGGTACGTGCCGGCGCTGTCCGAACCGGTCGCGGGCGAGCCGTGGGACGGGGAGGTCGGCTTCGTCACCGACGTCGTCCGCAAGCACGAGAGCGACCTGCGCCGCACCGACGCGTACGTGTGCGGGCCACCGCCGATGGTGGAGGCCGCGATCACCGTCCTCACCGACCTCGGCGCCCCCGAGGGCCGGATCTTCTACGACAAGTTCACGACCACAGGCGAGTCCGAGACCACCCCAGCCACAGGAAGGGCGTCCACATGACGACCGTCGAACAGGCGAGCACCGAGCGGAGCCTGCCCAAGCCCGAGTTCACGGACGCCGAAGCGGGAGCCCGGACGTTCCCCGACTCGACCGCGCGCAGCTACAGCTACTTCGTCCCGCAGAAGCGCAAGCAGACGCACTACGAGGACGTGACGGTCGAGGTGCAGCCCGACCCGCGGCACTACCTCGCGCAGGGCGGGATCTACGGCTTCGCCGACGGTCGCGGCGGCTACCCGCTCGAGTGGACCGCGCTCAAGGCCTGGGGCTCGGACCGGCCGGTGCCCGAGCGCTTCCCCGGCTCGGGCGGCAAGGGCTACGACTGGCCGGCCCACGGCTGGCACGAGTTCCGCGACCCCAACGAGGAGTGGGAGCTCACGTTCTACAAGTACAACTCCAACGTCGTCCGCCAGATCACCGCGAACGTCGACGCCGCCCGGCAGACGCGGGCCTTCGAGCAGTGGAACCGCAACTGGGTGTCGTTCGTGGAGAGCAACGTCGGCGCCTGGATGCACGTCGAGCACGGCCTCGGGCTCTACGTGTTCGCCAACGCCAACCGCCGGGGCCCGACCAACATGCACAACACCGCGCTGGCGGTGAACAGCATGCACCGCATCCGCACCGCCCAGGACCTGGCGCTCTACAACCTCACGCTGACCGAGGAGGTCGAGGGCTTCGACGGCGGAGCGCACCTCGAGGCGTGGAACACCGACCCGGCGTGGCAGGGCGTGCGCCGCGTCGCCGAGCAGCTCACCTGCGTCGACGACTGGGCCGAGGCGGTGTTCGCGGTGAACGTCGTGTTCGAGCCGTTGATCGGTGAGCTGTTCCGCAGCCAGCTGGTGCAGCAGGCCGCGCCCCGCAACGGCGACTTCGTGACGCCGACGGTGATGGGGGCCGGCGAGCAGGACTACGCGACCCGCGACCTGCGGTGGACGACCGCCATGTTCGAGCTGCTCACGAACGACAAGGAGTTCGCCGACCACAACCGGGCGACGATGCACGGCTGGCTGGCGCTCTGGGTGCCCCGCTGCCTCGAGGCCGCGCGGGCGATGTCGCCGATGTGGTCGCAGCCGGACGCCAAGCCCCCGCGCTTCGAGGACGGCCTGGACCGCTGCAAGAGCCGGTTCACCGACATCCTCGGCGACCTCGGCCTCGAGACCCCGAAGGAGCTGGCCCTGTGACCACCACGAGCCCCGTCCCCACCAGCCCGTTCTCCACCGACAGCACCGCGTCCGGCAAGTGCGGCGTGACGCTCATGAACAACCAGGTCGGCGTCGTCATGGCGAAGGTCATGCAGGAGCAGGACGGCGTCACCATCACCCCGCTGCCGTCCATGATCCGCGTGGACGCCGTCCGCCGCATGGACTTCGTCTACGCCGACATCTCCGAGGCGCTCGGCGAGGAGGAGGACTGGTTCGACGCGGCGCAGTTCGAGGAGAACATGTCCACCCACTACGGGAAGATGGTCCACGAGGACGACCGGACGATCATGTTCGCGAGCCCCGAGGACGCCGCTGCGCACCTCGGCTGGGACCTCCCCCTGAAGGGCTGACGCCCGACCAACGCACGCGCCGGCCGGCCCTGTCCCTGCCGGCGGCGCCCAGACCCTGCTGACGACACCAGGCACCCGGACCGCACGACCGAGGGAGATCCCGTGTACGAGAAGGACGGCGAGCAGTACTTCGTGGTCGACAGCCACATGCACTA
>CAXTFU010000350.1:0-4493 GCA_964243385.1 uncultured bacterium | reverse complement strand
CGTCGATGTCGTCCACCCGCCCAGTCTGCCCGCTCGGCAGGCCGGACGTCCTGGCGGACGGCTAGCGTGCCCGGGCGTGGAGTCCCGTCACGCTGCCGTCGTCCTGCTGAGCGCGTTGCTGCTGAGCGGCTGCGCGGCCGGCTCGCAGGAGGAGGCGGGCACGGCGGAGCAGGCGTCGCCGCCGGCCCTCGCGGCGACGACCGAGCCGTCCGCCGCGCCGAGTGCCACGGCTGCCCCGTCCCCGGCACCCTCGCCCGCCCCCGCCGTCAGCCCGACACCGTCCGTCCGCACGGTCTCGGTCCGCTACGCCGGCGGCGCGGTCACCGGCACGACCGGCCGCGAGCAGGTGCCGCTCGGTGAACCCGTCGTGCTGCGCATCGCCAGCGACGTCGCCGAGCAGGTGCACGTGCACGGCTACGACGTGGAGGCCGACATCCCGGCGGGCGGCAGCGCCGACGTCCCGCTGACGGCGACCATCCCGGGTGTCTTCGAGGTCGAGCTGCACGAGTCCGGGAAGGTCCTGTTCCAGCTGAGGGTCTCGTGATCGTCCTCGCCCACGGCGTGGGCGGGCGCACCGACCTGCCCGTCCCGCTCGCCCTCGCGCTGTACGGCGCCGGCTTCGCCGTGGTGGTGAGCTTCCTGGCGCTGGTGGTGCTCTGGCGCCGGCCGCGCCTGCGTGGGGACGACGCCGGACGACCGCTGCCGGCGGCGGTGCAGTCGGTCGTCGACGCGCCGGTCGTGCGTGCCGTCCTGCGCGTCGTCGTGCTGGCGCTCACCCTGCTGGTGGTGGCCGTCGCCCTGTTCGGCCCGCTGAGCCCGAACGACAACCTCGCGCCGTTCGTGCTCTACGTGACCCTCTGGGTCGGCCTCATCCCGGCCTCGCTGCTGCTCGGCCCGGTGTGGGGGTACGTCAACCCGCTGCGGACGCTGCACGGGCTGCTGCAGCGCTTCACCGGCCCGGCGCCCGCCGCGGACCGGCTGCCCTCGCTCGGGCTGTGGCCGGCGGCGCTCGCGCTGCTGTGCTTCGTGTGGCTCGAGCTGGTGCTGCCCGGACGGGCCGACCCGCGCACGGTCGGCGTCTTCCTCGTCCTGTACGGCGTGGTGCAGCTCGTCGCCGGGCTGTGGTTCGGCGAGGGCTGGTTCGCGCGCGGCGAGGCCTTCGAGATGTACAGCGGCCTGCTCGGCCGGCTGTCGCCGTTCGGCCGTCGCAGCGACGGCCGCCTCGTCGTGCGCTCGCCGCTGGACGGCGTCGACGGCGTGCCCATCGCCCCCGGCCTCGTCGCGGTCGTCATGGTGCTGCTCGGCTCGACCGGCTTCGACGGTCTGTCCCGCACCCAGTACTGGGCGCAGGGTCCCGGCCAGAACGCCTACCTGACCAGCGGTCCGGGCACCCTCGGCCTGGTCGTCATGCTTCTCGTCGTGACGGTGCTGTACGTCGGCGCGACCGCCCTCGGCGGTGTCCTGGCCGGCGCTCGGTGGCGCGAGCAGCCGGCGCTGTTCGCGCACTCGCTCGTGCCGATCGCGGCGGGGTACGCGGTCGCGCACTACTTCTCGCTGCTGCTGCTCGACGGGCAGGCCACCTGGATCCTCGCCAGCAACCCGTTCGGCATGGACGGCGTCGACCTGTTCGGCACGTACGGCCGCGCCGTCGACTACACCGCCCTGAGCACGCGCACCATCGCCAACGTGCAGGTGACGGCCATCGTGCTCGGCCACGTCCTCGGCGTCGTCCTCGCCCACGACCGCGCGGTGCGCGTGCTCGGCCGGCGCACGACGCTGGGCCAGGTGCCGCTGGTGGCGGTCATGGTGGCCTTCACGGTCGGCGGTCTGAGCCTGCTGCTGTCGTCGTGACCGGGCGACCGTGACCGGGACGAGCGCCGTTCCCGCCGCCGCCGAGCTGCTGGCGCACGGCGGCGGCGCCCCGGAGGCGGCGATGATCGGCCTGCCGCTGGCCGTGCTGGTCGTCTTCGCGGTGCTCGAGCGGCGGGCCCGTCGGCGCGAGCGCGAGCAGGGCCCGGAGCAGGACCCGTCCTGAGGCTCAGGCGGACGGCCGCAGCATCGCCGGGCGCAGCGCCGTCGCCGGCCCGCGGCGGAACAGCGCGGCCGGACGCCCGCCCTCCGGGCCGACGGGCGCGGGCCGTCCGACGGCGACCAGGAAGCCCGGCGTGCCCGTCACCTTGCGGTGGAAGTTGCGGGGGTCCAGCGGGTGCCCCCACACGGCCTCGTAGACGCGGCGCAGCTCGCCGACGGTGAAGTGCTCGCCGACGAAGGCCGCTGCCAGGGGCGTGTACTCGAGCTTCGCCCGGGCCCGCTCCACCCCGGCGGCCAGCACCCGGGGGTGGTCGAAGGCGAGGGCGCCGGGGTCGACCTCGTGCACGGCAACCCAGCGCACGGACCGAGTGCGCTCGCCCGGTGCGGGCGCCTCGAGGTCCGGGGCGAACACGAGGTAGGCGACCGACACCACGCGCATACGCGGGTCGCGGTCCGGTGCCCCGAACGCCCCGAGCTGCTCGACGTGCGCGGCCGAGCGGCGCACGCCGGTCTCGCGCTCGAGCCGGCGCACGGCCGCGTCGTCGAGGTCCTCGTCCGGCTGCACGAAACCGCCTGGCAGCGAGAGCGCTCCGCGGAACGGGTGCGTGTCGCGCTCGACGAGCAGCACGCTGAACGCACCGTGCCGCACGGTGAGCAGGACCATGTCGACGGTCACCGCGAACGGCGGGAACGCCGTCGGGTCGTACGACGCCAGCCACGCCCGCTCGTCCGGCGGCAGCTGCCTCGTCACGCCGGCACGCCCGGTACGCCCGTCACGCCGGTCACGCCCGGAGTGCTCGTGCTGCTGGCCGTCGTGCAGCTGGTGGTCGTGCAGCGGCACCGGCCGGTCGACGGTGCGACGGGACCGGGGCGACCGAGCTCACGCGACCGTCACGCCCGCGCGCAGCAGCTCCTCGCGCGTGCGCTCCGCGTCCCCGGGCGCGAGCTCGACGGCCGCCACCGCCGACCACGGCACGGTCACCGGCCAGCCCTGCTCGCGGCCCTCGAGCGCGGTGGCGCGCACGCAGTAGTCGGTGGCGAGCCCGACCACGACGAGCTCGTGGACGTCGGCGTCGCGTAGCAGGGCCGCGAGCCGGGTCGGCACGACCTCGCCGGTCGACGGGTCGCGCATGCTGAAGCCGGAGTAGCCGTCCTCGCCGTGCTCGCCCTTGCGCACGACCTCGCCGCGCACCACGAGCTCGGGGTGCAGCTGGGCGCCCCAGGTGTCCTGCACGCAGTGCACCGGCCAGGTGCCGCCGTCCTTGGCGAAGTGCGGCGTGTCGGCCGGGTGCCAGTCCTGCGTGTAGAGCACCGGCGCGCCGGCCGCGGTGGCCGCCTCGACCTCGGCGTTCGCGGCCGCGACGACGGCGGGGCCGCCGGCGACGCTGAGACTGCCTTCCGGGTCGGCGAAGTCGTTCTGCACGTCGACGACGACGAGCGCCGTGCGGGACGTGTACGTCGTCATGCGGACTCCTTGTGCGCGGTCCAGGCAGCGGTGCCCGCCTCCAGGCGGCGGCCCTGCTCGGGCAGGGCGCGCAGCGCAGCGGCGCAGTGCGCACGGGCCCGCTCGACGTCGTCCGTCGTCGGCAGGGGTGCCTGCAGCGCCCGGCCGGGTCCGCCGGGCGCGTCGCGCAGGACCTCGCGTCCGTCGTCGAGGCGGTAGGCGTGCTTGCGGCCGCCGACCGTCGACTTGCCCGCGGACCGCTTCGCGACCGGGACGAGCGGCGCGTCCGGGCCGTCCTCCTGTGCGACGGCCACGAGCTTGTAGACGAACCCGGCGGTGGGTGCACCGGCGCCGGTCACGACGGAGGTCCCGACGCCGTACGTGTCGACCGGCAGCGGTGCCAGCGCGGCGATCGAGCAGTCGTCCAGGTCGCCGGTGACGACGATGCGCGTGTCGCGCGCACCGAGCTCGTCCAGCAGCGCCCGGGCCCGCGGCACCTCCTCGTGCGGGTCGCCGCTGTCGAGCCGCACCGCGCCGAGCAGCGGGCCCGCCACCGCGACCGCGTTGCGGATGCCCTGCGCGGTGTCGTAGGTGTCGACGAGCAGGGTGGTGCCCGACCCGAGCGTCGCGACCTGCGCGCGGAACGCCTCGAGCTCGGTCCGGTGCGCCAGGGTGAACGCGTGGGCGCTCGTGCCGGCGGTCGGGATCCCGTGCCGGCGGCCCGCCTCGAGGTTGCTGGTCATGGCGAAGCCGGCCACGTAGGCGGCGCGCGCCGCCGCGACGGCCGACTGCTCGTGCGTGCGCCGTCCGCCCATCTCGAGCAGCGGTCGCCCCTGCGCCGCCAGGACCATGCGCGCGGCCGCCGAGGCGATCGCGGTGTCGTGGTTCAGCACCGACAGGACCAGCGTCTCGAGCAGCAGGCCCTCGCCGAAGCACCCGGCCACGGTGAGCACCGGGGAGCCCGGCGCGTAGGTCTCGCCCTCCGCGTAGGCCGACAGCTCGAGGCTCAGCGGCCGGT
>CAXTFU010000349.1:0-4499 GCA_964243385.1 uncultured bacterium | reverse complement strand
GCCTGACCCCGCCCGACCAGGAGGATCCCGTGCACCGCAGCCCGATCGACGCCGTCCCCCTCGGCAGCACCGCCGGCGACGGGACCCGTCCCACCGGGTCGCGCGCCTTCCGCGTCGGCGTCGGCGGTCCGGTGGGCAGCGGCAAGACCGCGCTGGTCGCGGCGCTGTGCCGCACCCTCGGCCCGCAGCTCGAGCTGGCCGTCGTGACGAACGACATCTACACGACCGAGGACGCCGAGTTCCTGCGCCGCAGCGGCGCCGTCGCACCGGAGCGGGTCACCGCCGTGGAGACCGGCTGCTGCCCGCACACCGCCGTGCGCGACGACATCACGGCCAACCTCGACGCCGTCGAGGAGCTCGAGCAGCGCATGTCGCCGCTCGAGCTGGTGCTCGTCGAGAGCGGCGGCGACAACCTCACGATGACCTTCAGCCGCGGCCTGGTCGACGTGCAGCTGTTCGTCATCGACGTCGCGGGCGGCGACAAGGTGCCGCGCAAGGGCGGGCCGGGCGTGACGAGCTCGGACCTGCTGGTCGTCAACAAGACCGACCTCGCGGACCGCGTCGGCGCCGACCTCGGCGTCATGGCGCGCGACGCCGCCCGGATGCGCGGCGCAGGTCCGGTGCTGTTCACCAGCCTCACCGACGACCCGTCCGCGCACGACGTCGCGGCGTGGCTCGAGGACGCCCGCGCGTCCTGGCGCGCACGTCGCGGCGCACCGGTCGGCTGACGGTGCCGCTGGACGCGACCGCGCGGGCCGTCGCGACCCTGGTCGCGGGCCGGACGGCCCTGACCACCCTGCGCTCGCAGGTGCCGCTGAGCCTGCGCGAGACGGCGGACGGCCTGACGGTCGTCGCGTCGGCCTTCGGCCCGCTCGGCGGTGACCGGACGCTGCTCGAGGTCGTCGTCGGCGACGGGGCGCGCCTGCGCGTCGGGACGGCGGCCGCCTCGGTCGCGCAGCCCGGCGCCGCCGACCCCGTCTCGCACGCCGCCGTGCAGCTCGACGCAGGACCGCAGGCGCACCTCGTGTGGCGGCCCGAGCCGCTCGTGGTCACGGCGCGGGCGGAGCACCGGCTCGAGCTCACGGCGCGGGTCGACCCGACCGCCGTCGTCGTGCTCGCCGAGACCGCCGTGCTGGGGCGCAGCGGCGGGGCGCCCGGCCGCTACCGCTCGCGCTGGCGCGTCGAGTGCGGCGGCGCTCCGCTGCTCGCCGCCGACCTCGACGTCGGCCCCGGTGCCGCGTCCGGCTGGGACGGACCGGCCGTCACGGCCGGCGCCCGGGTGCTCGTCACCGCCCTCGTGACGGGGCCCGACCTGCCGCCGGACGGCGCGCTCCCGGACGGCGGGGAGGCGATGCGGCTCGCCGGTCCCGGGCTCCTGTTCAGCTGGCTGGGTGCCGATCCGGTGCTCGGCCGGCGCGCCCTCGGCGCCTTCCTCGACCGCGTCCCCGTTCCGGCCTGACCCGCCCCGGCCGCCCTGCTGCGTCGGACCAGCCGCCGTGCGGTGTCGGACCAGCCGCCGTGCCGTGTCGGACCCGTCCTGCACCATGGACGGCACCCCCTCGTCTCGCCCGGAAGGACCTCCGTGCCCCCACGCCCCCGCCTGCTCGCCGCTGCCGCCGCCGCAGCGCTGCTCGGCACCGCCCTCGCTCCCGCCGCCGCCTCCGCCGCCCCCGGCGCGAAGGGCCGCGCCGCCGCCACCACCGGCACCGCCACCGTCACCGTCCTCGGGACGACCGACCTGCACGGCAACGTCCTGAACTGGGACTACTACAAGAACGCCGAGTACAGCGACAGCGCCCGCAACGCCATCGGCCTCGCGCGGGTCTCGACCCTCGTGCAGCAGGAGCGCGCAGCCGCCGCTCCGGGCAGCACCCTGCTCGTCGACGCCGGCGACACGATCCAGGGCACGCCGCTGGCGTACTACTACGCCAAGGTCGACCCGATCACCGGCGGCTCGGTGCACCCGATGGCGGCCGCGATGAACGCCGTGCGCTACGACGCCGCAGCGCTCGGCAACCACGAGTTCAACTACGGCCTGGACACCCTGCGCGCCTTCGAGTCGCAGCTCGACTTCCCGCTGCTCGGCGCCAACGTCCTGGACGAGCAGACCGGTGAGCCCGCCTTCCAGCCGTACGTCATGAAGACCGTCAAGCTCAAGGGCGAGAAGCCGATCAAGGTCGGCATCCTCGGCCTCACCAACCCCGGCGTCGCCATCTGGGACAAGGCCATCGTCGAGGGCCGGCTGCGCTTCCCCGGCATCGTCGAGCAGGCACGGGAGTTCGTGCCGGAGATGCGCGCCGCCGGCGCCGACGTCGTCGTGGTGAGCGCGCACAGCGGCGTCGACACCTCGTCCTCCTACGGTGACGCCCTGCCCTACCCGGAGAACGCCTCGACGCTGCTCGCCGAGCAGGTGCCCGGGATCGACGCGATCCTCGTCGGGCACGCGCACCAGGAGGTCGTGCAGAAGCACGTCCGCAACACCGCCACGGGCAAGCAGGTGCTGCTCACCGAGCCGCTGCGGTGGGGGATGCGGCTGTCGGTCATGGACTTCCAGCTCGAGCGGGTCCGCGGGAAGTGGCGGGTCGAGTCGTCGACCGCGCGCCTGCGCAACGCCGCGCAGGTGGCCCCCGACCCGGCCGTGCTCACGGCGGTCGACGCGCAGCACCGGACGGTCGTCGACTACGTGAACACGCCCGTCGGCACCTCGACCGAGCGCATGTCCATGGCCGAGTCGCGGTACCGCGACACGCCGATCCTCGACCTCATCAACGAGGTGCAGACCGACACGGTCGAGGCCGCGCTGGCCGGCACGGCCGACGCGGAGCTGCCGGTCCTGTCGATCGCCGCGCCGTTCAACCGCGAGGCGGCCATCCCGGCCGGGCCGGTCACGGTGCGCGACGTCGCCGGCGCCTACATCTTCGACAACACGCTGCTCGGCGTGCGGATGACCGGCGCGCAGGTCCGCGAGTACCTCGAGTTCAGCGCCCGCTACTTCTCGCAGGTCGCGCCCGGCGTCGCGGTGACCCCGGACGCCGTCACCAACGCCCGGACGACCGTCGCGCCGACCGGGACGCCGGACTACAACGCCGACTTCCTGTCCGGCGTCGACTACGACATCGACCTCAGCCGTCCGGTCGGCTCGCGCATCGTCAGCCTGACCCGCGACGGCGTCCCGGTGACCGACACGCAGCAGTTCGTCGTGGCGGTCAACAACTACCGGCAGTCCGGCGGCGGCGGCTTCCCGGCGGTCTCGACCGCGCCCGTCGTCTACAACGCGCAGGCCGAGATCCGGCAGCTCATCGTCGACTGGGTGACCGCCCGCGGCGCGCTGGACCCGGCCACCTTCGCGGTGCAGAACTGGCGTCTGGTCCGCGAGGGCCAGCCCGTCTTCCCGTAGCGGCGAGCAACGGTCCTCCCGCTCGCCCGGACGGGCCCGGTCGCCTCGGCGGCCGGGCCCGCCCGCGTCCGGTCCGGCTGCGGCGCCGGTCTCGTCAGCGGCGCGGGGCGGGACGGCGCGCGGGCGCCGCGGTGAGCGGGTCCTGCGGCCACGCGTGCCGCGGGTAGCGGCCGCGCAGGTCGGCGCGCAAGCCCGGGTACCCGGTCTGCCAGAACGACGCGAGATCGCTCGTGACCGCGACGACCCGGTCGGCCGGTGACAGCAGGTGCAGCCGCAGCGGGCGGCCGGCGACGCGCGGCGAGGCCGACCAGCCGAACACCTCCTGCACGCGCGCGGGCAACGTCGGCGCCTGCGGGTCGGTGTAGTCGACGCGCAGCCGCGAGCCGCTCGGGACGTCCAGCCGCTCCGGAGCGAGCTCGTCGAGGCTGCCCGCGACCGTCCACGGCAGGAGCGCACGCAGCGCGGCGGCGACGTCGAGGCGCTGCAGGTCGGCCCGCGAGCGCGCACCCGACAGGTCGAGGCGCGCGAGCAGCGCCCCGTCGTCGACGTCCGGCCACGGGTCGCCCAGGCCGCTGCGACACGCCGCGAGGCGCTGCCGGAGCGCACGCGCCCCGCCCGTCCAGCGCAGCAGCGCGAGCCCCTCCCAGCGCAGCCCCTCCTGCAGGGCGGCCGCGACGGCCGCCGGGTCCGGGTCCGGCAGCGGCCGCTCGCGCAGGACGACCGCCCCGAGCCGCTCGACCCGCCGCGCGTGCACGTCGCCGTCGGCCCAGGACACCTCCGGACCGTCGCGGAGCAGCGACGCGCCGGCCTCGCGGGCGGTGGCCTCGTCGACGGCGACCGCCGAGCGGACGCGGGCGTCGCGGCGGCCCGGGCTGCGGTCGGCGACCGCCACCGCGAGCCACGGCGCACCGCGCAGCGCCGACCCAGGGGCGAGCTCGGCGCCCGTCCCGCCCGCCATGAGGTAGCTGCCGCTGCCGGGCGACCGCTCGCGGGCCAGGCGCTCCGGCAGGGCGAGCCCGACGACGAGCCCAGCCGCGAGGTCGGCGGGGACGCCGGAGCCGCCGTCGCGGGCACCGATCGGCGCGGACGCCGCCACCCGCCG
>CAXTFU010000348.1:0-4519 GCA_964243385.1 uncultured bacterium | reverse complement strand
CGTCGGGCCGACCCGGCGCGAGAGCAGGCGGGCGACCGGCAGGGCGCCGGCGACGAGCACCGCGAGGGCCGTGGCGCCGGACCGGGCGACCAGCGCCGCCTGCAGCACGGTCGTGCCGAGCACGCTCGTGCCGACCGCCGTGCGGACCGGGCCGGCCGACGGGTCCTGCGCGGCACGGGCCTGCGCCGGCACCACCGCGGCGACGTACAGCGCCGACAGGGCCGCCGAGGCGGGCGCCCCGGCCGTGCCGAGGGCACCGGCCGCCGTCGTCGCCGCGGCGGTGAGGCTCGTGGCGACGGACAGCAGCGCCGGCGCGCGCGACCCGCCGTGCACCTCGCCGTGGCTGAGCACCGTGGTGGCGAGCGCGTGGGCGCCCACCGCCACCGCGGCGGGCGCGGCGGCCCGGGCACCGCCGGGGCCGGCGCCGAGCAGCACGTCGAGGCCGCGGGCCGTCCCCATGGCGACGGGTCCGGCCCAGGTCGGCTTGAGCAGCAGGTCGTAGCTCCAGACCGTCGCCACCAGCGGGGCGACGGAGGCGAGCCCGCGCCGCCCGCCGGCCCAGGCCGCGAGGCCCGTGCCCGTGGCGGTCAGCGCCAGGGCGAGGACGAGCGCCGAGCGCGGCGTCACCCGGCCGGACGGGATGGGCCGCTCGGGACGCTCGACGGCGTCGAGCTCGCGGTCGGCGTAGTCGTTCAGCGCCATCCCGGCCCAGTAGATGCAGGCCGACGCGGCGGGCAGCGCGGCGGTGCGCGCGCCGTACGGCCAGCCCGCTGCTGCGGCGCCGGCGAGCGAGTCGCCCGGGACGGTCAGCGCCGCCGGCAGCCGGACGAGCTCGGTGAGGTCCGCCAGGGTCATGCGGCGCCGAGCCCGGACGCCCACTCGACGAGGGTGCGCCACTGCTCCGACAGGCGGTGCTCGTCGGTGCCGACCGGGTCCTTGAAGAAGAACGCGAGCTCGGCGAGCGGACCGGACCGGCCGGCCTGGTGCGCCTTCGCGGTGAGCCGGGCGAGGTCGAGCACGAGCGGGGCGGCCAGCGCCGAGTCGGCGCCCTGCCAGGTGAACTGCATGCTCATCCGGGTGCCGAGGAAGCCCTCGAACGAGATGTGGTCCCAGGCGGTCTTCCAGTCGCCCATGTCCGGCAGGTAGTCGATGTGCACCGGCGCGTCGACGGCGTCGGGGAGCATGACCTCCAGGCCGCGCGCCTTGCTCTCGGTCTTGCTCGCCCGGGCCTGCGGGTCGGCGAGGGTCGCCCCGTCGCCGCCGCCGAGCAGGTTGGTGCCCGCCCAGGAGCGGACCTTCAGGGCGCGCGTGGCGAACAGCGGCGCCAGCGCCGCCTTCACGAGGGTCTCGCCGGTCTTGCCGTCGCGGCCGCCCCACGGCAGGCCCTCGCGCGCGGCCAGCTCGGCGACCGCCGGCAGGCGGGCACCGGCTCCGGGCGTGAAGTCGACGAACGCGCAGCCGGCGCGGAAGGCGGCGTAGGCGTACAGCGCGCTGGTCGACAGCACCCGGCCCGGTCCGGTCAGCGCCTGCTCGAGGGCCGCCAGCTCGGCGTGGCCGGGGTGCGGCGCCAGCGGCGGCTCGGTCGAGGCGACGTTGACTACCACGACCTGCGCGAGGTCGTGCTCGGTCCGGAAGGCGGTGAGGTCGGCGGAGATCCGGGCGGCGCAGGAGGCCTGGTCGCCCTCGTGCTGGGCGACCTGCACGACCTGCGCGTCGATGCGCGCCAGCTCGTCGCCGAGCGCACGCACGAGCGCGGCGGGGACGACGCCCGAGTCGGCGAGCTTCTCGGCGCGCTTGACCATCGAGGTCGTCTCGGTGTCGTGGCCGCCGACGACCATGGCGTCCAGCGGGGGCAGGGCGGCGCCCGCGAAGGCCGGCAGCTCGGTGACCATGCCGGTGCGCCCGACCAGGCCGGCGCGGACGCCGAGCAGGCCGAGGGCGGCCGTGGTGGCGACGGAGCCGCGGGCCCCGACGAGCCAGAGCCCGGTGCGGGGAGCACGTGCGGTCATGGCGACTCGCTCTCTACGGAGGGCCGGACCGAGCGCGCGGCGAACGGCGCGACCGGCACGGCGCTGTGCTGATCACTGGGAGTGCTGATCACTGGGAGTGCTGGGGGTGGTGCGGTCCGTGCGCGAGGTGCGTGAACGCGGCTCCGGTCCCCCCGCTCGACGTCGTCGAGCGGGAGGACCGGGGCGCGGAGCCGGCCGGGGCCGGCGAGCGGATCAGCCGCGGTCGCTCGAGAAGGCCGCGTCGAACGAGGCGGTCGGCGGGTCGAAGGCCAGCCGGCGGACGAACTCGAGCGCCTCGGGGGCGCCGACGAGGCGGTCCATGCCGGCGTCCTCCCACTCCACCGAGATGGGCCCGTCGTAGCCGATCGTGTTCAGCATGCGGAAGCACGCCTCCCACGGGACGTCGCCGTGCCCGGTGGACACGAAGTCCCAGCCGCGGCGCGGGTCGGCCCAGGCCAGGTGCGACCCCATCCGGCCGTTGCGGCCGTTGCCGACCTGGCGCTTCGCGTCCTTGCAGTCCACGTGGTAGATCCGGTCGCGGAAGTCCCACATGAAGCTGACCGGGTCGAGGTCCTGCCACACGAAGTGGCTCGGGTCCCAGTTGAGGCCGAACGCCGGCCGGTGGCCGATCGCCTCCATCGTCCGGACGGTCGTCCAGTAGTCGTAGGCGATCTCGCTGGGGTGGACCTCGTGGGCGAAGCGCACGCCGACCTCGTCGTACACGTCGAGGATCGGGTTCCAGCGGTCGGCGAAGTCGGCGTAGCCGTCGTCGACCATCGACTGCGGGACCGGCGGGAACATCGCCACGGTCTTCCAGATCTTCGACCCGGTGAAGCCGACGACCGTCGAGACGCCGAGCGCCGCTGCGGCCCGCGCCGTCGTGGCCAGCTCCTCGGCGGCCCGCTGGCGGACGCCCTCGGCGTCGCCGTCGCCCCACACGTGCGCCGGCAGGATCGCCTGGTGGCGCTCGTCGATCGGGTCGTCGCAGACGGCCTGACCGGCGAGGTGGTTCGAGATGGCGTAGACCGACAGCCCGTGCTGCTCGAGCACGTCGCGCACGCTCTTCACGTACGTGTCGTCCTCGGCAGCCCGCCGCACGTCGAGGTGGTCGCCCCAGCAGGCGATCTCGAGCCCGTCGTAGCCCCACCCGGAGGCGAGGCGGCAGACCTCGACGAAGGGCAGGTCGGCCCACTGACCGGTGAACAGGGTGATGGGACGGGTCATGCGGCGCCTCCGGGTGCCTGATCGAGGGACTGCCAGCAGCCGCCGTCCAGGGCGGACTGCTCGACGGCGGCCAGCACGCACTGCACCTGCAGGCCGTCGGCGAACGACGGCGACGGGTCGCGCCCGGCGGCGATGTCGCGCACGAGGTCGACGGCCTGGTGGGTGAACGCGTGCTCGTAGCCCAGGCCGTGCCCGGCCGGCCACCAGGCCGCGGCGTACGGGTGCTCGGGCTCGGTGACCAGGATGCGGCGGAAGCCCGCGGTCTCGGCGCTCTCGGTGTGGTCGTGGAACTGCAGCTCGTTCATCGACTCGAAGTCGAAGGCGAGGCTGCCGGCCGAGCCGTTGATCTCGAGGCGCAGGGCGTTCTTGCGGCCGCTGGCGAAGCGCGTCGCCTCGAAGGTGCCGATCGCACCGGAGGAGAAGCGCGCCAGGAACAGGGCCGCGTCGTCGACGGTGACCTCGCCCGTCTCGGACGAGCCCGCAGCGGACAGGCCGCTGGAGGCCGCCGGCAGCGGGCGCTCCTTCACGAAGGTCTCGGTGAGCCCGGAGACCCCCGTGATGCTGGCGCCCAGGACGTGCTGCGCCAGGTCGACGATGTGCGCGCCGATGTCGCCGAGCGCTCCAGAGCCGGCGCGGTCCTTCTGCAGGCGCCAGACGAGCGGGAACTCGGGGTCGACGATCCAGTCCTGCAGGTACTGCGCCCGCACGTGCCGGATCGTGCCGAGGCGCCCGTCGGTGACGAGCTTGCGGGCCAGCGCCACCGCCGGCACGCGCCGGTAGGTGAAGCCGACCATCGCCCGCACGCCCTCGGCCGCCGCGGTCTCGGCGGCCTCGGCCATCGCCCGGGCCTCCTCGACCGTGTTGGCCAGCGGCTTCTCGCACAGGACGTGCTTGCCCGCCGCGAGCGCCGCGATGGCGATCTCGGCGTGCGTGTCACCCGGCGTGCAGATGTCGACCAGCTGGACGTCGTCGCGGCCGATGAGCCGCTTCCAGTCGGTCTCGGTCGACGCCCAGCCCAGCCGGGTCGCCGCGGCGGAGACCGCCGGAGCGTTGCGGCCGCACAGCGCGGTCATGGCCGGCCGGACCGGCAGGTCGAAGAACCGCGGCGCGCTCGCCCAGGCCTGCGAGTGGGCGGCACCCATGAAGGCGTGGCCGACCATCCCCACGCCGAGGACGGCTGCCGAGCCGTCGACGTCGGACGTGCTCATGTCCCGTGCTCCCTGGTCGGTCCGGCTCAGGACTCGAAGCCGAGCGGGAGGTACTCGTCGACGTTGTCGGCGTTGACG
>CAXTFU010000347.1:0-4538 GCA_964243385.1 uncultured bacterium | reverse complement strand
CGCCTGGGCCGGCTGGCTGCCGACGACCTGGCTCGTGCGCCTCGCCGCGTTCGGCGCCCGGCTGCCCGGCGCGTCCGTCCCGTGGCCGGCCGACGCCCGCGGTGCCCTGCTGCTCGCCGGGCTGACGCTGGTGCTCCTGGCCGTCCTGCGGCGTCCCACGTGGCGGCGGCTGGTCCTCGCCTGCGCCGCCGGCAGCGCCGTGTCGGTCACGGCCGTCGCGCTGCTGCGTCCGTCGTGGCCGCCGCCGGGCTGGTTCCTCGTCGCCTGCGACGTCGGTCAGGGGGACGCCGTCGTGCTCGACGCCGGGCCCGGCCGGGCGGTGGTGGTCGACGCCGGTCCGGACCCGCGCGCCGTCGACCGCTGCCTGTCGCGGCTGGGCGTGCGGGAGGTGCCGCTGGTGCTGCTGACGCACGACCACGCCGACCACGTCGACGGGCTCGGCGGCGTGCTGCGCGGCCGGGAGGTCGGGCTCGTGCAGGTCGGTCCGCTCGACGAGCCGGAGCACCAGGCCCGCGAGGTGGGCGCGTCCGCCCGCGCCGCCGGCGTGCCGGTCGAGCGGCCGGCGCTCGGCGAGCGGCGCACCGTCGGGCCGCTGACCTGGGAGGTGCTCGCGCCCGGGCGGCCGTTCGCCGGCACGTCGTCGGACCCGAACAACAGCTCGCTGGTGCTCCGGCTCACCGTCGAGGGCACGACCGTGCTGCTCACCGGCGACGTCGAGCCCGAGGCGCAGCGCGACCTGCTCGACCGCGCCGTCGACCTGCGCGCCGACGTCCTGAAGGTGCCGCACCACGGCAGCGACGCCCAGGAGCCGGCGTTCCTCGACGCCGTCGGGGCGTCCGTGGTGCTCACCTCCGTGGGGGAGGACAACACCTACGGCCACCCATCGGCCCGCACGCTGGGGCGCCTCGTCGCGTCGGGTGCGCAGTCGTTCCGGACCGACCTCGACGGCGACCTGGCGCTGACCTCGCGCGACGGCCGGCTCGCCGTGGTGACCAGCCGGTGAAGCTGGGACGGTCCAGTGACAAGGCGGGGCGGCACCGCCCCATCTCCAGCTCTGAGCCACCGCATCCGGCCTCGTTGCACGAGCACCCGGCCCGGTGCCACCCGCACCCGTCGCCGCCGGACAACGCTGCCGACGGGTCACCGAGTGCCCGAGGCACTCACTCCACGAGCAGCGGGTGTCCGCTCGCAGCCTCGGGGTGTGCCTCCAGCCAGGCCTGGAAGGAGGGCTCAGCGGACATGTCCCTCACGACCCCGCAGAGCTCGACGCTCAGCGCCTGGACCTGCACCGCCAGGAGCCGCTCGCCCGCCTGGCCGATCGAGGTCATCGGAGGCGTTCCGCCGTGCAGGTAGTGACGACCGGGCTGCACCGCGGCGGTCGCCGACTCGAGCTCCTCCTGCGCAGCGGTGAGGACGGCGTGGTCGCGCTCCGCGAGCCCCGGCAGCCCGGTCTCGTCGAGCACCGAGGGCCGGCTGACTCGCCGCTGGACGGCGTCGAGCTCCTGCGCTGCGGCACTGAGGCGCCGGCCGACGTCGACCGCCTCGAACAGGCGCTCAGCGGTCGTGCGGCACAGGACCGCGTCGGCGTTGACGGCGAAGGTCGCGTGGGCCCACGTGGTGCGCCCGACTCGATCGTGTGCCGCCTCCCGGGCCGTGCACATGGCCCGGAGGGCACGTGCCGCCTGGCTCGTCCCCTGGCCGAGGTGGAGCGTCAGGTGGATGAGGTCGCGGTCCCGCTCGTCGTGCCACCGGCCGTAGGTGCTCTGCAGCGTCGGCTCGAACCACACGCGGCCGAGCATCCGTTCCAGGCGCAGGACGTGCGTCCGCGCCCGGGCCAGGTCCGGTCCGTCGAAGGCGTCACGTCGGACGAGGTCGGCCGTCAGTCCCCGGGTCTGCAGCTCGACCGGGACGAGCTGCTGGACGCGGTGGTCGTGGATGCTGAGCGCCGGTGCAGGGTGCACCCCTGGGCGCAGGCGGTACGGGTCTCGCGCGCCGCTCACCCCCTGCTGCACCCAGACGAGGTCCGCCACGACCTCGTACAGCGGGTGGTCCGGGTTGAGCCTCACCAGGCGCTCGCGCCCGGTCCGTGCCTCCTCCAGCAGGAAGCCGTCCTCGAGCATGCGCTCGGCCCAGCGCGCGCCGGACGCCTTGGGGACGCCGGCCCAGCGCGCCAGCTCGGCCAAGGACATGTTCGTCCCCTCCTGCTCGTACGCGGTCGCGAGCAGGCGCGTACCGTTGTCCTGTCCGGCGCTGATGAGGTCTGCGAGCGCTGCCGTAAGACTCATAGTCGAGACGATAGGCCTCGGACACCAACCGGTCAACCGCAGCTGCGCGTTCTCGCGCGGGGCGATCGGTACGAGGCGGTCGTGCAGCGCCTCCGGGCGATGCGTCGTGATCCGTCGACGAGCTGCGGCTGAGCCTCCGATCTGCGCCGAGCAGCAGGGAAGTGGTGCTCGCCGATGCAGCGATCGGCAGGCCGAACCCCGGCGCGCGTCCGTCCGACACGGCGGACGCGCGCCGCACCTCAGCGGGTGGGCCGCACCACGGCCGCAGCGCCGCCGCCGCGACGCACCGGTTCCGCCGCGGCGACCAGCCGTCCGCCGGGCAGGAACTCGATGCCGGTCGCCGCGCCGATCTCCGGGGTGGCGCCGACCGCGAGGGTGTGCCCGAGGGCGCGCAGGGCGGCCGCCTCGCGGGTGCCCACGAACGCCGGCTCGACCTGCGTCGAGGTGCCGTTGCGCTCGGAGAGCCGGGCGTCGGCGATGGCCTCGGGCAGGGTGAGGCCGAGGTCGATGCGGTCGACCAGGATCTGCAGCACCGTGGTGATGATCGTCGCGCCGCCGGGGGAGCCGACGGCCAGGAACGGCCGGCCGTCGCGCAGGACGATCGTCGGCGACATCGACGAGCGCGGGCGCTTGCCCGGCGCCGGCAGGTTCGGGTCGATGGCCGCGCCCTGCGTGGGCGTGAAGTTGAAGTCGGTCAGCTCGTTGTTGAGCAGGAAGCCGCGGTCCGGCACGACCATGCCGTTGCCACCGGTCGACTCGATCGTGAGCGTGTACTCCACGACGTTGCCCTGGCGGTCGGCGACGGTGAGGTTCGTGGTCGACAGGCCCTCCTGCGACTCGCCGAGCCGCAGCGACGCGGCGGGCGCGCAGCCGTACGTCCCGTCCGGCACGCCGGGCGCGACGGGCCGGGGCAGCGTGCGGGTCGGCGAGATCGCGCAGCCGCGCTCGGCGGCGAAGCCGGGCGACAGCAGCTCGCCGGCGGGGACGTCGACGAAGGCCGGGTCGCCGACCCAGCGGTTGCGGTCGGCGAAGGCGAGCGCGCTGGCCTCGAGGTAGTCGTGCAGCGCCGCGACGCGGTCGGTGCCGCGCAGGTCGCGGCGGTCGAGGATGCCGAGTGCCTCACCGACGGTCGTGCCGCCGGACGAGGACGGGGCCATGCCGTAGACGTCGAGGCCGCGGTAGGTCGAGCGGGTCGGGGCCTGCGCCCGCACCCGGTAGCCGCGCAGGTCGGCCGGAGTCAGGCCGCCCCGACGCACCGGCGCGGTCCAGGTCGTCGGCTGGGCCGCCAGCGGCGGGGACTGCACGGTGCGGGCGATGTCGGCGCCGATCGCGCCGCCGTAGAACGTCCCGGTGCCGCGCTGCCGGATCTCGCGGTAGGTGTCGGCGAGGTCGGGGTTGCGGAAGCGGCTCCCGACGCGCGGTGCGGTGCCGCCCGGCAGGTACAGCTCGCGCGTCGAGCTGAAGTTCGAGAACGCGGACAGGTTCGGCGCGGTCGTGATCTGGTCCGCGAAGGTCTGGTCGACGGCGAAGCCCTCGCGGGCCAGCCGCTCGGCGGGGGCGAGCGCCTGGCTCAGCGACGTGGTGCCCCACGCCCTGAGCGCGTCCTCCCAGGTCTTCAGCGTGCCGGGCACGCCGACCGACAGGCCGCTGAAGCGCGCCTGGTCGAAGGGCAGCGCCGCGCCGCTGGCGTCGGTGAAGCTGTTCACCCGCAGCGACGCCGGACCGGTCTCGCGGCCGTCGAGGGTGTGCACCCGCCTGGTCCTGGCGTCGTAGTAGACGAAGTAGCCGCCACCGCCGATGCCGGCCGAGAACGGCTCGGTGACGCCCAGCGCCGCCGCGGCGGCCACCGCCGCGTCGACGGCGTTGCCGCCGCGTCGCAGCACGTCGAGCCCGACGCGGGTCGCGTCGGCGTCGACGGTCGCGACCGCGCCGCCCGTGCCGGTCGCGGTCGGCGTCTTGGGGGTGGTCGCCGCCGACGCGGGCAGCGCGAGCGCCCCGCCCAGTGCCAGGACGAGGGGGACGGCGAGCAGGCGGCGTGTGGGCACGGGGACCTCCGGGTCTGGCCGCGGACGATCGGGCGATCGTGACGAGGGGTGCACCCTGCCACTCCGGTGCGTGCCTGCACCAGAGGGTCCGGGCCGCACGGCTCGGCACCGGCGTCCGCGCGGCACCCGCGCGACCGGCCGGCGAGCCGGTCGCTGCCGCTGGCGGCCACGGACCGGGAGGCCCGCGCGGGACGCGTCGGCGCCGTGG
>CAXTFU010000346.1:0-4554 GCA_964243385.1 uncultured bacterium | reverse complement strand
GCGCTCGGGGAACTGGTAGGCGAACTGCATCGCGATGCCGCCGCCCAGCGAGTGGCCGACGACGGTGGCGCGCTCGTGGCCGAGCGCCTGCAGCAGGTCGCGCAGCCCGCAGGCGTGCGCACCGAGGGAGTAGTCGCCGCGCGGCTTGGCCGACCGGCCGTGGCCGAGCAGGTCCGGCGCCAGCACGTGGCAGGTCTCGCCGAGCTCGGCCATGACCCGCGACCACTGCTGGCCGCGGGAGGCGATGCCGTGCACGAGCAGCACCAGCGGGCGGGGCCGGCCGTCCGGGCCCGGACCGGCGCCCGACTCGGCGTACGAGACCGCGTGACCGTGCAGCTGCAGCTCGGACCACTCGACGCTCGCCATGTCGCCCCGACGCTACTCCGGGCGGCCCGGCTCAGCCGCGAGGTCGCAGGCCCTCGAGGGCGGGTCGCAGCTCGCGCTCGAAGAAGGTGAAGAAGCCCTCCTGGTCCGGGCCGATCTGCGACAGGTAGACCTCGTCGTAGCCCGCGTCGACGTACTGCTGCACCGCCTGCACGTAGTCCTCGACGCGCGGGCCGACCGGCTTGCCCTCGACGGCGGCGTCCTCGGTGACGAGCGAGGCGAGCTGCTCGAAGTGGTGCGGGCTCGGAAGCACCTGCGAGGCCTCGCCCGGGATCGCCTCGTTCGCCCACAGCCGGTGGACGGTCCGGCGCGCCTCCGCCTCGTCCTGCGCCCAGCAGAGCTTCAGGCCGCCCTGCGCCGGGCCCTTCCCGCCGAGCTCTCGGTAGAGCGACACGGTCTCGGGGTCGGGCGAGGTGTTCAGGTAGCCGTCGCCGATGCGCGCCGCGAGCTCGGTGGCCTTGGGCCCGAACCCGGACACCAGCACCGGGGGAGGGCTGTCCGGGAGCGTGTAGAGCTGCGCGGTGTCGACCGTGTAGTGGGTGCCGCGGTGCCGGACGAGCTCGCCGGTCCACAGCCGTCGCATCACGTCGACGGCCTCCTCCAGCATCTCCAGGCGCACGTCGAGGGTCGGCCAGGCGTCGCCGAAGATGTGCTCGTTGAGGGCCTCGCCCGAGCCGACGCCGAAGCCGAAGCGGCCCTCGAACATCACCGCGGTCGTGGCGGCAGCCTGCGCCACGACGGCCGGGTGGATGCGCAGGGTCGGGGCGGTCACCGCCGTCGTGCACCGGATCGTGCTCGTCGACGTGGCGATGGCCCCGAGCACGCTCCACACGAACGGCGACTGCCCCTGCTCGCCGTTCCAGGGGTGGTAGTGGTCGCTGATCCACAGCGCCTCGAAGCCCACCTGCTCGGCGCGCACGGCCTGCCGCACGAGGCTGTCCGGGCGGTGCTCCTCGCTGGAGATGAAGTAGCCGATGACCGTCATGGCGCCCGCACTACCCGCGTGACGGACGACTCACCCTGCGCAGCGACGGGCGGGTGCGGACGGCCAGTACCCTCTGCGCTCCGACCGGCCGAGGCCGGTCCCAGCCCCGGCACGGGGGCGGGCACAACGCACACCCCCCGTGCGTTGTGCACGCGCCGGAGCATCACACGAAGGGGGCCCCAGCATGGCCACTGACTACGACCAGCCGCGGCGGTCCGACGCCGACGAGCCCGAGGACAGCCTCGAGGAGCTCAAGGCGCGCCGCGCCGAGGCGCAGGCCAGCAGCGTCGACGTCGACGAGACCGACCTGAACGAGGCGATCGAGCTGCCGGGCGCCGACCTGTCCGGCGAGGAGCTCACCGTCCGCGTGCTGCCCAAGCAGAGCGACGAGTTCACCTGCGGCAGCTGCTTCCTCGTCCACCACCGCAGCCAGCTGGCCTCGGAGGAGAACGGACGCCTGACCTGCCGCGAGTGCGCCTGACCGACGGAGGGAGCGCGCCGTGAGCGGTGAGCTCGTACGCCAGGAGGAGGTCGCCGAGGTCGTCGGCCGGCTGTCGGACGGCGACCTCGACGGTCGCGAGCGCGGCCGCCTGCTCGCCCAGCTCACCGGGCTGCTCGCCGGCGGCGTGCGCGCTGCCGGCGTCCGCGCAGCCGTCACCGGCCGGTACCTGGCCGACCTCGTCGCCGAGATCGCTCCGCACATCGCCGTCCGCGACCTCGCCACCCTGCGCCGCCAGCACGGCGGGCTGTCCGGCGCGGAGCTGGCCGACGCGCTCGTGCGCCAGGCCAGCCTGTCCACCGCGGGCGTCGGCGCGGCCGGCGGGGCGCTCGCCGCGCTGCAGGCGGCGGCGCCGCCGAGCCTGGTGCTCGCCCCCGTGCAGCTCGCGGCCGAGACGGTCGCCGTGGTCGCCACCGAGCTGAAGCTCGTGGCCGAGCTGCACGTCGTGCACGGCCGGGCGCCGATCGCGCCCGCTCCCGAGGTCGCGGCCGCCTACCTGCACGCCTGGGCGACCCGCACGCCCGTCGACCTGCGGTCCGGACCGCCTGCGCTCGGCACGGTGCTCGGCGCCGCCGCAGGCCAGCAGCTGCGCCGCCGGGTGGCGCGCCGGCTCGTCCGCAACACCGCCACGATGGCGCCGTTCCTCACCGGCGCGATCGCCGGCGCCGAGCTCAACCGGCGCGAGACCCGCGCGCTCGCCGACGAGCTGCTGGCGCACCTCCGCCGGCGCCCGAGGGACGCTCGGTAGCCGCTCCGGGTGCCGGTCCGCCGGGTGCCGGTCCGCCGGGTGCCTGGCCGCCGGGTGCCTGGCCGCCGGGTGCCTGGGCGCCGGGTGCCGGTGTCCGGGGCAGGCGCTGCACGAGCACCGCCGCCGTGCCGAAGACGAGCACCTCGAACAGCAGCGTCCGCTCGATCGCCCACTGGTAGTCCTCGGCGTTGGCCGTGGCCGCCGCGGAGGCGAAGGCCTGCGCGCCCGGGCCGGGCCGGGGCTCGCAGCCCTGCGGCGTGCGCGACGGGTCGGGCGACTCGGCCCGCCGCTGGAAGCAGTCGACGAAGCCGTCGACGGCCGGCTCGGCCTGCGCCGCAGGCACGCCCGCGCGCACCAGCTCCGCGCGCAGCACCGACGCCTGCCCGGTGGCGGCGTCGCGGGCGTGGTCGCCGACCAGGCCGAACAGCAGCACGCCGATGAGGGCGACGCCGAGCGCGCCGCCGACCTGCTGCACCGTCGACAGCACGCCGGACGCGCTGCCGGTCTCGCGACCGGACACCCCGGCGAGCACCAGGTTCGACAGCGGCGCGACGAACAGGCCGAGCCCGACGCCGGCCAGCAGCAGCGGCACGGCGACCTGCCACGACACGAGGTCCGGGCCGACGACGTGCAGCACGGCGATGAGCAGCGCCATGCTGACGGCGAGCAGCGTGGCGCCGAGCGTCAGCACCCGCGCACCGAGGCGCTTCGTGAGCCCGTCGGAGCGGGACGAGGCGACCCCAGAGCCGATCGCGAACGGCAGCGTGGTCAGGCCGGAGTGCAGCGGCTCGAAGCCGAGCCCGACCTGCAGGTACAGCGAGAAGGCGAAGAAGAACGGCGCGATGCCGAGGAAGAACACCGACGACAGCAGCACTCCGGCCGAGAAGCTGCGGTGGCGGAACAGCGTCATGAGCACGAGCGGGTCGCGCTCGGCCCGCGTCTTGCGGACCTGCAGCACGACGAACGCTGCGAGCACGGGCACGCTCGCCGCGAGCATGACCCACACCCAGGCCGGCCAGCCGCGCTCGCGGCCCTCGGTGAGCGGGAAGACGAGCAGCAGCAGGCCGGCGCCGACGAGCGCCGCGCCGAGCAGGTCGAGCCGCGGCGCGTCCGGCGCCCGCGACTCGGGCATCTCGCGCCGGGCGAGCACGAGGGCGGCCAGTCCGACCGGCACGTTCACCAGGAAGATCATCCGCCAGTCGGTGCCGAACAGGTCGGCCTCGAGCAGCAGCCCGCCCACGAGCGGCCCGCAGATGGTCGCCAGGCCGATCGTCGCGCCGAAGATGCCGAACG
The DNA here is from genome assembly GCA_964243385.1 of uncultured bacterium. Taxonomy (GTDB): domain Bacteria; phylum Actinomycetota; class Actinomycetes; order Mycobacteriales; family SCTD01; genus SCTD01. The sequence goes on along the minus strand of CAXTFU010000346.1, from coordinate 645 downwards.
CCCGTCCGCGCTGCTCGGCCGGGAAGGTCACCTGGATGACGGCGAGCACCTGCGGGAACATCAGCCCGCTGCCGAGGCCCTGCAGGATGCGCGCGAGCACGAGCGTCGTCGGGTCGGGCGCGAGCCCGCACAGCAGCGAGGCGACCGTGAAGGTCGTCATGCCGAGCAGGAACAGCCGCCGCCGGCCGTGGATGTCGCCGAGCCGCGCCGCGGTGATGAGCGTGCAGGCGAAGGCGAGCTGATAGCCGGCCAGGACGAGCTGCACCGCCGCGGCGCTGGCGCCCAGGTCGCCCTGGATCGACGGGATGGCGACGTTCACGATGGAGACGTCCAGCAGCTGGACGAACACCGCGGTCAGCACGATGCCGAGCACGAGGAACGGCCGGGCCGCCCGGGCGGGCGCCGCGTCCGGGCTGGTCGGGGCGGGTGCGGTCGGTTCAGAGGTCACGGTGCTCCGCGGGTCAGGGCGACGGGTGTGGGTGCCGGTCGGGTGCGTCCTGGGTGCTGTCCGGCCCGGTGGGTGGCGGGGTGGCTGGCGGGGTGGCTTTCGGCGTGGCGGGGTGGCTCAGGGGATGGCTGGCGGGGTGCTGCTGCCCGAGGTGGGCGGCGGAGTGGCTGGCGGGGTGCTGTTTGAGGTGGGCGGCG
>CAXTFU010000345.1:0-4573 GCA_964243385.1 uncultured bacterium | reverse complement strand
CGGAGGGTCAGGACGACCGGCCGCGGGGCTCACCCAGATCCTCACTGTCAGGCGGGGTCGGGCGGGGTCGGGCGGGGTCGGGCGGGGTCGGGCGGGGTCGGACGGGTCAGGACGCGAACAGGCGGACGTCGGCGCGGCCGTGCGCGCAGGCGAGCAGCTCGAGCAGCGGTGCCGACGCCGCCGGCAGCGGCCGTTCGGGGTCCGCGCACGCGGCGCCGTCGGCGGCCACCGCGTCGACGGCCGGGGCGAGCCGGGCCAGCAGCGCGGTGACGCCGCCCGGGTCGAGCCCGAGCAGCCGGACCGCGGCGGAGGCTGGCCCGGTCACCGACGACGACGCGGCGAGCACCGCTGCTGCCGCGGCGTCGCAGCCCGCGGCGACCGCGGTCGCGCCGAGGGCGAGCGGGAGGTGCGGCCGCGGGACGAGCAGGGCCAGCACGGGTGACGGCCAGGCCGTCGAGGCGGCGCGCAGGAGCCCGCGTCCCTGCGCGCGCGACGCGTCCCGGGCAGCCTGCGACGGGGTGCGCGCGTCGAGCTCGGCGTCCAGCTGCAGCAGCGCGGGCTGCGCCTGCCTGGACGGCAGGCGCACGAGGACCGCGGCGCGGGCCGCAGCCGCCGCGGCGACGAGACCGGCGGTGCGCAGGCGCCCGTCGAGGAAGCGGCCGAGGGTCGCCTCGTCGTGCACCGTGCCCGCCTGCACGGCCGCGGCGAGCCCGCCGCTGTGCGCGTGACCGCCTGCGGGCAGGCGGGAGTCGGCCAGCAGCAGCAGCGCTGCGGGGACGGCGGGAGCGGCCATCAGAACAGGAAGTAGCGCTGGGCCATGGGCAGCACCGCCGCCGGCGCCGACTCGACGAGGTCGCCGTCGATGCGCACGGCGAAGGTGCTCGGGTCGACGGCGATGTCGGGCGTGGCGTCGTTGTGCGGCAGGTCGGCCTTGCCGACGCGGCGCACGTCCTTGCCGGCGACCAGGCGGCGCCGGACCGCGAGGCGGTCGGCGAGCCCGTCGTCGAGGGCCGCCTGCGCGACGAAGTGCAGGCTGGTCGCCGACGCCGTGACCGGCTGCGCCCCCCACATCGGCCGCGGCAGCACCGGCTGCGGCGTCGGGATGGACGCGTTCGCGTCGCCCATCTGGGCCCACGCGACGAGCCCGCCCTTGAGCACCACGTGCGGCCGCACGCCGAAGAACCGCGGGTCCCACAGGACGAGGTCGGCGAGCTTGCCGACCTCGACCGAACCGAGCTCGTCGTCCATCCCGTGCGTGATCGCCGGGCAGATCGTGTACTTGGCGACGTAGCGCCGCGCCCGCAGGTTGTCGGCCGGTCCGTCACCGGGCAGGCTGCCGCGGCGCACCTTCATGGCGTGCGCGGTCTGCCAGGTGCGCAGCACGACCTCGCCGATGCGTCCCATCGCCTGGCTGTCCGAGCCGATCATCGAGATCGCCCCGAGGTCGTGCAGCACGTCCTCGGCGGCGATCGTCGACGGCCGGATCCGGCTCTCGGCGAACGCGAGGTCCTCGGGCACCGCGGGGTTGAGGTGGTGGCAGACCAGCAGCATGTCGAGGTGCTCGTCGAGCGTGTTGACGGTGTGCGGCCGGGTCGGGTTCGTGCTGCTGGGCAGCACGTTCGGGTACGACGCGACGGTGATGATGTCCGGCGCGTGACCGCCGCCCGCACCCTCGGTGTGGTACGCGTGGATCGACCGGCCGCGGATGGCGGCCAGCGTCGCCTCGACGTAGCCGGCCTCGTTCAGCGTGTCGGAGTGCAGCGCGACCTGCACGCCGGCGGCGTCGGCGACGGTGAGGCACGCGTCGATCGCCGCCGGCGTGGTGCCCCAGTCCTCGTGCAGCTTGAACCCGGCGGCCCCGGCGCGCAGCTGCTCCCACAGCGCCTCCGCCGACACCGTGTTGCCCTTGCCGAGCAGTGCGACGTTCACGGGGTGGTCGTCGAGCGACTCGAGCATCCGCGCGAGGTTCCACGCGCCGGGGGTGACGGTCGTCGCCTTGGTGCCCTCGACGGGTCCGGTCCCGCCTGCAACGATCGTCGTGACGCCGGCGCCGAGCGCCTCGGTGAGCTGCTGCGGCGCGATGAGGTGCACGTGGCAGTCGACGGCGCCGGCGGTGAGGATGCGGCCGTTGCCGGACAGCACCTCCGTCGACGGGCCGATGACGAGCGCAGGGTCGACCCCGCCCATGGTGTCGGGGTTCCCGGCCTTGCCGATGCCGACGATGCGGCCGTCGCGCACACCGACGTCGGCCTTGACGACGCCCCAGTGGTCGAGGATCAGTGCGCCGGTGATGACGAGGTCGGGGGCGCCGTCGGCGCGGGTGGCGCGCGACTGGCCCATCGACTCGCGGATCACCTTGCCGCCGCCGAACACGACCTCGTCGCCGGCGCCGTGCGGTCCGCGCGACAGGTCGTCCTCGACCTCGACGAGCAGGTCGGTGTCGGCGAGGCGGACGCGGTCGCCTGTGGTGGGGCCGTAGAGCAGCGCGTACCGGCTGCGGTCCAGGCTGCTCACGCCGGACCGTCCAGCGGTCCGCCGGCGCCGAGCTGCAGGCCGGGCACGACGCGCGCCCCGCCGAGCGGCACGAGCTCGACCTCGAGGTCGAGACCGGGCTCGAAGCGCACAGCCGTGCCGGCCGGGACGGCGAGCCGCTGGCCGTGCGCCGCGGCGCGGTCGAAGTCGAGCGCGTCGTTCGCGGCGGCGAAGTGGAAGTGACTGCCGACCTGCACGGGACGGTCGCCGCGGTTCACGACGCGCAGCACCGTCACCGGCCGGCCCGGGTTCAGCTCGACCGGGCCCTCGCCGATGAGCACCTCGCCGGGGATCACGGGATCGGCCGGTGGACGGTGACGAGCTTCGTGCCGTCCGGGAAGGTCGCCTCGACCTGGACCTCGTCGACGAGGTCCGGCACGCCGTCCATGACGTCCTCGCGGGTGAGCACGGCCCGTCCGGCGTCCATGAGGTCCGCGACGGACCGGCCGTCGCGGGCGCCCTCGAGCACGAACGAGCTCAGCACCGCGACGGTCTCCGGGTGGTTCAGCCGCAGGCCGCGGGCCCGCCGCCGGTGCGCGAGCTCGGCTGCGTACGACAGCATGAGCCGCTCCTGCTCGTGCGGGGTCAGGTGCACCGGTCGGCCTCTCTCGTCCGTGGAGCACCGACCCTCGCGGGCGCACGTTCCGACCGTGTTGCGGGCACGCTGCGGGCAGGTGACGCCCGGCGGCCGGCAGTACCGTCGCCCCCGACCGAGCGAGGGGAGGGCCGCATGGCCGCGCAGAGCCTGGGGACCGCGGAGCTGGCGGAGCTGCTGGCGCCGCTGCGCGCCTCGGACGACCGGCTGGCCGCGACCTACCCGGGCGGCGTGCCGGTGCAGCCCGCCCACACCTGCTACGTGCCGGCCGACCGCCTGCGCCCGTCCGAGGCCCGGCGCTGGGGCGACGAGGCGCGTGCGCTGCTGGACGAGCACGCGCCGGACGCCGCGGCGCTCGGTGCGGCGCTCGGCCGAGAGCTGCCCGACGGCACGTGGGACGACGTGCTGCGGCTGCTGGCCGAGCGGCCCGTGCACGACCTGCGCGTCGACCTCGAGGACGGCTACGGGCGGCGACCGGACGACGAGGAGGACGCCGCCGTGGACCGTGCGGTCCGGCTCCTCGCCGAGGACCCGCCCCCGTCGTACGGCCTGCGCGTCAAGGCGCTCGAGGCGGGCTCGGCAGAGCGCTCGGCCCGCACGCTCGACCGCTGGGTGACCGGCCTGGCGGCGGCCGGCCTCGCCCCGGGCACCGTGACGCTGCCGAAGGTGCAGGCCCCCGAGCAGGTCACCGTCGTCGTGCGGCTGCTGGAGCTGCTCGAGCAGCGGGCCGGGTCGGGCCGCGCCGCCCTCGAGCTGCAGGTCGAGACGGCGCCGGCCGTCGTCGACGCCGACGGGCGGATCACCGTCCCGCGACTGCTCGCCGCCGGGCAAGGAAGGGTCACCGGCCTGCACTTCGGGACCTACGACTACACCGCCGCGCTCGGCCTCTCGCCGCGCGAGCAGGCGCTCGACGCCCCGGTGGCCGACGCCGCCAAGGACCTCCTGCAGCTGTCCGCGGCGGCGCGCGGCGTCGCGGTGTCGGACGGTTCCAGCAACGTCCTGCCGGTCGGCGACCGTGCGCAGGTGCACGCGGCGTGGGCGCTGCACGGGCGCCTGGTCGAGCGCGGGACCGCGCGCGGCCTCTGGCAGGGCTGGGACCTGCACCCCGGCCAGCTGGTCAGCCGCTGGGCGACCCTGAGCGCGTTCTTCCGCGAGCGGCTGCCCGAGGTGCGCGCGCGGCTCGCCGGGACGGCGAGCGGCGTCGCGGACGAGCCGGCGACGTTCGCCATGCTCGACGCGTTCGTGCGACGGGCGGCGGCGCTCGGCATCACCGACGGCGGCGCGTCCGGCGCGGGCGCGTCCGGCGGGGCAGTCGGTCTGGCCCGGCTGAACGCGCTGCCCGCCGCCGAGGCGGAGGCGGCGCTGCTCGCCTGCTGCCGCTCACCGGCCTGGGCCCGGGCGGTCGCCGCCGCGCGCCCGTACCCCTCGGGCGAGGCGGTCCTCGAG
>CAXTFU010000344.1:0-4665 GCA_964243385.1 uncultured bacterium | reverse complement strand
CTTGACCTCCTGCGCGACGACGGTGAACCCGCGGCCGACCTGGCCGGCGCGGGCGGCCTCGATGGTGGCGTTGAGCGCGAGCAGGTTGGTCTGCGCTGCGATGCGGGAGATGACCTCGATGACGTCGTGGATGGCGGCGGAGGCCTGACCGAGGGCGGCGACCTCCTGCGTCATCGTGGCGGAGCGCTCGGCGGCCTGGTCCGCGACCTGGCCGGCGTCGACCGCCGCCTCGCGCAGCCGCGAAACCGTGTCGAGCAGCAGCGTCGCGCTGCGGGCGTCCTGCTCGACCCGGCGCAGTACCGCCAGGCGCTGCGAGACCAGCTGCTGCACGTTGCGCAGCGCCGCGCCGCGCGACTCCGACAGCTCGATCGTCTCGGTGGTGAAGAAGTCCATCGTCCCGAGCACCCGGTCGCCGTCCATGACGGGGAAGCAGACGCCGGACCGCACGCCGGCGCGCTGCGCGGCAGGCGCCCGCACGCAGTCGGTGACCTCGGCGAGGTCGCGGACGAAGACGAGGTCGCGGGCGCGCCAGGCACGTCCGGACAGCCCGACGCCCTCGGCGAACGAGGCGGCCAGGGTGACCTGGCGGAACTCCTCGCCGGCCGATCCCGACTCGACCTCGAAGCGCAGGACCTGCTCCTGCTCGTCGAGCTGCCAGTACGAGCCGTAGGCCCAGCCGAAGGCCGTGCGCACCGTGTCCAGGGCCACCCGCATCGCCGACTCGGCGTCGGTCGCGCGGCCCACCTCGGTGACGACGGTCGTGACGGCCTCCCGGTCGTCGAGCGTCTCGTTGAGCGCGTGCGTCGCGACCGCCTGGCGGCGGACGAGCGCCATGATGCGGCTCAGCGTCAGCCACTTCTCGCTGCCGAACTGGGGGAGCGGCCGGCGGCTGTAGCACTCGAGCACCGACACGACGCGCCCGTCCTCGAGGATGGGCACCGCGGCGGCCTCGGCCATGCCGGCCGACTGCGCGTGCCGCCAGCGCAGGCAGCGCGAGCCGGCCTGCGCGTCGTCCGCCGTCAGCACCGGCCGGCCGGCCGCGACGGCCTCGGCGAGCAGCCCGGCGTCCGGCGGCAGGGTGCGGGTGCCGCCGATGCCCTCGCTCATCTGGCCGACGAGCTCGCCGGCCTCGGTCACGAGCTGGAACTGACCGGCCCCGTCGAGCATCCACACCGCGGCGTAGGCGAGGTCCAGCGCCGCGACGAGCGCCGTCGCCGTCCGCTGCTTGGCCTCCTCGCGGCTGGAGACCCCGCCGTCGAGCGCGAGCAGCACCTGCTCGAGCGCCTCGACGTCCCGCGGCGGCTCGAAGGCCACCGTCGAGGGTCGGTGGGTCCGGCTCCAGATCGTCACGTGCGTCCTCCCGGTCAGGGTGCGGGGGTCGGTCGTGCACCCGCTCCGACAGCCATCGGTCCGGACGCGGCCTTCTTGAGCGCGGACGGCCTGCGCACCGCCGGGCGCGAGCCGCACCCGTCCGAGGGCTTCAGGTGGGGGGCGGACGTGCCGATCCCCCGGGGCAGCCCGCCCGTCCGCCGTCCCGAGGAGCCCCGTGCCGCGCCGCGACCGCACCTCCCGCCGTCCGGGCCTGCCCGTCCTCGCCGTGGCCGCGGCGCTGTCCGCGCACGCGGCCGGCGCCGCCGCGTTCTTCGTGCTGGACGGCGTCCGCGTGCGGGGTGCCCTGCTGTGCCTGCTGTCGCTGCTCACCGCGGTCGTGCTCGTCGTCGCCACCCGCCGGCAGCGGCTGCCGCGGCCCGCGGCCTGGCACCTGCTGGCGGCCGGCCAGGCCTGCTCGTCCGGAGGCTGGGCGGTCTGGTTCCTCACCCCCTTCGCCGACGGGCCGCTGGGCGACGCCTGCTTCCTGACCGGCTACCTCGCTGCTGCGGCCGCGCTGGTCCAGCTCGGCGGCCTGCGGCGGCGGGCCGGCCTCGGCGCCGTGCTCGGCGCCTGGCCGCTCGCCGTCGGGCTGGGCGTCGTCGCCTGGGTGCTCGTCGCCTCGCGGGCGGTCGTCGACCCGGACGTGTCGACCGTCGAGCGCCTCGTCTCGTTCGCCTACCCGGGGCTCGGCGTGCTGCTCGTGGCGACGGCGGCCCGGCTGCTGTTCGCCGGCTCGGGCGGCGGACGGGCCCGGCTGCTCCTGCTGTGGGCGGTCGCCCAGGGCGCGGCCGACGTGCTCTACGCCTCGCACGTGCTGGACGGCTCGTTCCGCCTCGGCGTGCCGGCGTTCGGCTTCTGGATGGCCGGCTGGGCGGCGCTCACCACCGCCGCGCTGCTGCCCGCGACGACCTCCCGCTCGTCCCCCCGGCGCGCGGCGGTGTGGGCGGGGCACGCCGTGCTCGTGGGGGCGATCCTGCCGCTGCCCGTGCTGCTCGTCGTGCGCGCCGTGCAGGGCTCGTCGCGGGACGTGCTGCTCATCGCCGTCGGCTCCGGCGCGATGACCGTGCTGGCGCTGCTGCGCGGCGCGGTCGCGGCGTCGACCGGGACACCTGCCGGTGCGCTCGCGACGGTGCGCGGCGCCGTGGTGCGGTCGACCGCAGGGCTCGTGGTGCTCGCCCTGCTGCCGATCGTCGGGCTCACGACCGTGGCGGTCGCGCAGGCGCAGGGCACGCTGGAGCGCGAGGTCCGTGACCGGATGGCGGTCACCACCGCCGTCACCACCGACCACCTGCGCGGCCAGCTGACCGGCATCGGGCTGCTCACCTCGGCGTACGCCACCAGGCCGTCGCTGGTCGCGGCGCTCGGCGGTCCGGGCCGCACGGGCGCGAGCCTCGAGCAGCACATGACCTCGCTGCAGCGCGCGCACGACGGCGTCCACGCGGCCTGGGTCCTGGACGTGCAGGGCCGCCTGCGCACCATCGTGCCGGCGGCGCCGGCGCGGCTCGGACGCCCGTTCGGGGCGGCCGGCGCCTTCCGCGGCGCATCCCGCTCACCGGGCGCGCACGTCTCGGCCGCCTTCGACGCCGACCTGCCCGGCCGTCCCCGGGGCGTCAGCGTGAGCTCGGCGGTCCGCGCGCCCGACGGCCGGCTGCTCGGGGTCGTCGCCGTCGGCTACGAGCTCGAGGCCGTGCGGGCCTTCACCGACCGCCTGGCCGACCTGCAGCGCGTCCGCCTGACGGTCGCCGACCAGGACGGGCAGCCGGTGACGGGCGGGCCGGTCGTGCGCGACCGCACCGCGCGCCTGCTGCAGGCAGCCCTGGACGGCGGCAGCGGCACCGTCCGCACCGGGGACGGCGCCGACCGGGACGGCGAGGTCGCCACCTACCGGCCGGTCACCGGCCTGGGCTGGGCGGTCGTCGCCGAGGTCTCCGAGCGCGAGGCCTTCGCGGCCGCCGACCACCTCGTCGCGCGGGTCGTCACCGCCGCCGTCCTGCTCGCGCAGCTGCTGCTCGTCGGGCTGGTGCTCGCCGTGCGGGCGGAGACCCGGCGGCGGGTGGTCGAGCTCGAGCTGGCCGCGCGCGAGGAGCACCTGCGGGCCGTGCTGGACAACGCCGGCGACGCCTACGTGGCCGTCGACGGGACGGGAGCGGTCACCGCCTGGAACGCGCGGGCGGCCGCCGTCTTCGGGCACCCCGCCGAGGCGGTGCTCGGCCGGCAGCTCGCGGACGTCGCGGTCCCCGAGCCGGCCCGCGAGGCGCACCGCGCCGGGCTCGCCCGGCTCGCGGCGGGCGGGCACCCGCGCCTGCTCGGCCGGCGCCTCGAGCTCGAGGCCGTGCACGCCGACGGCCGGGTGTTCCCGGCCGAGCTGACGCTGTGGTCGAGCGGCACCCCGGACGCGCCGTCGTTCTCGGCCTTCGTGCGCGACCTCACCGCGACCAAGGCCGCCGCGCGGGCGGTCGCCGAGGCGCACGACGCCGCGCTGGAGGCGTCGCGGCTCAAGTCGGAGTTCGTCGCCACGATGAGCCACGAGATCCGGACGCCGATGAACGGCGTGCTCGGGATGACCGAGCTGCTGCGCGACACCGACCTCGACGCCGTGCAGCGCGACTACGTCGAGACCGTCTCGGGCTGCGCCGAGTCGCTCATGACCGTCATCGACGACGTGCTCGACTTCTCCAAGATCGAGGCCGGCAAGCTCGACGTGGAGGTCGTCGACCTCGAGCTGCGCCCGCTCGTCGAGGACGTCGTCGGGCTGCTCGGCGCGCCCGCGGGCGCCCGCGGCCTGGCGGTGCTCGCCTGGGTCGAGCCGGCCGTCCCGCGCACCGTGCGCGGCGACCCGCACCGGCTGCGGCAGGTGCTCAGCAACCTCGTCGGCAACGCCGTGAAGTACACCGAGCGGGGCGAGGTCGTCCTGCACGTGCACGACGCACCGGGCGGCGTCCGCTTCGCGGTGCGCGACACCGGCATCGGCATCACCCCGGACCAGCAGGCGCGCCTGTTCGAGGCGTTCCAGCAGGCCGACGCCTCGACGACCCGCCGCTACGGCGGCACCGGCCTCGGGCTCACGATCAGCCGCCAGCTCGTCGAGCTCATGGGCGGTCGCCTCGAGGTCGTCAGCACGCCCGGCGCGGGGTCGACCTTCTCCTTCGTGCTGCCGCTGGCCGGCGCACCCGCCGCGCCCGAGGTGCCTGCGCCCGTGCTGCGCGGCGCCCGGGTGCTGGTGGTCGACGGCGGTCGCACCTCGCGCACCGTCCTGCTGCAGCACCTGGCCGGGTGGGGCGCCGCGGCGACCGG
>CAXTFU010000343.1:0-4694 GCA_964243385.1 uncultured bacterium | reverse complement strand
GCGATGATGTAGACCTCGGGGTGGCCGAAGAACCAGAACAGGTGCTGCCACAGCACCGCTCCGCCGGTGTCGGCGTTGTAGATCTGGGCCCCGAGGTGCCGGTCGGCCAGCAGGGCGAAGAACGCCGCGGTGATGACCGGGAAGGCGAGCAGCACGAGCAGCGACGTCACCAGGATGTTCCAGGTGAAGATCGGCATGCGGAACATCGTCATGCCAGGGGCGCGCAGCGTGATGATCGTCGTGATGAAGTTGACGGCGCCGAGGATCGTCCCGAGGCCGGAGATCAGCAGGCCGACGATCCACAGGTCGGCCCCGATCTGCGGGGACCGGATGACGTCGTTGAGCGGCGCGTAGGCGTACCAACCGAACGAGGCGGCACCCTCCGGGGCCAGGAAGCCGGCCAGGACGGTGAGCCCGCCGAACAGGTACAGCCAGTAGGAGAAGGCGTTCAGCCGCGGGAAGCTCATGTCCGGCGAGCCGATCTGCAGCGGCATGATGAAGTTCGCGAAGCCGTAGGCGGCCGGCGGGGCGAACAGGAACATCATGATCGTGCCGTGGATCGTGAACAGCTGGTTGTACTGCTCCGGGCTGACGATCTGGATCCCGGGCTGCGCCAGCTCGGCGCGGATGACCATCGCCATCGCACCGGCGGCCAGGAAGAAGCCGAACGAGGTGCAGAGGTACAGCAGCCCGATCGTCTTGTGGTCGGTCGTCGTGACGACCTTGGCGATCTTCGCGCCCGGGCCTGGGCTCGGACGCCGCACCTGCGCAGGCGCTGCGGCGTCGGCGAGAAGGGTCATGAGCTGCTCCCGGCGTTCTGTTCGGCGATCTCCTCGGCGGAGCGGGGCTGTCCGGTGCCCGCACCCGAGCCGATGCGGTTGGCGGGGTTCTCCGCCAGGGCGGAGATGTAGGACTCGTACTCGTCCGGCGACACGGCCTTGACCGAGAAGTTCATGGCGGAGTGCTTCTCGCCGCAGAGCTCGGCGCACCGTCCGATGTACTCGCCCTCCTTCGTGATGGTGATCTCGAAGGTGTTGGCGCGGCCCGGGATCACGTCGCGCTTGAACAGGAACGCCGGGACCCAGAACGAGTGGATGACGTCCGGCGAGGTCTCGGTGAAGCGGATCGTGGTGTCCGTCGGCAGCACGAGCTGCGCGGGCTGACCGGGGATGCCGGTGACCGACACGTCGTCGTCGGTGTAGTTGAAGGTCCAGTTCCACTGGAACCCGACGACGCCGATGTTGACCTGGGAGCCGCCCTCGTCCTCCGGGGTCAGCTCGTTCACCGCGTTCTGCGCCACCGTCGTGTAGTAGAAGAGCACGGCGATGATGACGAACGGGACGACGGTGTAGAGGACCTCGATGGGCAGGTTGTAGCGGACCTGGCGCGGCAGCGAGTCGCCGACGCGGCGGTACCGGAACGCGGTCCACAGGATCAGCGCGCCGACGGCGACGCCGACCACGGCCGCCGCGGCCACCGAGCCGAGCCACAGCTCGTAGATGTGCTCAGCGCGGTCGGTGACGGGCTCGGGGAAGCCGAGCGAGAAGCTGCCCTCGTAGAGGTCGCGGCGGCTGCCACCGCACGCGGTCACGAGCAGCGCGACGGGCAGCAGCGCGAGCGCGAGGCGCGAACGGCCGCGACGCCGCGCCGCGGAGGGCGCTCGGCGTGGGGTGTGGCTCAACCTCTCGGGCCTTCCTGACAAGCGGACGGGAGGCGAGTTCGGCGTCCGGCCGGCGGTGTCCCGACCGTCCCGCTCACCCGCTGCGCGAGCGTAGCCCAGCGTGGTCGACCCTTCCTGCCGGGGCTCGCCGGGCTAGCGTCGCCACGGTGAGCGGCACCGGCGGGTACCTCGACGCGGCCGCCGGGCTGCCGCTGCACCCGGCCGCTCGGCAGGCCCTGCTGGCCGCGCTCGACGACGGCTGGGCCGACCCGGGACGGCTCTACGGCGCCGCGCGACGGGCCCGGCGACTGCTCGAGAGCGCGCGCGAGGCGGTCGCGGCGGTGGTCGGGGCACGCCCGGACGAGGTGTCGTTCGCGCCGTCCGGGACGCTCGCCGCGCACCTGGGCGTGCTGGGGGCCACCGCGGGACGCAGCGGCACGGGGCGGCACCTCGTGCACTCGACGGTCGAGCACTCGTGCGTGCTGCACGCCGTCGCCGCGACGGGCGGGCCGGCCACCCCGGTCGAGGTCGACCGGCTGGGCCGCGTCGACGTCGACGCCTACGCCGCGGCGCTGCGCCCCGACACCGCGCTGGCCTGCCTCATCAGCGCCTCGCACGAGGTCGGCACGGTGCAGCCCGTCGAGGCGGTCGCCGCGCGCTGCGCCGAGGCCGGGGTGCCGCTGCTCGTCGACGCCGCGCAGACGGTCGGCCGCGCGCCGGTGCCGGGCGGCTGGTCGGTGCTGACGGCGAGCGCGCACAAGTGGGGCGGCCCGCCCGGGGTCGGGCTGCTCGTCGTCCGCACGGGCACGCGCTGGCGGTCGCCGCTGCCGGCCGACGAGCGCGACGGGCGCGTCCCGGGTGCGCCCGCGCTGCACGACGTCCTCGCCGCTGCCGTCGGCCTGCAGGCAGCCGCCGCCGAGGCGGCGGCCGAGGACACCCGGCTGCGCGCGCTCGTCGACCTGTTGCGCACGGCCGTCCCGGCCACCGTCCCGGACGTCGAGGTCGTGGGCGACCCGGACGACCGGCTCCCCCACCTCATGACCTTCTCCTCGCCGTACCTCGACGGCGAGACGCTGCTGCGCGCGCTCGACCGCGAGGGGTTCTCGGTGAGCAGCGGCTCGTCGTGCGGCGCCTCAGCGCTGGAGCCCAGCCACGTGCTGGCCGCGATGGGCCTGCTCAGCCACGGCAACGTCCGCGTCTCGCTGCACCGCGGGACGACCGAGGCCGACGTCGAGCGCTTCCTGGCCGTGCTGCCGCGCGTCGTGGCCGAGCAGCGCGAGGACTAGCTGCCCGACGGAGCCGGCAGGAAGGGCCGCACCTCGGCCGCGGCGGCGTCGCCGTAGGTGCCCGCGAAGCGGTCGAGGGCGTCCGCCGTCACCGTGTACTCCTGCGTGCCGACGGTCTCGACGACGTGCGTGGCGAGCAGCGCGCCCACCTGGGCGGCCCGCTCGAGCCCGACGCCCCACGCCGTGGCGCTCAGGAAGCCGGCGCGGAAGGCGTCGCCGACGCCGGTGGGCTCGGCGACCTCGACGGCCGGGACGACCGGCACGTCGAGCGTGTCCTCGCCCCTGCGCTGGATCGTGACGCCCGCCGCGCCGTGCGTGGTGATGCGCGTCCCGACGACGTCGAGGACCTCGTCGGCCGTCCACCCCGTCTTGTCGAGCACGAGCGAGGCCTCGTACTCGTTGGTGAACAGGTAGCTCGCGCCCTCGACCAGGCCGCGGATGCCGGCGCCGTCCATGAACGCCAGCTGCTGCGACGGGTCGGCGGCGAACGGGACCCCGCGGTCGCGGCAGCTCGCCGAGTGGCGCAGCATCGCGCCGGGGTCGTCCGGCGCGACGACGACGAGGTCGACGTCACCGAGCTGGGCGATGTCGATCTCGGCGGCCTCGGTCATGGCCCCGGGGAAGAAGGTGGCCAGCTGGGCGTGGTCGTCGTCGGTGGTGCAGGTGAACCGGCCGGTCGGCAGTGTCTCGCTGACGCGGACGTGCGTCGTGTCGACGCCGTGGTCGCGCAGCCAGGTGAGGTAGTCGTCGGCGTCGCGGCCGACCGAGCCGACGAGCAGCGGACGCTGGCCGAGCACGCCCATGCCGAAGGCGATGTTGGCGCCGGTGCCGCCGCGGCGCACCTGCAGGTCGCTGGCGAGGAACGACAGCGAGATCTTGCTCAGCTGCTCCACGATGAGGGAGTCGGCGAAGCGGCCCTCGAAGGTGAACAGGTGGTCGGTCGCGATGGATCCGGCGACGGCGATGCGCATCGGCCCGACAGTACCGGCGCGCAGGCAGGCCCCTGGACGCGCCGACGGCGCCGGCCCCTCGAGGGGACCGGCGCCGTCAGGACGTGCCGCGCGCGTGAGCCCTAGTGGAAGGACTCGCCGCAGGCGCAGGAGCCGCCCGCGTTGGGGTTGTCGATGGTGAAGCCCTGCTTCTCGATGGTGTCCACGAAGTCGATCGTGGCGCCGGCGAGGTACGGGACGCTCATCCGGTCGACGACGACCTTCACGGAGCCGTCGGCGTAGGTCTGCACCGCGTCGCCGTCGAGCGAGCGCTCGTCGAAGAAGAGCTGGTAGCGCAGGCCCGAGCAGCCGCCGGGCTGGACGGCGACGCGCAGCGCGAGGTCGTCACGGCCCTCCTGGGCGAGCAGGGCCTTGACCTTCTCGGCGGCGGGGTCGCTGAGCACGACGCCGGTCGGCGCCTCCGTGCCAGCGGCGGGACCCGTGGTGGTCAGTGCGGTCTCCGGGGCGGTCATGGGGCCTCCGTGGGTCTTCGGTGGTGCAGGTCGGTGAGTACGTCCGGGACAACGCAGCACGGGCCCGGACCCTTCCAAGGATGGCACGCAGGTTCGGGCGGGTCCTGGCGCCGAGCCCGCGCGACCGGCTCTGCCGCGCAGCGGGAGGGCTCAGCGGCGGGCCGGCGACCACTGCGCGGCGACGCGGGCGGCCAGGGCGGCCAGGGCGGCCGCGGGGTCGGCGGAGCCGCCGCCCGCGTCGGCCAGCGACCAGGTGCTGTCGATGCCGGCCGCCCCGGCCTCGCGG
>CAXTFU010000342.1:0-4723 GCA_964243385.1 uncultured bacterium | reverse complement strand
GGAGGTCTCGGCGGAGCTGTCTGAGCTCTCGGCGGTGTCGGTGGACGGGGTGGTGTGGCTGGCGTCCGCGGGAGCGTCGTGCGCGGGGGTCGTCGTCGCGGGGGCGGTCGTGGCGGGGGTCGTCTTGGCCGGCGTGCCGTGCGTCGGGACCGCGGCGGTGACCGGCGGGATCGGCGTGATCGGCGGGATGGGGTTGCTGATCGGCGGCGTCGGCTTCAGCACCGGGACGGTCGTCGCGCGGACGATGACGGCGACGCGGCGGTTCGCGGAGCGCCCGGCCGGCGTGGTGTTCGGCTTCAGCGGCCGCTGGTCGGCGTAGCCGGCGGCGCTGAGCCGCTTGGCCGGGACGTGGTGCCGGTCCAGCAGGTAGCGCAGCACCGAGGTGGCGCGCTCGGTCGACAGCTCCCAGTTCGAGGCGTACCGGCCACGGATCGGGAGGTCGTCGGTGTGCCCCTCGACGGTGACCGCGTTCGGCAGCGCCTTGAGCGCTGGAGCGATCGCGTCGAGCACGACGCTGCCCTTGGGCTGCAGGTCGGCCGAGCCGAGCGGGAACAGCACGTCGTCGGTCACGACCGTGACCACCAGGCCACGCTCGTCGATCTTGAACTGCACCGACTTCTGCAGGTTCTTCTTGATCAGTGCCTGCAGGATCTTCTCGCGGGCTGCCTTGAGCTGGTCCTGCTCCTTGGCGGCGGCCGCCTCACGGGCGGTCTTCTCCTCGAGCGCGCTCATGGCCGCCGTCGGGTCGCTGGCGATCGCGTTGCCGGCCTGCTGCAGGCCGACGCCGCCGTCGAGCAGGGACGCGCCGGCACCGAGGTCGCCGTGGATGCCCGCCTTGAACTGCTCGAACTTGGCCTTGTCGACGACCGACAGCGCGAACATGACGATGAACAGCGCCATGAGCACGGTGAGCATGTCGGCGTAGGTGACCAGCCAGCGCTCGTGGTTCTCGTGCTCCTCCTCGTGGCCGCGGCGCTTGCGGCCGCCTCCGCCGCCACCGGACATCAGGCGGCCTGCTTCTCGTCCGCCGGGGGCGAGGCCTGGGCCGGGAGGAAGGCGCGCAGCTTCTGCTCGATGACGCGCGGGTTGCTGCCGGCCTGGATCGACATGAGGCCCTCGATCGCGAGCTCCATCTGCTGCGCCTCGAGCTCGCTCATGCGCTTGAGCTTGCTGGCGAACGGCAGCCACAGGACGTTCGCGCTGAGCACGCCCCACAGCGTGGCGATGAACGCACCGCCGATGGCGTGGCCGAGCAGCTCGGGCTTGTCGAGGTTCTCGAGCACGTGCACGAGCGACAGGACCGTGCCGATGATGCCGATCGTCGGGGCGTAGCCGCCCATGTCGGCGAACAGCTTGGCGTGCGCCTTGTCCGTCGCGCGCTTGGCGTCGACCTTGGCCTCGAGGATGTCGCGCAGCTCGTGCGGCTCGGTGCCGTCCACGAGCATCTCGACGCCCTGGCGCAGGAAGGGGTCCTCGACGCTGCGCGCCGACTCCTCCAGCGCCAGCAGGCCGTTGCGCCGGGCCTGCTCGGCCAGCTCGACGAGCTGCCCGACCGAGGCGTCCGACGTGGGCACCTTGGCGGTGAACGTCTTCACGAGGTCCTTGAGCGCCCCGATGGTGTCCTTGAGCAGGCCGCTGGCCATGGCGACGCCGAAGGTGCCGCCGAAGACGAGGATCATCGGGGGGAGGAGGAACATCGCCATCGGCGCGCCACCCTCGAGGAAGTTGGCGAGGAAGATCGCGACGAACGCGAGCAGCACGCCGAGGATCGTTGCCGGATCCATGTCAGGCCTCCCTGATCGGCAGCGGCACGACGTGCAGCGCAGGGGCGGGAGCGGCCGGCTCGTGGATCGTGTCGGCGAGCGACAGGATCTGGGCGCGGTAGGAGCGCACGCGCGTGACGACGTCCTCGACGGTCTCGCCGACCAGCAGCTTGCTGCCGTCGCAGAGCGTGAGGACCGTGTCCGGGGTGGCCTCGGCCCGCTCGATGAGATCGGGGTTCAGCGCGAACGGCAGCCCGTTGAGCCGCGACAACATGATCATGGTGTTTCGTCCTTGAGTCTCTGCGCAGCCAGTCCTTGGCCGCTGCTCCGAATGTCGGCAGAGGCGCCCGGTCCCTGTAGGCACGTCACCCGAGAGTGGCTGTGCCTGCGGGGATCCGGACGCCCCTGCCGGTGGCACTAGCGCTTGAGGTTGACGAGCTCCTGCAGGACCTCGTCAGAGGCGGTGATGATGCGGGAGTTGGCCTGGAAGCCGCGCTGGGCGACGATGAGGTTGGTGAACTCCTGCGCCAGGTCGACGTTGGACATCTCGAGCACGCCGACGGCCAGCAGGCCGCGGCCGTCGGCACCGGGCACGCCCGGGCTCGCGCCGTCGATGACCGGGCCGCTGTTGACCGTCTCGCGCAGCAGCGAGCCGCCGACCTTCGCGAGGCCGGCCGGGTTGGCGAAGGTGGCCAGGCGGATCTGGCCGATCTGGAGCAGGCTGCCGTCGGCGCGGTTGCCGACGATCTTGCCGTCGGGGGCGATGGTGTACGACTCGACCTCACCGACGGGGATGACGATCGCCTCGTCGTCGGTGTTCATGACCAGGCCGCCGGCCGGCGTCGTGAGCTGGCCCTTGGCGTCCAGGCTGAAGCTGCCGGCGCGGGTGTAGAGGGTGTCCAGGCCGTTCTTGACGACGAAGTACCCGTCGCCCTGCACCGCCAGGTCGGTCGCGCGGCCGGTGAGCTGGCTCGAGCCCTGCGTCATGTTGGTGCTGATGCCGCCGAGGCGGACGCCGAGGCCGACCTGCGCCGGGTTGCTGCCGCCGAAGGCGGGGGTCCCGCCGTCGGGCGTGGGCGCCGCGGCGCCGGCCAGCGTCTGGCTGAGGGTGTCCTGGAAGACGGTGGCGCTGCTCTTGAAGCCGGTGGTGCTGACGTTGGCGATGTTGTTGCCGGTCACGTCCATCATCTGCTGGTGGGTGCGCAGACCGGAGACGCCGGAGTACATGGAGCGGAGCATGGAGGTTCCTTCGCAGTGAGGTGACGCGGTGAAGTGGGTGAGGACTGCTTGGGGACTGCGCTGTGCGGTCAGGCCCGCGTGCCGGCGGGAGGAGCAGGGGTCGCGGTGCCGGCGGGACGGACCTCCTTCACGTCTGCGAGGGAGACCGCCGTGTCTCCGGTGAGCAGGACGGGTCCAGCCGTGTCGAACCGGACGCCGGTGACGGTGGCGACGAGGTCGCTGCCGTCCGGGCCGGGGGCGACGACGGACTGGCCGATGAGGGAGCTGGCGCTCAGCGCCCGGTTGGTGCTGAGCAGCTCGGCGTTGGTCTTGGTCAGGGCGTCGAGCTTCTCGACGACCGTGAACTGCGCGGTCTGCGCCATGAACGCGGCGCTGTCGGTGGGCTCGAGGGGGTTCTGGTACTTCAGCTGGGCCACCAGGAGCTTCAGGAAGGTGTCCTTGCCCATCTGATCGGCAGGACTGGCCCCGGCGGGAACGTTCGGGGGGGTGAGGAGCTTGGCGACGGGCAGGCCGCCCTGCACGGGGGTGGTCACGTCGGCTACATCCTCAGGTCGAGTGCGGCGTCCGGGGAGGACGTCGTCGGGCGGGGGAGGTCGGGGCCGGCGGTCCCGCCGGAGCCGGAGCCCGGGCGGGCCGGCGACTGCGGCGTGCGCGCCGAGCGGTCCTGCGGGGACTGCTCGGGACGGCCGCCGTCGACCGACAGGGCGGTGGCCGACAGGCCGCTCGCCTCGAGCTCGGCGCGCAGGTCGGGCAGCGCGGCGCGCAGGGCGGTCTGGGCGCCCTCGTCCGCGGCGTGCAGGGCGAGGCGCAGCTCGCCGCCGCGCAGGAGGACCTCGACCTGGACGGCGCCCAGCTCCTCCGGGTAGAGCTCGAGCGACAGCGACCAGCTGCCGTCCGGGCCGGTGAGCACCGGACCGAGCGCCTGCGCGACCTGCGCGGCAGGGGGCGGCGGGGGCGGCGGCGCGGGAGCGGCTGCCGGTGCGGGGGCGCGCACGTCGGCCGGTGCGGCGGCCGGCAGCGGCGGTGCGAGGACGGTCGCGAGGTCCGTCCCGCCGTCGGTCGGCGCCGTTGCCGCGCTCGCGGCGGTGCTGAGGTCGGACGGGGCGCCGGGAGCCCAGGCGGGGTCGCCTGCCTCGCCCGGGAGCGGACCGGTCGTGGAGAGCGCCGGCGCCTCGCCGGTGCCGGCCGCCTGCGCCGTGCCGGGCCCGGCAGGAGCCGACCCGGCGGCGCCGTCGGCGGCCGACGGGGTCGTTGCGTCGGCCGCTGCCTCGGTCGCTGCCTCGGTCGCTGCCTCGGTCGCTGCCTCGGTCGCTGCCGAGGGCGAGCTGCCGGCGGCAGCGCCGTCCGGGGAGGTGCCCTGTCCGCCCTGTCCGCCGTCCGCGGCTGCGCCCGAGCCGGCCGCCGTCGCGGCTGCCAGGGTCGTGTTCGTCAGGGTCGTGTTCGCCGCGCTCGCGCCCGTCACGGCCGCGTCGGTCGGGGTGCCGGCCCCGGTCGAGCCGCTCGTGCCGACCGCGGTGGCCGTCACCGGCGCGCCGTCCGCGGGACCGGTCGCCGCCGCGGCTGCGGCAGTGGCGGTCGTGCCGTCGCTCGGCGCCGTGCCGGCGGTCGTGCTCGCGCTGGTGCCCGGCGCCGGGGTCGGGGCCGGGGTCTGGGTCGTGGTCTGGGTCGTGCTGCCGCCGGTGGTCGCCGCCGCGTCGGACGTCAGGCCGAGGGCGGAAGCG
>CAXTFU010000341.1:0-4725 GCA_964243385.1 uncultured bacterium | reverse complement strand
GACCTCGGCAGTGCGCTCATCGGGTCTTTGCCGCCGGCGCGCTGTCTGCCCCGGCGATCACGGCAGCGCCGACGGCGGCGCGGTGCTCACGCCGGGTCCTCGCCGCAGGGGCGGTGTCTGCACCGGCGATCACGAGAGCACCGACGCTGGGGCAGCGTCGAGGCCGCCCATCCCCCGCAGTGGGTGCGGAGCTCACGGGCACGTGGTCGCATCGCTGCCGAGCGTCGGGGTGGCAGGGGCCTGCGCGGTCCGGGCTGCTCACCGACGCGATCGCCGGGCGTGCGCCAGCACGGGATGCACGTCACGGGGCCTCGCTCGCCCCGGTCTCATGTCCCCTACCGGGCAGTTCTGGGAGCGCTTTGCCGTTCACGCTGTGGACGGGCCGGGACGCCCCGAGGCCGGCGGCTGCCTGTGCGTCCACAGCCTCAGAAGGGCTCGACGTTCGAACGCGTGTTCGATAGTATGAGGCATGGCGAAGGCGGCGGACGTGCGAGCGCTCGAGGACGGCTGTCCCTGGGAGCGCGAGGACTTCCGTGCCGACCTGGCCCTGCTGGCCGACGGCGCTGCGGCTGCGTCGAAGCAGTACGCCGCCGACGTGCGCGTGCTTGCGCGGCTGACGGCGCAGGTCCCGCGCTGCCTCGCCGATGACACCGGTGCGACGCCGTGGACGTCGTTCCGGCGTGAGGTCGCGGTTGCCCGTCGTTGCACCGACCGGGCTGCCGCTGCGGACATCCGGGCGGCGGTGCGCCTGACGACGGTCCTGCCGCGCAGCATGGAGCTGCTCGAAGCCGGGGTCATGACGGTGTCCCGCGTCAAAGCGATCGTCGCCGAGCTCGAGCCGCACGGCGACAGCATCGCCACCGCGGTCGACGCCGAGCTCGCCGACCACCTCGCGACGCTGCACGCCCGGCGGATCGCGCAGGAGGTCCGCCGGGCGGTGCTGCGTCTCGACCCGGACGCCGCCGCCCAGCGTGCCGCGGTGAAGAACGCCTCCCGCGGCGTCGCCCTCACCCCGGACGTCGATGATCAGGCCAGCGTGGTGCTGTTCGGACCTGCCGTGCCGTTGGTCCGATGGTTCGGCACCCTCGACAGCCAAGCCCGCGGCCTCAAGCAGAACGGCGACCCGCGGACGCTCGACGCCCTGCGGTTCGACCTCGCGGCGAGCACCTTCCCGTGCACTGCGCATGCGCCGGCCGACCCGACCCAGCCCGTCCCGACCCAGCCCGTCCCGACGCAGCGCCCTGCTGCAGCCGCCCAGGCGCAGGACATCCTCGGTCAGGCCGGCCTGCGACCGGCGTTCGTCGAAGCGGCGTCCTCCGACTGCCGCCGCGGCCGACCGGTCCAGGCCACCATCGTCATCCCGGTCGAGACGGCGCTGGGACTCAGCAACGAACCGGGCTGGCTCGACGGCTACGGCTTCTTCAGCGCTCAGGCCAGCCGACTGCTGCTGGTCGACGCCGAGCTCGAGCGGGCCTGCGCCCAGACCGGCACCGGGCAGCTCGTCGACCTCGCCGACCGCAGCCTGCGACCACCACCGACGCCCGCCGGCATCCGAGCCGCGCTCACCGGCATGGTCCTGGGCCACCTGGAAGCCGGCGACGTCGCCGCACGAGTGGAGCCGCAGCACGACCCGTCCGAGTCCTTGCGCGCGTTCGTGAACCTGCGCGACCGCGGGGACGACGGACCGACCGGCACCCGCACCACAGCAAGCCGATGCCAGCTCGACCACGACCAGCCCTATCCCCAAGGGCCGACGGCTGCCTGGAACCTGGTCGCCCGAGCCACCCGCACGCATCAGCTGAAGCACTACGGCTGGACCCCGTTACGACACCCGACCGGCACGACGTGGATCAGCCCCGCCGGACAGACCATCCACGTCCCGAACTTCACCAGCCCGCCACCCGGCATCGACCGCGACCCCCGCCTCGGCGACGACGCAGGGCTGCCGGCACTGCCCGAGCCGGAAGAGCTCGCCGCCGTCGACCTCGCGCAGCTCACCGCCCCCACCGACGACGACCAGCCGCCGTGGGTCCCCACCGCCGAACGACTCCAGCCCACCGACTGGACCTGGCTCGACGGCAGCGCCGCCGCGACGGCACAGCCCACCGCCGCCGCAGACGCCTGACCGGCTCCCGCTGTACTGGTGGGGCATCTGTTCGAGGACCGTGTGGCCCAGGGGGGCCGCGACGGTCCCGGCCAGTCGGGCAGCCGGCCGGTCGGGCAGCCGGCCGGTCGGGCAGTCGGGCGGTCAGGCACTGCGCATCACGCCGTCACCGTGGTCCAGCGCTCCGCGGTCACGACGCCGGAGCAACGTCGCGCCTGATGCGTCACCGCTCACCCGCTCAGCCGTTGCGGCGGACGGGGTCAGCGTCGTCACCGCGACCGACCGGTCGGCCCGCGGGCGACCCGGACCGGTCGGTCGCGCCGTCTGCGCACTGGCCGACCGACACCTGCCGCTCGCCGAGACCGGTCCGCGTCTCAGCCGCCTCCCGCCACCGACCCCACCGGCGCGGTCCCGATGACGACGGTCGCGTCCAGCTCCTCCGAGCGCACGACGCGCGGGCTCAGACCGGCCTCGACCAGCGCGGCGACGGTCGCCAGCGCCTGCTGCTCGCTCGTCTCGACGAGCAGCCGCCCGGCGGGGGCGAGCCAGGCGCGGGCCGACTCGGCGACGCGGCGCTGCACGTCGACGCCGTCCGCGCCGCCGTCGAGTGCGGTGCGGCGCTCGTGCAGCCGGGCCTCGGGGGGCATGAGGCCGATCGCGCCGGTCGGCACGTACGGCGCGTTGGCGACGACCAGGTCGAGGCGGCCGCGCAGGTCACGGGGAAGCGCTCCCCACAGGTCGCCCTCGTGCACGGTGCCGCCGACCGGCTCGAGGTTGCGGCGGGCACAGGCGACCGCGCGCGGGTCGACGTCGCAGGCGTGCACCTCGGGACGGTCGAGCGCGTGGGCGAGCGCCAGGCCGAGGGCGCCGGAGCCGCAGCAGAGGTCGACCACCACCGCCCGCGGTGCCGAACCCTCGACGGCGCACCGCACGAGCAGCTCGCTGCGGCGGCGCGGGACGAACACGCCCGGCTCGACGACGACCCGCAGCCCGCAGAACTCAGCCCACCCGACCACCTGCTCGAGCGGACGGCCGGCGACCCGCTGGGCGACGAGCTGCTCGAGCTCGCCCGGCGTGGCGGCGGCCGCCAGGAGCAGCGCCGCCTCGTCCTCGGCGAACACGCAGCCGGCCGCCCGCAGGCGGGCCGCCAGTGCGTCGACGGTGCTCAGCCCGCCGCGGCCTGCTTCTTCTTGCGCGGCGGCAGGAACAGGTCGGTGAGCGTGCCCTCGAACGCCTCCGCCGCCATGCCGACCGTCTCGGACAGCGTCGGGTGCGCGTGGATCGTCATGCCGACGTCTGCGGCGTCGGCGCCCATTTCGATCGCGAGGCCGGCCTCGGCGACGAGGTCACCGGCCGACGGGCCGACGATGCCTGCGCCGATGAGGCGTCCGGTCGCCTCGTCGAACAGCAGCTTGGTCATGCCGTCGTCGCGTCCGAGGGCGAGCGACCGTCCGCTCGCCGCCCAGGGGAACACGCCCTTGCCGTAGGCGGTGCCCGCGGCCTTGGCCTCGTTCTCGGTGACGCCGACCCAGGCGACCTCCGGGTCGGTGTAGGCGACCGACGGGATGACCTTGGCGTCGAAGTGGCTCGGCTGCCCGGCGGTGACCTCCGCCGCCACCTTGCCCTCGTGCACCGCCTTGTGCGCCAGCATCGGCTGCCCGACGACGTCGCCGATCGCGAACACGTGCGGGACGTTCGTGCGCATCTGCCTGTCGACGGCGATGAACCCGCGCTCGTCGACGGCGACGCCCGCCTTGTCGGCGGAGAACGCCTTGCCGTTGGGCTTGCGGCCGACGGCGACGAGGATCTTGTCGAACACGTCCGTGTCGGGCGCCTTGGGCCCCTCGAAGCTCACGACGAGCCCCTCGGGCTTGGCCTCGACCGCGGTCACCCGCGTCTTGAGGTAGATGTTCTCGTACCGCTGCGTGATCCGCTTCGTCAGCGGCGCGACGAGGTCCTTGTCGGCGCCCGGGATGAGCTGGTCCATGAGCTCGACGACCGTCACCTTGCTGCCGAGCTCGGAGTAGACGGTGGCCATCTCGAGGCCGATGATCCCGCCGCCCAGCACGAGCAGCCGCTTGGGGATGTCCTGGATCTCGAGCGCACCCGTCGAGTCGACGACGCGCGGGTCGTCGTGCGGGACGAACGGCAGCGTCACCGGCTCGGAGCCCGCGGCGATGATCGCGTGCTCGAAGTCGACGGTGGTCGTGCCGCCGTCGGCGAGCTCGACCTCGACCTGGTGCGGCGAGGTGAAGCGCCCGTAGCCGCGGATCGTCGTGACCTTGCGCTGCTTGGCCAGGCCGGTGAGGCCGCCGGTGAGCTTGCCGACCACCGAGTCCTTCCACGAGCGCAGCGCGTCGAGGTCGACCGTCGGCGCGCCGAAGCTGACGCCGTGCTCGCCCATCTCGCGGGTCTCGGCGATGACCTTGGCCGCGTGCAGCAGCGCCTTGGACGGGATGCAGCCGATGTTCAGGCAGACGCCGCCGAGCGCCTCGCCCTTGTCGACGAGCACCACGTTGCGGCCGAGGTCAGCGGCGCGGAACGCCGCCGAGTACCCGCCGGGGCCCGCGCCGAGCACGAGGACGTCGGCCTGCACGTCGCCCTTGCCGGCGGCTCGGGCC
>CAXTFU010000340.1:0-4777 GCA_964243385.1 uncultured bacterium | reverse complement strand
CGACGGCCACGAGCGCGACCAGCACCCCGGCGCGCACGGCGCCGGACCGGCCGCTGCGCACGTGCGCGTGCCGCGGCCCGGACGGCTCGGGCCGCTCCGGCGCGTCGTCGAGCAGCTCGTCCTCGAGCCGCGGCGACGTCCGCACCGGCAGCGGCGGGCACGCCCGGCGCAGGCTCGACGCCAGCTCGGCGGCGTCGGGCCGCCGGTCGGGGTCGGGGTCGTGGACGCGCGCGAGCACGTCGTCCAGCGGCGACGGGACGCCCGCGAGCAGCTGCGCGCAGAGCGCGGCCAGCGCCGCGACGTCCTGGCCGGGGCTCGCGCCGGGCGGCGCCTGCACCGCCGCGGCGCCGACGCCGGACAGCAGCGGCACGCCCGCGGCGGTCAGGACGACCCGCGCGGCCCGCACGTCGCCGTGGACCAGGCCGCGCCCGTGCACCGCAGCCAACGCCTGCGCCACCGGCACGCCGACCGTGACGACCTCCCCGGGCGCGAGCGGTCCGCGCCGCTCGAGCAGCTCGGACAGGCTCCGCCCGGCGACGTCGTCGACGACGAGCACCGTGGCGGCGGGCTCGCGCAGCACCGTGCGCACCCGCACCGCGTACGGGCTGTGCACGCCGACGGCCCGGCGCAGGGCGTCGAGCTGCGCGGCGTCCGGCTGCCCGGCCAGCCGCTCGAGGACGACCGCCTCGCCGGTCGCCTGCTCGCGCGCCCGCCAGCGCTGCACGCCGCCGTCGTCCGCCAGCCGGCCCCGCACGTCGTAGCCGGGCACGTCGGGGCCCCGCGCGCCCTCGGGCACGTCACCGCCGGGCACGTCACCGCCGGGCCGGCCCGGGTCCTCGCTCACCCGGGCACCCTCCCAGGCGCCGGGCAGGGCACGGCGGTTGTCCACACCTATCCTTTCGCCGGTGGCCCAGCTGACCGACGCCGACGTGGT
Organism: uncultured bacterium; assembly: GCA_964243385.1. Lineage (GTDB taxonomy): Bacteria > Actinomycetota > Actinomycetes > Mycobacteriales > SCTD01 > SCTD01. The sequence goes on along the minus strand of CAXTFU010000340.1, from coordinate 3,843 downwards.
GGTCGTGGGTGCCGGGCTCGCCGGGCTCGCCTGCGCACGCCGGCTCGTCGCCGCGGGGGTCGGGGTGAGCGTCGTCGAGGCCGGCGACGCCGTCGGCGGGCGCGTCCGCACCGACCGGGTCGACGGGATGCTGCTCGACCGCGGCTTCCAGGTGCACAACACCGGCTACCCGGAGGCGGTCCGGGTGCTCGACCACGCCGCGCTCGACCTGCGGCGGTTCTCCGCGGGCGCGCTGGTGCGGGTCGGCGACCGGCTGCACCGCGTCGGCGACCCGCGGCGCACGCCGACGTGGGCGCCCGCCACCACGCTGGCCCCGATCGGGTCGCTGCAGGACAAGGCGCGCATCGCCCTGCTCGCGGCGCAGGCCGGACTGCGCAGCCCGGACGCGCTGCTCTCGCGCCCGGAGACGACGACGTACGAGGCGCTGCGGGCCCGCGGGCTGTCCGACGAGGTCGTCGACCGGTTCTTCCGGCCGTTCCTGTCCGGGGTGTTCCTGGAGGACCAGCTCGAGACGTCCAGCCGCTTCTTCGACCTCGTCTGGCGCTCGTTCGTGCGCGGCTCGCAGTGCGTCCCGTCGGCGGGCATGCAGGCGATCCCCGAGCAGCTCGCGACCGGGCTGGACGTCCGCCTCGAGCACCCCGCCGAGCAGGTGCGCGCCGGCAGCGTCCTCGTCGCCGGGGACCACCTCGCCCCCCGAGCGGTCGTCGTGGCCGCGGCGGCGCCGGACGCCGGGCGGCTGCTGCCCGGGCTCGACGTCCCGGCGCAGCGCTCGGTCACCACGCACTACCACCTGGCGCCCGAGCCGCCGGTGGCCCCGCCGGCCATCGTCCTCGACGGAGAGGCGAGCGGCCCGGTCGCGAACACCGTGGTGCTCACGAACGCGGCGCCGTCCTACGCCCCTGGCCGGGTGCTGGTGTCGAGCTCGGTCGTCCACGGCGACGCCTCGGAGCCGGTCGTCCGCGCCCACCTGGCCCGGCTGTACGGCGTCGACACCGGCGCGTGGGAGCACGTGGCGGCCTACGAGGTCCGGGCCGCGCTGCCGTCGCAGGCCCCGCCGATGGGACGCTTCGTCAAGGCCGTGCGGCTCGAGCCGGGCCTGTACGTCTGCGGCGACCACCGCGACTCGGCCTCGATCCAGGGGGCGCTCGTCTCCGGCCGCCGGGCGGCCGACGCGGTGCTGCGCGACCTAGACTGACCGGGTGATCCTGCGCCGGCTCGGCCTCGTGCCCTACGACGAGGCGTGGCGCCTGCAGCAGCAGGTGCACGCGCAGGTCGTCGCGGGCGGGCCCGACACGACGCTGCTGCTCGAGCACCCGGCGGTCTACACCGCCGGCAAGCGCACGGAGCCCTGGGAGCGGCCGCTCGACGGCACGCCGGTCGTCGACGTCGACCGCGGCGGCAAGATCACCTGGCACGGCCCGGGACAGGTCACCGGCTACCCGATCGTCCGGCTGCCCGAGCGCCTCGACGTCGTCGCCTACGTGCGCCGGCTCGAGCAGGTGCTCATCGACGTCTGCGCCGACCTCGGCCTCGAGACCGGGCGCGTCGACGGCCGCAGCGGCGTCTGGACGCCGGACGGCGCCCGCAAGGTGGCCGCCATCGGCATCCGCGTCGCGCGCGGCGTGACGATGCACGGCTTCGCGCTCAACGGCGACCCCGACCTGTCCGCCTACGACCGCATCGTCCCGTGCGGGATCGCCGACGCGACGGTCACCTCGCTGACCCGCGAGCTCGGCCGCCGGGTCGGCGTGGACGAGCTGCTGCCGCTGCTCGAGCAGCGGCTCCCGTCGCTGTCCGCGGTGGCCGCCGTCGCCTGACCGCCGTGCGCCTGCGCGTGGCCACGCAGCTGGACGAGACGCGCGTCCTCGACGTGCTGCGTGCCGACGGCGAGGCCACCGGCCGCCAGCCGTCCAAGGCCCGGCTCGCCCAGGTCCGTGCCGTGCTGCGCGCGCCCGGCACGCTGACGCTCGTGGCCGACGACGACGTCGAGGTCGTGGGGATGCTGCTCGCCCAGCTCGTCCGACCGGATCCGGACGCCGGTGTGCGGCTCGAGCTGGGCCTGCTGTGCGTCGTGCCGGACCGGCGCCGCGAGGGCGTGGGGCGCAGCCTCGTGCAGAGCCTGCTCGACCGGTTCGCCGCCGTCGCGGCCTGGGTGCCCGACGGCGCCGCGCAGGACCTGCTGCGGTCGGCCGGCTTCGTCCCGAGCGGACGGACCCGCGAGCACGAGGGGGCGACAGCGGCAGAGCTCCTCCACAGCCCGGTGCGCGAGGGCTGAGGCGGGTGCCCGGCTCGGCACCGGACGCCGGTCTGCCGGGGTCAGCGCTGAGTCAGCCCGACTGCCACCGCGACCAGCAGCAGGCCGAGCGGCAGGCCGACGACCACCGCCGACGCCCAGCGCGGCATGCTCGGCGCCATGTCCGCCCCGGTGCGCGGGTCGAGCACGCGGTCCTGGCCGTCGCGGGCACTGCGCACGATCACCGCTGCGAGGCCGGCCAGCAGCAGCGCGCCGACACCGGCCGCGACCGCCGCGGGCAGTCCGACGCTCGACGAGGTCCCCGAGGCGAGGGCGAACAGCCCGTCGGCGAGCGACCAGCCACCCACGACGGCGACGAGCGCCACCAGCAGGTCGGACGCCCGCAGCGAGCCGAGGTAGCCGCGCCAGCCCGGCCTGCGTCCGGGGTCGAGGACGGCGAGCAGCTCCGCGGCGTACTCCTGGGCTGGTCCGAAGGCCGTGCGCGGGTCCTCCCCCGTCTCGGCCACGTGGCTGTCGACCTCGGCGAGGGCCTCGGCGATGCGCGGGCCCGGGACCTCCCCCAGCCGCAGCGCGAGCAGCAGGTCGTTGCGGTAGCTCGTCAGGGCGTCGTCGGTCCTCATGCGGGGGTCCTCCTGGAGGTCAGCAGGCCCATCGCCCGCTCGTGGAAGACGAGCCAGCTGTCGCTGCGCTCGCGGAGCGCCGCCTCCCCGGCAGGGGTGACGGCGAAGAACTTGCGGCCCGGGCCGGCGTCGCCCTCGCGCCAGGACGAGACCAGCAGGCCGTCCTGCTCGAGCCGCGCGAGCACCGGGTAGAGCGTGCCGCCCTTGACGGTGCCGAGGCCGGCGGCGTGCAGCCGCTGCGCGACCGCGTAGCCGTACGTCTCCTGCTCGGCGACGACGGCCAGCACGCACAGCGACAGGACGCCCCGCATCCACTCCCCCGGCCACTGCACGTCCGAATCGCTGGGCTCCATGCACTGCACAGTACGGCTGACTAGTCAGTCACGCAACCCTCTTGCGACGACGGCCCGACCGCAGTGCGATGAGGGCGTGACGAGCAGCGCCGCGGACGGCGGGCCGGCCGGCGAGCGGGTGCACGCCGAGACGCGCGAGCAGTGGCGCGCCTGGCTGGCCGAGCACGCCGAGCGGTCGCCCGGCGCCTGGCTCGTCTCGTGGAGGCAGCACACCGGACGGCCGGCGGTCGGCTACGACGCGTCGGTCTGCGAGGCGCTCGCGGTCGGCTGGATCGACAGCAAGGGCGTGCGGCTCGACGACGACCGGACGCTGCTGTGGTTCACGCCCCGGCGTCCCGGCAGCGGCTGGTCGCGTCCCAACAAGCTGCGCCTCGCGGCGCTCGAGCAGGCCGGGCTCATGACGCCGGCCGGGCGCCGGGTCGTCGAGCGGGCGGTCGCGGACGGCAGCTGGACCCTGCTCGACGACGTCGAGGACCTCGTCGTGCCCCCCGACCTCGCCGAGGCGCTGGCGGCCCGTCCCGGCGCGCTCGAGCGCTGGGAGGCGCTCCCGCGCTCGGCGAGGCGGGCAGCGCTCGAGCACCTGGTGCAGGCCAAGCGCCCGGACACCCGCAGCCGC
>CAXTFU010000339.1:0-4843 GCA_964243385.1 uncultured bacterium | reverse complement strand
TCGCGGAGGTCTCCGAGCGCTTCCTCGCGGCGCTGGCCGGCGTTCACGACCCGGAGGCCAAGCGCAAGGCCATCGGCCGCGAGTTCATCCGCGTGTTCGAGGCCGAGGCGCGCGCGGTCGTCGGCGAGTCGAGCGAGCCGGTCGAGTTCCTGGTGCAGGGGACGCTCTACCCGGACGTCGTCGAGTCCGGCGGCGGCACGGGCACGTCGAACATCAAGAGCCACCACAACGTCGGCGGCCTGCCCGACGACCTGCAGTTCGCGCTCGTCGAGCCGCTGCGGGCGCTGTTCAAGGACGAGGTGCGCCGCGTCGGCATCGAGCTCGGGCTGCCCGAGGCGATCGTCTGGCGCCAGCCGTTCCCGGGGCCGGGGCTCGGCATCCGGATCATCGGCGAGGTCACCCGGGAGCGGCTGGACCTGCTGCGCGAGGCCGACGCCATCGCCCGCGAGGAGCTCACCGCGGCCGGGCTCGACCGCGACGTCTGGCAGTGCCCGGTCGTGCTGCTCGCCGACGTCCGCTCGGTCGGCGTGCAGGGTGACGGCCGCACCTACGGCCACCCGGTCGTCCTGCGCCCGGTGTCGTCCGAGGACGCGATGACGGCCGACTGGTCGCGCGTCCCGTACGACGTGCTGGCCCGCATCTCGACCCGCATCACCAACGAGGTCCGCGAGGTCAACCGCGTGGTGCTCGACGTGACGAGCAAGCCCCCGGGCACCATCGAGTGGGAGTAGCGCCCGGGCCGTGCTGGCCCTGCGGGCGCGCCCGCGGTGTACTGCGGGTCCGCCCCGTCGAGTGGAGGACCTGATGGCCGTCGAGGTGTTCAACCCGGACGGGCTCCCGAAGCCCGAGTTCTTCCGGCAGGTCGCCGTCGCGACGGGGTCGCGGACGGTCTACCTGTCCGGGCAGGTGGCGCGCGACGCCGACGGCAACCCGGTCGGGCCGGGCGACCTCGCGGCGCAGGTCGAGCAGGCCTACCTCAACGTCGCGACCGCGGTCGCGGCGGCGGGCGGCACCTTCGACGACGTGGCCAAGCTGGTCGTCTACATCGTCGACTGGAGCCCGGACAAGCTCCCCGCCCTCGGCGAGGGCGTCCAGCGGGCGGCGCAACAGCTCGGCGTCGACCCGGTCAAGCCGATCACGCTCATCCCGGTGGCCGCGCTCGGCGAGCCCGACCTGCTCGTGGAAGTGGACGCGACCGCTGTCCTGGAGTAGCGCTGGCGGCGTGACCGTCCGGCCCCGTCGCGCCGACGACCTGGACGTGCTGCTGCCGCTGCTGCAGCGGCTGCACGAGCAGGAGGGCTACCCCGTCCGTGCTGCCGCGGTGAGCGCGGCGTGGGTGGCGGCGCCGGACGAGCTCGGCGGCTGGGTCGCGGAGCAGGGCGCCCAGGTGCTCGGCCACGTGGCGCTGCACCGCCCGCACGGCCCGTCGACCGCGCTGTGGCGCGAGGGTGCCGGTCGCGACGACGACGGGCTCGCCGTCGTGTCGCGGCTGTTCACCGACCGGACGGTGCGCGGCGCGGGGACGGCGCTGCTCGCGCACGCCGGCGAGCAGGCCGGCCGGCTGGGCCGCGTCCCGGTGCTGGAGGTCGACGGGCTGAGCCCGGCGTACCCGCTGTACCTGCGGCGAGGCTGGCGCGAGGTGGGCCGGGTCGTGCAGACCTGGGGCTCCCGCACCGTCGAGACGCCCGTGCTGGTCGGGCCGGGCGTCAGCCGCGCTGCCGCGCCCGGAACGCCGCCACGTTGATGCGGTTGGCGCAGCTCGTCCCGCAGTAGCGGCGGGAGCGGTTCTTCGACAGGTCGACGACGACGTCGGCGCAGTCGTCGGCGGCGCAGGTGCGCAGCCGGTCGAGCTCGTCGGAGCGGACGACGTCGACGAACGCCATCGCCGCCTCGACGGCCATCCGGTCGGCGAGCGGCGCGTCGTCGGCGGTGGCGTGCAGGTGGTAGCTCCAGCCGTCGTGCGCCACCAGCCGGGGGAGCGCGCCCCCCTCGCGCAGCATCGCGTTGACCTCGCGCACGAGCTCCTCCGGCGCGAGCGACCACAGCCGGCGCAGCCGGTCGCGCAGCGCCCGCACGCCGGTGAGCTCGGCCTCGTCGTGCGCGCGGGCGCCGGTGTACCGCTGCTCCAGCACGAAGGCGTCGAGCTGCTCGAGCGTCGTCAGCACGTCGTCGTCGGAGTCGGTGTTCACCAGCGCCGCGGCGGCCGTCAGCGCCGCCTCCGTGTCATGGGCGAAGACCACCTTGACTCCTTTCGTCCAGGGCTCTACCGTCCGCAAGGAGCATACGCTCGTTGACCCCTTACAGCAGGAGAGACGCATGGAGCGACGCGGACGTGCCGGCCTGACCATCGCACTGCTGTCCGCTGCGGCGTTCGGCACCTCGGGGACCTTCGCCACCAGCCTGCTCGAGGCGGGGTGGTCGCCCGGCGCGGCCGTCACCGTGCGCGTCCTGCTCGCAGCGGTCGTCCTCACCGTGCCGGCGCTGCTCGCGCTGCGCGGACGCGGCGCCGCCCTGCGGGCGCACTCCCGCACGGTGCTCGTCTACGGCCTGGTCGCCGTCGCGGGCTGCCAGCTGGCCTACTTCAACGCCGTCGAGCACCTGTCGGTCGCGGTCGCGCTGCTGCTCGAGTACTCCGGCGCGCTCATGGTCGTCGGCTGGCTCTGGGTGCGGCACGGCCAGCGCCCGCGCCGGCTCACCGTGGCCGGCGCGGTCGCCTCCGTCGCCGGGCTCGCCCTCGTGCTCGAGCTGACGAGCGGCGCGCGCCTCGACCTCGTCGGCGTGCTGTGGGGGCTGCTCGCCGCGTCGGGCCTGGCCGTCTTCTTCGTGCTGTCTGCGGGTGACGACGAGGACGCGCTCCCGCCGCTGGTCGTCGCCTGGGGCGGCCTGGCCGTCGGCGGGCTCGTCCTGGCCGCCGCCGGGGCGCTCGGCGCCGTCCGGATGGCCGCACCCCGCACCGACGTCGAGCTGGTGCACGCGCAGGTCAGCTGGGTCGTCCCGGTGCTCGGGCTCGCCCTCGTGGCGGCCGTGGTCGCCTACGTGGCCGGCATCGTCGCCGCGCGGCTGCTCGGCGCGAAGGTCGCCTCGTTCGTGGGGCTCACCGAGGTGCTGTTCGCCGTCGTCGTGGCCTGGCTCGTGCTCGGGCAGGACCTGTCGCCCGTGCAGCTCGCCGGCGGCGCGCTCGTGGTCGCCGGCATCGCGCTGGTGCGGCTCGACGAGCCGGGCGACGCCGCGCAGGCCCCGGCGAGCACGGACGGCGACGCGGTGCTGGTCGGCCGCACGGGCTGAGGCCGGTGTGACGAGGGTCCGCCCGCCCCGCGTTGACCGGTCCGTCGGCTTAGGGCTACCTTACCGAAGTACGGCTGCCTCACAGACGGAGTCCCCGTGATCGCCAACGCTCTGATCGGTCTGCGCGAGGGGCTCGAGGCCTCGCTGATCGTCAGCATCCTCGTCGCCTACCTCGTCCGCACCGGGCGCCGCGACGCGCTGCCGGCCGTCTGGGCCGGGGTGGCCGCGGCGGTCGTCCTGAGCCTGTCCGCCGGCGCGCTGCTGACCTGGACCGCCGCGACGCTGAGCTTCGAGGCGAAGGAGCTGCTCGGCGGCACGCTGTCGATCGTCGCGGTCGGCTTCGTGACCTGGATGGTCTTCTGGATGAAGCGGACCGCCCGGGGCCTGAAGGGCGAGCTCGAGGGCAAGGCGCAGGCCGCCCTGGGCATCGGCGGCTCGGCGCTCGCCGTGGTGGCCTTCCTCGCCGTGGCGCGCGAGGGCCTGGAGACGGCGCTGTTCCTGTGGGCGGCCGCGCAGGCAGCAGGCTCCGGTGCAACCCCGATCGTCGGGGCGACCCTCGGCCTGGCGGCCGCGGTCGGGCTGGCGTACCTGCTGTACGCCCGCGCCGTCCGGCTCGACCTCGGGAAGTTCTTCTTCGTCACCGGCGCGATGCTCATCGTGGTCGCCGCCGGCGTGCTGTCGTACGGCGTGCACGACCTGCAGGAGGCGCGCTTCCTGCCCGGCCTGAACGCCCTCGCCTTCGACGTCAGCGACGTCGTGCCGCCGAGCAGCTGGTACGGCGCGGTCCTCAAGGGGACCGTGAACTTCAGCCCGGCGACCACCTGGCTCGAGGGCCTGGCGTGGCTCGCCTACCTGCTGCCCGTCGCGTGGCTCTACAGCCGCCGCCCCGCTCCGCGTGCCGTCCCGGCCGCGGTCTAGAACAGGAGCTCCTGTCGTGCGCACCGCCCTGCTCGTCCTGCCCTGCGCGCTGCTGGCCCTGACGGCCTGCGGCAGCGACGAGGCGTCCGGCCCGGCCGCCGCCGGCGGGCCCGTCACCGTGAGCGCGAGCGACGACGCCTGCGAGCTCGACCGCACCGACCTGTCCGCGGGCCGCAACGTCTTCGAGATCACCAACGAGGGCTCGCAGGTCACCGAGGTCTACGTCTACGCCGAGGGCGACCGCATCGTCACCGAGAAGGAGAACATCGGCCCGGGCATCCGGTACGAGCTCACGACGCAGATCCCCGAGGGCGAGTACGTCATCGCCTGCAAGCCCGGCATGACGGGTGACGGCATCCGCACCCCGATCAGCGTCACGGGCGAGGTCGCGGCGTCCGACCCGGCCGAGGCGAAGGCCGTCGAGGCGTACCGCACCTACGTGCAGTCGCAGGCCGACGCCCTCGTCCCGCTGGTGCAGCGCTTCACCGCGGCGGTGAAGGCCGGCGACGTCGCCGGGGCGCAGGCGCTGTACGCGCCGTCGCGCGAGCCGTGGGAGGCCATCGAGCCGGTGGCCGAGAGCTTCGGCGACCTCGCCCCCAAGGTCGACCTGCGCGAGGCCGACCTCGAGCCGGGCCAGGAG
>CAXTFU010000338.1:0-4861 GCA_964243385.1 uncultured bacterium | reverse complement strand
GTCGACGCCTTCGTGCCGCAGTCGGCGCCGCTGCTGCGGGCGATGGGCGCGGCGTACGGCACGCCCGACTGGGAGCCGCTCGCCCGCGACGTCTGGCCGACCCTCGCGAAGCTGTCGATCGACTACGGCGTCATGGAGCCGGCGTCGACCTCGCCCGACTTCACCGTGGCGGCGCTGCCGCTCGCGGCGCGCTGGCTCGACGTCGGCTCCTGGCCCGCCTACGGCGAGGCGCTCGGGGCGGACGAGGACGGCAACATGGTCGGCGCCGCGCGGGCGGTGCTGCACGCGAGCCGCGGCAACGTCGTCGCGTCGTCCGACCCGGACCACCTCGTCACGCTCGTCGGCTGCGAGGGCCTCGTCGTCGTGCACACGCCCGGCGCGACGCTCGTCATGCCCGCGGCGGACGCGCAGCGGGTCAAGGAGCTGCACGCGAAGGTCGCGGAGAGCTCTCCCGAGCTCGCCTAGGCCTCAGCGGTAGGTCAGCAGGTCGCGGGCCGCGCCCTCGAAGTGCGCGTGGTCGTTGAAGGCGACGAGCGAGGTCCCGCCGCGGCCGACGACGAGCTTGGTGATGCCGCCGTTCACCGTGACCCGGTTCAGCGCGACGACGCCGGACGCGCCGAGGCCGAGCAGTCCGGCGCACACGGCGGCGACCACGCCGCCGGAGGTGAGCACGACGGCGTCGCGCCCCGGCTCGAGGCCGGCGACGAGGTCGCGCAGCGCGTCGGCCGCGCCGGTGGTGAAGGCCGGCCAGCTGCCGTCCGCGTCGTCGACCCAGGCGCGCAGCGCGGCGTCGAGCAGCACCTGCACCGAGCGGGACGACCCGTCGGCCGGCCCGTCCGACGGGTAGCGCTGCAGCAGGCCGAGGTGGTCGTACTCGTCGAAGCGGCCGTCCACCTGCAGCGCGGCGCCGGGCAGCGCGAGGCGCGCGGTGTCCTGCTGGCGGCGCAGCGTGCCGGCCACGGCGACCGGGTCGCGCAGGCCGCGGCGGGCGAGCTCGGCGCCGACGACCTCCGCCTGGCGGCGGCCGGCCTCGGACAGGACGTCGTAGTCGTCCGCGCCGAACGACGCCTGCCCGTGCCGGACGAGCAGCACCACCGGCATCAGGCGAGCCCGGCGACGGCGCGGCAGCGCGTCTCGAGGTAGGCGACGAACAGGCCGAAGTGCGCGAACGCGGGGTTCGTCGTCTGGCCGTGCACGTAGCGGTAGGAGATCTGCTGGGCGATCGCGGCGAGCCGGAACAGCCCGAACACCTCGTAGAACAGCCAGTCGTCGACCGGCAGCCCGGTGCGCCCGGCGTAGTGCGCGACGACCTCGGCGCGGGTCGGCATGCCGGGCAGGTCGGTCGGCTGCCGCTTCGACAGGCGCAGGACGTCGTCGTCGTCGGCCTGCACCCAGTAGGCGAGCGCGCCACCGAGGTCCATGAGCGGGTCGCCGACGGTCGCCATCTCCCAGTCGAGCACCCCGACGACGCGCAGGTCGTCGTCGAGCACGAGGTTGTCGAGCCGGAAGTCGTTGTGGATGAGGCAGGCGCCGACGTCCGGCGGCTGCGCGGCCTCGAGCCACGCGAGCACCGCCGCGAAGTCGGGGGAGCCGTCGGTGCGGGCCCGCCGGTAGCGGTCGGCCCAGCCGGCCACCTGCCGGCCGACGTAGCCCGGGCCGCGCCCGAGGTCGGCCAGCCCCACGGCCGCGACGTCGACCTGGTGCAGCTCGAGCAGGCTGTCGACGGCCCGGCGGCCGAGGTCGGCGGCCTGCGCGGCGGTGAGCTCTCGCCCCTCGGGCAGGCGGCCGCGCAGGACCAGCCCGGGGACGCGCTCCATGACGTAGAAGTCGCTGCCGAGCACGGAGTGGTCCTCGCAGAGCGCGACCATCCGCGGGACGTAGCGGTAGGCCGGCGCGAGCGCCGCCTGCACCCGGTGCTCGCGCCGCATGTCGTGCGCCGAGGCGGCCTTGGCGCCGACCGGCGGCCGGCGCAGGACGAGCTCGCGGTCGGGGTACCGCAGCAGGTAGGTGAGATTGCTGGCGCCGCCGCGGAACTGGCGCACCTCCGGCTCCTGCTCCGGCAGCGGCACCTGCGCGCCGAGCCAGCGGTGCACCGCGGCGACGTCGAAGGCGTCCTCCGCCCGCACCTGGGGCGGGTCGTCCGAGCCGGGCACCTGCGACCTCCTCCGTGCGGCGGGGCGCGCGCTCCGTCCGCCGTCCAGTCTCGCGGATCGGGGCGGCCGCACCGACACTGGTCCGGTGCTGCTCCTGGAGACCTCGTGAGGGCCTCGACGGTCGCCCTCGTCACGGGCTACCTGCTCGCGGTGCCGTTCACCCTGTTCGTCCCCGGCTTCCTGCGCCTGTGGCGGCGGCGCGAGCGCTGGACGTACGCCTGCGCGCAGGGCGGCGCGGCGCTCATCGCGGCCGGCTGGGCCGCCCGCGGGGACGTGCCGTCGGCCGTCCTGAACGCCGGGTGGCTGGTCGGCTTCGGTCTCGTCTACGCCCGGGCGGGGCGCACGCGTGCCGCCCGGACCTGACGGCAGACTGTCCGGGTGACCGCGGAACCCTGCGCCGCGACGACGTGGCGGCCGCAGCTGCCCGTCGACGTCCGGCGCACGCTGTCGCCGCTGCGCCGCGGCCGCGGCGACCCGACGCACCGGGTCACCGACGACGGCGCCGTCTGGCGCACAAGCCTGCTGCCCTCCGGTCCGGTCACCGTGCGCCTGACGCAGTCGAGCCTGCAGGAGGTGCACGCGCAGGCGTGGGGCCCGGGCGCGGCCGAGCTCGTCGGCGGCCTGCCGGACCTGCTCGGCGGCCGCGACGTGCTGGACGGCTTCGAGGCGCGGCACCCGCTGCTCGCCGACACCGTGCGGCGCGTGCCGGGGCTGCGCATCCCGCGCACGGCCCGGGTCGTCGAGGCGCTCGTCCCGGCGGTCCTCGAGCAGAAGGTGACCGGACGGGAGGCCCGCGACGCGTTCCGCCGGCTCGCGCTGCGGCACGGGACGCCGGCGCCCGGACCGGCGCCGGTCGGCATGTGCGTGCCGCCGTCGGCGCAGGCGTGGCGGCACGTGCCGTCGTGGGAGTGGCACCGCGCCGGGGTCGACCCGAAGCGGTCGCGGACGATCTGCCTCGCCATGCGGGTCGCCTCGCGCCTCGAGGAGGCCGTCGGCATGGCGCCGGACGAGGCGGCCCGCAGGCTGTCCGCCGTCCCGGGCATCGGCGCCTGGACGGTCGCCGAGATCGCGCAGCGGGCGCTCGGCGACTCCGACGCGCTGTCGGTCGGCGACTACCACCTGTCGCAGTACGTCGGCTGGGCGCTGGTCGGCCGTCCGCTCGACGACGACGGCATGGTCGAGCTGCTCGAGCCGTGGCGCCCGCACCGCTACCGGGTCGTGCGCCTGCTCGAGAGCAGCGGCTTCGCCAAGCCCCGCTTCGGGCCGCGCCTGACGATCCAGGACCACCGGGCGCACTGAGCCTCAGCGCAGCGCCGTGTAGTCCTCCGGGTCGCGGGCCGGGCGCGGGGCAGCGGCGTCGAGGGGGTGGCCGACCGCGACGGCGCCGAGCGGCTCCCACGACGGGTCGAGGTCGAGCACCTCGCGCACGACGTCGGGGCAGAACATCGTGCTGCTCACCCAGGCGCTGCCCAGGCCCTCGGTCGCGAGCTGCACGAGCAGGTTCTGCACACCCGCGCCGCCCGCGACGACGAACAGGCGCTCCTCGGCGCGGGCGCGGCGTTCGTCCGGGTAGTCGTGGGCGCCGTCGCGCACCAGGCAGGGCACGACGAGGTACGGCGCGCGGCGCAGGACGTCGCCGCGCCGCAGCCGCCGCGCGACCTGCCCGTCGGTGAAGCCGTCGGCGCGCAGGTCCTGCGCCCAGCGCTCGGCCATGGCGTCGAGCAGCCGCTCGGCCCGCTGCTCGACGAGGACGAACCGCCACGGGGTGGTGGAGTGCGGGGCCGGCGCGGTGACGGCGGCCGCGACGGCGCGCAGCACGGCGGCCCGGTCGACCGGGCGGTCGGCGAACGCGCGGACGGTGCGCCGCAGCGCCACCGCCGACTGCCGGGCCTCGGCGGTGCCGAGCGAGAACCAGTCCTGCACAGGCGGGCGGACGAGCGCCGTCGCGTCGCGGCCGTCGTCCGGCAGGGCGAGGCCGCGCACGACGGCGACGGGGACGCCGTCGGCCTTGCCCTTCACGAGCTCGGCGGCCGAGGCGAGCTCGTCCGCGACGGCGATCTCGGTGACCTCGAGGACCGCGCCGTGGGTGTCGCGGGTGCCGCGGGCGTCGCGGACGGGGGCGAGCCCGGCGACGCCGATGGCGAGGTCGACCTGGCCGACGCGCCACGGGCGGCCCATGGTGTCGGAGACGACGACCGCGACCCGGCAGCCGGTGAGCTCGGCCAGGCGGTCGCGCAGCCCGCGGGCGCTCGCGTCGGGGTCGAGGGGGAGCAGCGCGACCTCGTCCGGCCGGACGTTGCTGGCGTCGACCCCCGCCGCGGCGAGCACCAGGCCGTTGCGGTTCCGGGCGATGACGGTCGCCCCGCGGCGCGCGACGACGCGCACGGTCTCGCGCTCGACCGCCGCCAGCCGCACCTGCTCGCGGTCGGCGCCGGCCGGGACGGGCAGCAGCCGCCCCTCGGCCTTGCTGAGCAGCTTGCTCGTCACGACGACGACGTCGCCGTCGCGCAGGTCGGTCGCCGCGGCGATCAGGGCGGCCAGGTCGTCGCCGGGGCGGACCTCCGGCAGGCCGGTGAGGCCGGTCACCTCGAAGCGGGGGGCGGGGCGGGAGGTCTCGGCGAGGGGTGCTGCGTCTCCGGGCGGGTCGGTGGCGCGGGAGGTCTCGGCGAGGGGTGCTGCGTCTCCGGGCGGGTCGGCGGGGCGGGAGG
>CAXTFU010000337.1:3191-4886 GCA_964243385.1 uncultured bacterium | reverse complement strand
GGGAACAGCTCGCGCCGGCGCAGGAACGCGGCGATGTCGGCGGTGAGCTCGGCGTCGAAGAACAGCCGGTCCTCGGGCACGAGCACGCTCGTGAACAGCCGGAACGGGTTCGCGGCCAGCTCGTCCGGGTCGACGGGCCGGAAGGCCGTCGACACCACCGGGACCGGCGTCGGCGAGGCGTCGCGCAGGTCGTAGAAGCCGACCGGGTGCATGCCGAACGCCGCGAGCACCCGGCCGAGCGCGGCCAGCTCGGCGGGGGTGCCGACGCGCACGGCGCCGTGCCGCTCGGCGGTGACCCGGGCGAGCGAGCCGAGCTCCTCGGCCGAGGCGCCCCGCGTCTGCATGACGTCGGCGTTGACCTGCGCGCTGACCTCGACGAGCCGCGAGTACGCGGGGACCTCGGTGGCGTACAGGCTCGACAGCCGGGCTGCGAAGGCGGCGCGCAGGTCGGTGGTGCCGATGCGGCCGGTGGGGCCGGTGCGGTCGGAGGCGCGAACGGGGGCGGGGCTGCTCATACGACGTTGCTCTCGGGTCGGAGGGAGGCGGAGGCGAAGCGGTCGGCGTGCAGCGGGCTGACGTCGACCGGTGGGAGCCGGCGCAGGACGAGGTCGCGCACGACTTCCCCGACGGCCGGTCCCATGAGGAAGCCGTGCCCCGAGAAGCCCGTCGCGTACAGCAGCCGGCTGACCTGGTCGGACTCGCCGATGAGCGCGTTGTGGTCCGGCGTCATCTCGTACAGCCCGGCCCAGCCGCCGGCCAGGCCGACGTCCGCGAGCGCCGGGGCGCGCCGGGCGACGGCCTCGCCGAGACGGGGCAGCCAGGCGTCGGAGCGCTCGAGCGAGAAGCCGGGGCGCTCGTCCGGGTCGCTCATGCCCAGCAGCAGCCCGCGGCCCTCGCCGTGGAAGTAGAACGAGCTCGTGAAGTCGATCGTCATCGGCAGGCCGGCTGGCAGGTCCGGCACCGGCTCGGTGAGCAGCACCTGACGGCGCAGCGGCGTGACCGGCAGGTCGACCCCGGCCAGGGCAGCGACCTGCCGCGACCACGGGCCGGCGACGCACACGACCGTGTCCGTCGCCACCGTCCCGCGGTCGGTCACCACGCCGGTGACGACGCCGTCCTGCACCTGCACGTCCGTCACCGCGCAGTGCGGGACGAGGGTCGCGCCGAACCGGCGGGCCGCCGTCGCGTAGCCCAGGACGACCGACTCGGGCGTGCAGTGCCCGTCGGTCGGCGACCAGGCCGCCGCGAGCAGCCCCTCGGTGCTGATCGGCGGCGACAGCCGGCGCGCCTCCTCCGGGCCGATCATCCGGCTCGGCACGCCGAGGTCGTTCTGCAGCGCGACCGCGGCCGTCATCGCCTGCACCTGCTCGGGGCGGTCGAGCAGGAACAGGTAGCCCACCCGGTGCAGGTCGATCTCCTGCCCCGGGCGCTCGCCGAAGCGTGCGAAGGCCTCGAGGCTGCGCTGGCCGAGCCGCACGTTCACCGCGTCGGAGAACATCGCCCGGACGCCGCCCGCGGCCTTGCAGGTCGAGCCGCCGCCGAGCGGTCCGGCGTCGAGCAGCAGGACGTCCGGCACGCCGGCCTCGGCCAGGTGGAAGGCGGTGCTGACGCCCATCACGCCGCCGCCGACCACCACGACCGACGCCCGCTCGGGCAGCACGCGCGCGGTCGGCGCGCGCTCGGGCGGGGCAGTGC
>CAXTFU010000337.1:0-3181 GCA_964243385.1 uncultured bacterium | reverse complement strand
CAGTGCGCACCGGGCTCCTCGGGACGGTCGGCAGGGACGCACCAGGCTGCCCTGTGCGCGCTGCGGCGTCCACCGACTGCGACGCACCGCGGACTGTCGGACCCCTGCGCGATGCTCCTGGCGGCCCTCCCGCCCCGACCGACCGAGGAGCACCCATGACCACCGACGAGACCCCCGCCGATGAGACCCCCGACGACGCGATCGCCGCCTACGCCGGCGCCTGGGTCGAGACCGACGCGCAGCGACGGCTCGCCCTGCTGGAGACCGCCTGGGCCACCGACGGGGTCTACAGCGACCCGCTCGACCACGTCGTCGGGCGAGCGGCCCTCGCCGAGCACATCGGCGGCACCCAGGCCCAGCTCGCCGGCGGGCAGATCGTGGTGACGGGCGAGCCCGTCCGCCACCACGACAACGCCTTCTTCCGCTGGGCGATGACCGACGCCTCCGGCAGCACCGTGCTCACCGGGTGGGACGTCGTGCAGCTCGACGACGCCGGCCGCATCGTCCGGCTCACCGGATTCTTCGACCCCGACACCGAGCGCCGCGCCGACGGCTGACAGGGTCCACCGGGGCGGCGGTCAGGCCGGCCCCTGCTCGGCGCGCGCCCTGCGCGTGGCGTACGCCCGCTGCATCTTCGTGTGGTTGCCGCAGCCGGCCATCGAGCACCACCGGCGGGCCGAGTTGCGCGAGGCGTCGTAGAAGGCCCAGCGGCACGTGTCGCGGGCGCACACCTTGAGCCGGGGCCAGGTCCCGTCCTCGCTGGCCTGCCGCACCGCGTCGGTGAGACCCGCGAGGGCCCGCGCGAAGGGCCGGTCGTCCGCGCTGGCGAGCCGGTAGCCGCCGTCCACGCCGAACACGGGTCGGGACGGCCGCTCGCCGAGCACGTGGTTCAGCGCCTCGACGGCCGCGGGATCGCCCTGGTGGCCGGCGTGCGCCAGCAGGACCGAGCGCAGGCCCTCGCGCACGGTCACCGCGGCGCGGAGCTCGGCGGCCGCGAGCGGCGCGTCCGCCGGCAGCAGCCCGCGCCCGGCCAGCCAGTCCCGCAGCGCGGACGGCGAGCCGAACGACTCCTCGTCGACCTGCGGCTCGCGCGTGTTCACGAAGTCGCGCACCAGCGCGACCGCGGAGGGGACCTCCGGTTCGTCGGCCATGCGACCTCCTGCGTCGGTGCTGACACCACCGTAACCGCTTGACCGGTGTTGCGCCACCGTGGCACCGTCACACCAGCGAACTGCTTTCGACGGTGTACGTGGAGGTCGACCCATGGTGCCCAGCCAGCGAGCGCCCGCAGCCCTGTTGTCCCGGACCGGTCCGGGCGACGCAGGACGAGCCCGGTCCTGGGTCGTCCTGGGCCCCGTCCCACCGGAGCAGGGACCGGCGATGGTCCGGCACCACCGCACCCGGCGGTGGGCGGCACTCGGGCGGGACGCGGTCCGGGCCTTCGCCTGGGCCAGGCTGCTCGGCTGATGCTCGGCTGACAGCGGACCGCTACCCCGCGAGGTGCCCCCAGGCCGGCGCCAGCTCGGACCACGGCCCGCTCGCGGCGATCCGGCCGTCGGCGAGCACGACCACGAGGTCGGCCACCTGCAGGGCTGCGACCTTCGACGTCGAGCCGAGGACGGTGGTCCCCCGGCGCCGCAGGGCGTCCCACAGCTCGACCTCGGTGCGCGCGTCCAGGGCGCTCGAGACGTCGTCGGCCAGCAGCAGCTCGGCCGACGACGACAGGGCCCGCGCGAGCGCCAGGCGCTGCACCTGCCCGCCCGACAGGCGCACGCCGCGGTGCCCCACGAGGGCGTCCACGCCCCCGGCGTCGGCGACGTCGCGGCCGAGGCGTGCGTCGTCGACCGCACCGCCGACCTCGCGCGCGTGGTCCAGCCGCAGGTTGTCCGCGAAGCTGCCCGACAGCACGCGGGGCACCTGGGCCACGTGGGCGACCTGCCCCGGTCGCAGGAAGACCTGCGGGTCGTGCACCTCGACGCCGTTCCACCGCAGGCTGCCCCGGTGGTCGACCAGCCCGGCGAGCGCCCCGAGCAGGCTCGACTTGCCCGAGCCGACCTGCCCGAGCAGCAGCACCAGCTCGCCGGCGCGCACGACGAGGTCGACGTCCTCGACGCCGAGCGTCCCGTCGTCGTGGACGGCCGTCAGCCCGGCGACCTCGAGCACCTCGAGAGGCTCGCGCGCGGGACCGGCAGGGCGCGGCGCCTGGCCCGTCACGAGGTCGACGCCGGCGGGCAGCGCCATGAGGTCGGCGCCGCCGGCCAGCCGCGAGGTCTCCTGCGCCCACGCCCGCGTGCCCGGAGCCTCGGTGATGACCGCCCCGGCGACCCGGCCGAACCAGTCGAAGCCGGCCACGGCGGTCGCGACGAGCAGCGCCGTCGACAGGTCCCAGCCGCCGAGCAGCAGGACGAGCCACGCGGTCACCACCCCGCACTGCACGAGGACGATCGGGATGCCGTCGAGCACCGCCTGCACGCGGTGCTCGCGCACGGCGGCCCGGACGCGTCCGCCGTCGACCGCGCGCAGGTGGCGGTGCACCGCGGGCGTGGCGGCGGCGAGCTTCACCGTGCGCGCCGACTCGAGGGCCGACACCAGCGAGCGCCCGAACTGCGCGCGCGCCGTCGACGAGGCCGCTGCCGACCGTCCCGCGACCGGCGAGCCGAGGGCGGCGGCGGCCGCGGACAGCACCATGACGGCGAGCAGCACGCCGCCGGCGAGCAGGCTGCCACCGGCGACGGCCGTGAGGGCGACCACGACGAGGCCGTTGCACAGGTCGACCCACCGGTCGGCGTAGCGGGCGAACCGGTCGGCGTCCATCGCCCGGCCGACGACCTCGCCGGCGGGCGTGCGCGGCAGCCGGTGCTGCATGGTCTGGCCGCGCAGGACCGACAGCCGCACGCGCAGCATCACCGCGATCCACCACAGCGGGTAGATGCGGAACGCCCCGGCGACCAGCACGGGCGCGGCCAGCAGGCTCGCGGTCAGGCCGACGGTCGCCCAGACCGGGCGGCCGCCGTCCTGCAGCGACTCGACGACCCGGCCCCACAGGAAGCCGGTGGCCGCGCCGAAGGCGCCGACCAGCGTGGCGACCAGGAACATCGCGCCGCCGCCGAGCACCCAGCGCCGGTGCATCCGCAGCATCGACCAGGTGGCGCGGGCCAGGCGGGGGCCGGACCCGACCTCC
>CAXTFU010000336.1:2928-4907 GCA_964243385.1 uncultured bacterium | reverse complement strand
GTGCCGATCCAGGTGCAGCTGTCGCCATGCTTGCCAACCTAGTACAGGTCGTCGCCCGAGGGGCGGAGCAGGTAGTCGCCGGGCACAGCGCCCTCGACGGCGTCGGCAGCGGCAGGGACGAGGTAGACGGTGGGCATGCCGCCGCCGTACCCGGCGCGGCACGCCCCTCACCCTGCGCCGGTGCGGCCTACTTCAGCAGCTGGCGGGCCATCACCATGCGCTGCACCTGGTTGGTGCCCTCGTAGATCTGGGTGATCTTCGCGTCGCGCATCATCCGCTCGACCGGGAAGTCCTTGGTGTAGCCGTAGCCGCCGAACAGCTGCACGGCGTCCGTCGTCACGGCCATGGCCGTGTCGGAGGCGAAGGTCTTCGACGCGCTGGACAGGAACGTCAGGTCGGGGTCGCCGCGCTCGGCGCTGGCGCACGCGACGTAGACGAGCTGGCGCGCGGCCTCGACCCTCATGGCCATGTCGGCGAGCATGAACTGCACGCCCTGGAACTCCGCGACGGCCTTGCCGAACTGCCGCCGCTCCTTGGTGTAGGCGATCGCGGCGTCGAGCGCCCCCTGCGCGATGCCGACGGCCTGCGCGCCGATCATCGAGCGGGTGTGGTCCAGCGTCTTCAGGGCCGTCGTGAAGCCGGTGCCCTCGGCGCCGATCATCCGGCTGGCCGGGACGCGGCAGCCGTCGAAGTGGATCTCGCAGGTCGGCGAGCCCTTGATGCCGAGCTTGCGCTCCTTGGTGCCGACCGAGAAGCCGGGGTCGTCGCGGTGCACGACAAAGGCGCTGATGCCCTTGGCCCCGCGGGAGGGGTCGGTGACCGCCATGACCGTGTAGTGGGTGTTGACGCCGGCGCCGGTGATCCAGCACTTCGTCCCGTCCAGGACGTAGTCGTCGCCGTCGCGCACGGCCCGCGTCCGCATCGCGGCGGCGTCGCTGCCCGCCTCGCGCTCGGACAGCGCGTAGGAGAACGTCGCCTCGCCGGCCGCCACCTGCGGCAGCAGCTCCTGCTTGAGCTCCTCCGACCCCGACAGGATCAGCCCCATCGTGCCGAGCTTGTTGCCCGCGACGATGAGCGAGCTCGACGCGCACACGCGGGCGATCTCCTCGACGACGATCGAGTGCGCGATGCGGTCGGCGCCCGCGCCGCCGTACTGCTCGGGGACGTGCAGCGCCAGCAGGTCGGCGCGCCGGAGCTCATCGTGGACGTCCCACGGGTACTCGGCCGCCTCGTCGATCTCGGCGGCGCGCGGGGCGATCCTGTCCTCGGCCAGCTCGCGGACGGACTTCCGGAGCAGCCGGTGCTCCTCGGTCAGGCCGTAGAGGGAGTACGAGGGGTCGCCTGCGCTCATGGGGGTGAGCGTAGGCGCGACACGGCGCCTCACCGGGCCGCGCCCGTTAGCCTGCACCCCCATGACGTCACGACCGCGCCTCACCGTCATCGGCACCGGCTACCTCGGCGCCACCCATGCGGTGTGCATGGCCGAGCTGGGCTTCGAGGTGCTCGGCCTCGACGTGCTGCCGGACAAGGTCGCGACGCTGCAGGCGGGCTCCGTCCCGTTCTACGAGCCCGGGCTGCCGGAGCTGCTGAAGAAGAACCTCGACTCCGGGCGGCTGCGCTTCACGACCTCCTACGAGGAGGTCGGCGAGTTCGGCGACGTGCACTTCGTCTGCGTCGGCACGCCGCAGAAGCAGGGTGAGTTCGCCGCCGACATGACCTACGTCGACGCCGCCTTCGCCTCGCTGCTGCCGCACGCGAGGGCCGGCTCGCTGCTGGTCGGCAAGTCGACCGTCCCGGCCGGCACGGCCGAGCGGCTGGCGGAGCAGCTCGGCGACGCGCGCGGCGACGAGCTCGAGCTGGCCTGGAACCCCGAGTTCCTGCGCGAGGGCTTCGCCGTCGAGGACACCCTGACGCCCGACCGCCTCGTGTTCGGCGTCCGCTCGGACGCCGCCGAGCAGAAGCTGCGCGAGGCGTTCGCC
>CAXTFU010000336.1:0-2918 GCA_964243385.1 uncultured bacterium | reverse complement strand
GATCTCGTTCATCAACGCCATGGCCGAGGTCTGCGAGGCGACCGGCGGCGACGTGACGCTGCTCAGCAAGGCCCTGTCGTACGACACCCGCATCGGCGGACGCTTCCTGCACGCCGGCCTGGGCTTCGGCGGCGGCTGCCTGCCCAAGGACATCCGGGCGTTCATGGCCCGCGCCGACGAGCTGGGCGTCGACCAGGCGCTGTCGTTCCTGAAGGAGGTCGACGCGATCAACCTGCGCCGGCGCGCCCGCATGATCGACCTGGCCCGCGAGCTCGTCGGCGGCAGCTTCGGCGGCATGCGCGTGGCGGTGCTCGGCGCGGCGTTCAAGCCCAACAGCGACGACATCCGCGACAGCCCGGCGCTCGACGTCGCCGCCAGCATCCAGGAGCAGGGCGCGGCGGTCTGCCTGTACGACCCGGAGGCGATGGAGAACGCGCGGGTCAAGCACCCCGAGCTCGGCTACCGCGACAGCGCCGTCGAGGCGGCGCGCGGCGCCGACATCGTCCTGCACCTCACCGAGTGGGCCGAGTTCCGGTCGATGGACCCGGCCGTGCTGTCGGACGTCGTCGCGCAGCGGCGCATCGTCGACGGGCGCAACGCCCTCGACCCGACCGCGTGGCGCGCCGCCGGCTGGACCTACCGGGCGCTCGGCCGTCCCTAGCGGCAAGCCCCTTGCCGCACGGAGCCGCACCTGCTTGCCTGGCGCCCCCTCGAGCAAGGTGCCGCCCGTGACCGACCAGACGCCCGCCCCGGACGACCCGCGCGCGCTCGCCACCCGCCTCGCCACCGTGCTGGACGGCCTGCTCACCTGGGCCACCCGCGTCGCCCCGTCGCCGGACGAGGGCCGCAACGCCGTCGTGGCCCTCGTCCGGGAGCACCTCGGCCCGGCCGGACGCGCCACGTCCGTGGTGAGCCGCGACCTGCCGGTCTTCGAGCGGGTCAACCTCCAGGTGGCGCTGGACGCCTGGCGCACCGAGCCGGGACGCACCGTGCAGGTGCACGGCATGGTGCTGCCCGAGCAGTACGGCCCGGTCGACCTGCAGGCCCTCGTGCACGGCGAGGTGCACGCCCCCGTCCGGCTGTCCGTGCCCGACCTCGTCGACCTGCCGTCCGGACCCGACCGGACGCTCGCCTGCTGGCGCACCGTGCTGCTGCTCGTCACCGACGCGCGGGGGGCGTTCGTGCTGCTCGTGCGCGGCCCGCAGCGGCACGAGGAGCCGATCGTGCAGATCGAGGTCGCCGGGCTGGAGACGGCCGATGCGCAGGCGGTGCACCGCGAGCTGTCCAGCCTGCGGTCGCAGCTGAACGTCTACCGCGGTCAGCTGCTCGAGCTGCAGCCGGGCGGGAGCATCGACTTCCCGCGGCTGCCCCCGACCTCGCGCGACGACGTCGTGCTGCCCGACGCGGTGCTGCGCCGGATCGAGCGGCACACCGTCGACCTGGCCGCCCGCCGCGCCGAGCTCACCGCGGCCGGGCAGCACCTCAAGCGGGGACTGCTGCTGTACGGGCCGCCCGGCACGGGCAAGACCCACACGACGCGCTACGTCGTGCAGCAGCTCGCCGGGGCGACGGTGTTCCTGCTGTCCGGCCGGGCGCTGCCGCTCATCGGCCTGACGACGTCGCTGGCCCGCGACCTGCAGCCCGCCGTCGTCGTGCTCGAGGACGTCGACCTCGTCGCCGAGGACCGCGGCTACGGCGACGGTGCGAGCTCGGTGCTGTTCGAGCTGCTCGACGCCATGGACGGCGCCGCCGCCGACGCGGACCTGCTGTTCCTGCTCACGACCAACCGGGCCGACCTGCTCGAGCCGGCGCTCGCCGCGCGCCCCGGGCGCGTCGACGTCGCGGTCGAGATCGGGCTGCCGGACGAGGACGCCCGCCGCCGCCTGTTCGCGGTGTACAGCCGCGGGGTGCCGCTCGAGGTCGACGAGGACGACGTCGCGGCCGTCGTCGCGCGGACGGACGGCGTCACCGCCTCGTTCATCAAGGAGCTGCTGCGCCGGGCGGTGCTCGAGGCGCTGACCGAGACCCCGGGACCGCTCGAGCGGGTGACCGGTGCGCACCTCGCGCGCGCCCTCGACGACCTGCTCGACAGCACCCAGGCGGTGACCCGGGCGCTGCTCGGCGTGCCGGCGGACCAGTCGGGGCTGCCCGCCGCGGCGCCGATGGACCGCGGGTACGGCGGCCACGGCGGCGCCGCCTGGATGACCGCGAGCCCGGGCCTGGTCCTGTACGGCGAGTCCTTCGACGGCGACGGCGACGGCGACTGAGGTGCGCGGCTAGGTAGTTCGCCTCTGCCGCGGCGCGCGCCGGCGCCCGATCCTCGGCGCATGACGACGACCGCGACGACCGCCCCGGACGCCACCCGCTGCCCGGACTGCCGCTCACCGCTGACCGGTCCGACCGCCTGCCCCGCGTGCGGGCTCGCGCTCACCGGTCCGGCGGCGGTCCGGCTGTGGGAGGTCGACACCGCCCTGCTCGCGCTCGCGGGCAGCCGCACGGCGCTGCTGGACGAGCGACGCGGACTGCTCCGGCAGCTGCACCCGGAGCGGGACCGCCCCGACAGCGCTCCCCCGCCCGTCCCAGCGGCACCGGCCCGCGAGTGGACGCCGCAGCGCGTGCAGCACCTGCTGCTCGGCGTCGGCGGCCTGCTGCTCGCGGTCGCCGCGCTCGT
Source organism: uncultured bacterium (assembly GCA_964243385.1). Classification (GTDB taxonomy): domain Bacteria; phylum Actinomycetota; class Actinomycetes; order Mycobacteriales; family SCTD01; genus SCTD01. The sequence goes on along the minus strand of CAXTFU010000336.1, from coordinate 247 downwards.
GTTCGCGGCGGTGACCTACGAGCGCCTCGGCGTGCTCGGCCGGGCCGTCGTGCTGGCCGCCGTCACCGCCGCGCTGGCCGCAGCCGCTCCGGGACTGCGGCGCCGGGGTCTGCCGGCGACCGCCGAGACCGCGGGGCTGCTCGGACTGGTGCTGGCGGCGCTCGACGCCGCCGGCCTGCGGACGCTCGGCCTCGCGCCCGACAGCGACCCGCTGCGGTACGCCGCGGGCAGCGCGGCGGCGCTGGCC
>CAXTFU010000335.1:402-5023 GCA_964243385.1 uncultured bacterium | reverse complement strand
GCGCACGAACGCACCGAACGGGACGAGCTTGGTGACCTTGCCCGGCACGACCTGCGCGATGGCGTGCGTGCGGGCGAACTGCTGCCACGGGTCCTCCTGGGTCGCCTTGAGCGACAGGGAGACGCGCTCGCGGTCCAGGTCGACGTCGAGCACCTCGACCGTGACCTCCTGGCCGACCTCGACGACCTCGGACGGGTGGTCGATGTGCTTCCAGGACAGCTCGGACACGTGCACCAGGCCGTCGACGCCGCCGAGGTCGACGAACGCGCCGAAGTTCACGATCGACGAGACGACGCCGGAGCGCACCTGGCCCTTCTGCAGGGTCGCGAGGAACGTGCTGCGCACCTCGGACTGGGTCTGCTCGAGCCACTGGCGGCGGGACAGGACCACGTTGTTGCGGTTCTTGTCCAGCTCGATGATCTTCGCCTCGAGCTCCTTGCCGACGTACGGCTGGAGGTCGCGGACGCGGCGCATCTCGACGAGCGACGCCGGGAGGAAGCCGCGCAGGCCGATGTCGAGGATGAGACCGCCCTTGACGACCTCGATCACCGTGCCGGTGACGATGCCGTCCTCCTCCTTGATCTTCTCGATCGTGCCCCAGGCGCGCTCGTACTGCGCGCGCTTCTTGGACAGGATGAGACGCCCCTCCTTGTCCTCCTTCTGGAGGACGAGGGCCTCGACGAGGTCACCCACCGAGACGACCTCGTTGGGGTCGACGTCGTGCTTGATGCTCAGCTCGCGCGAGGGGATGACGCCCTCGGTCTTGTAGCCGATGTCGAGCAGGACCTCGTCGCGGTCGACCTTGACGATCGTCCCCTCGACGATGTCCCCGTCGTTGAAGTACTTGATCGTCTCGTCGATGGCGGCGAGGAAGTCGTCCATCGAGCCGATGTCGTTGACGGCGACCTGGGGCGTGCTGGGGCCGTCGGACTGGGAGGAGGGGGCGAGAGTGGAAGTCAAGGAGTCGGCTCCGGCTGCGGTGGTGTCGTGACCAGCCCCTGCTGGGCGGGTCGGCGGCTCGTCCTCCGGGCGAGGGAGGACTGCGCGCAGCGGGCGGATCGTCGTGGCCAGACGGACATCGCGGGAGACATTCGACAGACGGACGAGCGCGGACGATGCCGGCCGGAGACAGCGCCGGGAACGCGCCCGCAGCGCGTGCTGCGAGTCTAGGCGCAGACCGGACCCGCCGCAAAGCCTGCCGGCGGACATCCCGACCAGCACCCGAGGAGCCGCACGTGCCCGACAGCCCACCCCCGCACGACGGCGACCGCGGGGACGGCGACGTCCCGACGGCGGTCGTGCCCCAGCCGGAGCCCGGGCACCGCGACGAGCGGCGTCCCGCCGTGGCGGTCGTGCACCGCGACGCCGGCCCGGCCGAGAGCGCCCGGGCCAACCGGCGGTGGTGGGACGGCGAGGCACCGGCCTACCAGGCCGAGCACGGGGAGTTCCTCGGCGACGTCGAGCTGCTGTGGTGCCCCGAAGGGGTGCGCGAGTCCGAGGCGCACCTGCTCGGGGAGGTCGCCGGCCGCGACGTCCTCGAGCTCGGGTGCGGCGCGGCGCAGGGCGCGCGCTGGCTGGTCGCCGCCGGCGCCCGGACGACGGCGTTCGACGTGTCGGCCGGCCAGCTGCGCGAGGCCCGCCGGCTCGACCGCCGCACCGGGGTGCGGGTGGAGCGGCTCGTGCAGGCCGACGTGCAGCACCTGCCGTTCCGGTCGCAGGCGTTCGACCTGGTGGTCAGCGCCTTTGGCGGCATCCCGTTCGCCGCCGACTCGGCGCGCACGATGCGCGAGGCGGCCCGCGTCCTGCGGCCCGGCGGGCTGCTCGTGTTCTCGGTGACCCACCCCGTGCGCTGGGTGTTCCCCGACGACCCGGGGCCGGCGGGGCTCACCGTGGCGCAGTCGTACTTCGACCGGACGCCGTACGTCGAGGTCGACGACCGCGGCGAGGCCGCCTACGTCGAGAACCACCGCACGCTCGGCGACCGGGTGCGCGAGCTCGTCGCCGCCGGCCTGGTGCTCGAGGACCTCGTCGAGCCGGAGTGGCCGGCCGGCCACGACCGCGAGTGGGGGCAGTGGTCGCCGCTGCGCGGGCGGCTGCTGCCCGGCTCGTCGATCTGGGTCTGCCGCCGCCCCGCCACGCCGTCGCACCCCGCGGCCGCGCCGGTGCGACCGGGGGGCCGGCCCGCGGTCAGCTGCTGACGTGCGCGCCCCTGACCCGGCTCGAGGACGGCAGCAGGCCGTCGTCGTCGCGGTCGTCGTCGTCGGCGCCGCTGCGTGACCGGCGTCCGGCCACCGTCAGCGCCAGTCCGACGAGCAGGAGCAGGGCGCCGACCAGGCCGAGCAGCCACGGCGCCCGCTGCAGCAGCTGGGCGCTGCGCTTGCTGTCCTTCGCCTCGGCGACGCGGCCGGCGACCGTCTCCTCGGTCGGCACGAGCTCCTCGACGAGCAGCGCCGGGCGGACGGTGCCGTCGGCGAAGCGGATCGAGGTCTGCGGCGAGGTGGTCGAGCTGACGATCGAGCCGGTCACCGGCTCGACGAGCACGGTGCGGCCGGTGTTCGAGTACAGCTGCGTGGTGCCCTCGAGCTCGCCGTACTGCCCCAGCTCGGTCTCGGGGATCGTCCCGGAGAACTCGTAGACCTCGAGGCCCATGACGCGCGTCGAGCCGGTGAAGCTCACCGGCCAGGCCCGCCCCGAGGTCTGGTCGTAGTACTCGTAGGTCTCCTGCTGCGTGTCGAACGGGAACTTCACGGTCTGGGCCGTGGTCTCCCAGGTGTCGCCCTGGAAGCCGGGGACGCCCTCACCGGTCGACCGGTCGAACGCGACGACGGACGTGGCGGCGCGCAGGCCGGCGTACTCGCCGTCCTCGTCGAGGGTGACCACCTCCCCGTCGTCACCGACCTCCGCGAGGTTCAGCAACTCGTCGTAGACGGCCCGCTCGCTGCTGCCGGCGAAGCGCTCCTCCGAGGCGGCGTGCGTGCGCAGCCGGCGGGTGAGGTCGACGGTCGTGGGCTCGAGCTCGTTCGTCGCGGTGTTCAGCTTCTGCGCCTCGCTGCGCGAGTGCGTGGTGAGGTCGATCGTGGCGGGCGCCTTGAGCAGCCGCGGCGTCAGGACCGTCGGCACGAGCAGGGCGAGCGCGAGGCAGAAGGCGCCCAGTCCGAGCAGGGCGGTTGCCGCCTTGTGGCGCAATGGAGTCTCCTTGGAGCTTGGCGGGCGCGCAGGCGGCGCAGCGGGACCGACGACGGGACGGTGCAGTGTGCCGCGTCACGACCGATCGGCCAATGGTCAGGAAGGACCACGCGTGCAGACGCCGGACGTCGTGCCGGCCGGTGGGCTCGAGTCCGCCGCGGCCTCCGGCGGCGGTGCGGAGGACGGGTCCGGCGGCCCGCGCTCGACGCGCGAGGGCTTCTTCCCGGCCCTGGACGGGGTCCGCGCCCTCGCCGCGCTGGCCGTCGTCCTCACCCACGTCGGGTTCCACACCGGGACCGGGGTGACCGGGCCGTACCGCTCGGTCCTGTCGCGGCTCGACGTCGGCGTCGCCGTGTTCTTCGTCCTGTCCGGGTTCCTGCTGCACCGGCCGCAGGTCGCCGCGGCGCTGGCCGGACGGCCGCTGCCGGCGGTCGTGCCGTACCTGTGGCGGCGGGCGCTGCGCGTCCTGCCCGGCGCCTGGCTGGCCGTCGTCGCCGCGCTGGTGATCCTGCCGGCGAACGACGGCGCGGGGCTCGGCACCTGGGTGCAGCACCTGACGCTCACCCAGATCTACGACGACGCCCCGCAGCCCGCGGCGCTCACCCAGCTGTGGTCGCTCGCGACCGAGGTGTCGTTCTACCTGGCGCTCCCGCTGCTCGGGCGGCTGGCCGGGAGCACCGTGCGTCGGCAGCTGCTCCTGTGCTCCGCGCTGGTGGCGAGCGCGGTCGCCTGGCGCGTCCTGGTCGGCCTCGCCGTGCTGCCGCTGCACGCGGGGTACTGGCTGCCGGCGCACCTCGACTGGTTCGGCCTCGGCATGGCGCTCGCCGTGCTCTCGGCGGGCGGCGTCGCCTGGTTCGAGGAGCTCGCCGCCGACGGCGTCACGTGCTGGGTGGGCGCTGCCGCCCTGTTCGTCGTCGCCGGCACGCCGCTGACCGGCCCGTACGGGCTCGGCATCTCGACGGCCGGCGAGGCGCTGCTGCGCGCGCTGCTCTACGCGGCGGTCGCCGGGCTGCTGGTCCTGCCGGCGGTGAGCCGTCGCCCGCGGGGTCCCGTCGCGCTGCTCCTGACCAGCTGGCCGGCGCAGCAGCTCGGGCGCATCTCCTACGGCGTCTTCCTGCTGCACCTGCTCGTCCTGGAGGCCGTCGCGGACGGGCTCCGGCTGCAGGTGTTCAGCGGCGGCTTCTGGCGCGTGCTCGCCCTGGTGCTCCCCATCACGGTGGCGGTGGCGTGGGCGTCGCTGCGCCTGGTGGAGGAACCGGCGCTGCAGCTGCGGTCGTGGGGACCGGGCCGCCCGCGGGACGGCGGAACGCGCGGCGGCCGGTCGTCGGGCCGCCGGATCGCGCTGCGGGCCCGAGGCTGACCGCCACGGCGGCGACCGACAGCAGGCACAGCGCCTGGACCGGCCCGCCGAGCAGAGTCCGGCCAGGCCAGGGCG
>CAXTFU010000335.1:0-392 GCA_964243385.1 uncultured bacterium | reverse complement strand
TGCTCGCCCTGACGCTCCCCATCACGGTGGCGGTGGCGTGGGCGTCGCTGCGCCTGGTGGAGGAGCCGGCGATGCGCCTGCGGTCGTGGGGACCGGGCCGGCCGAGGACCCCGGACGGTCGCCCATCGGGCCGTCGGATCGCGCTGCGGGCCAGAGGCTGACCGCGACGGCGGCGACCGACAGCAGGCACAGCGCCTGGACCGGCCCGCCGAGCAGCGTCCGGTCCGGCCAGGGCGCGAGCGCGACGAGCAGACCGGCCGCCAGCAGGGCGCCCGGCGCGACGACGGCAGCGGTCCGGTCGGCGAGCCGGGGCGGCCCCCACCGGCGCACGGCCGCGACGACGCCGAGGGCGAGCAGCCCGGCCGCGCCGCCGAGCAGGGGCAGGGCGGCGC
>CAXTFU010000334.1:0-5025 GCA_964243385.1 uncultured bacterium | reverse complement strand
GCCAGCCAGCCACCCCACCCTCACCAGCCCTGCCTCGCCAGCCCCGCCTCGCCAGCCCCCAGGAGCCGGACCGATGTTCTTCCAGCTCACCGACGAGCAGCGCGCCCTGCAGGACGCCGTCCGCTCCTACCTGCGCGACCGGTTCGGGCCGCCGCAGGTCCGCGAGCTCTACGAGCATCCCGAGACCGACGGGCTGCCCGCGCCGCTGTGGCAGGCCCTCGGCGAGCAGGGCTGGCTCGCGGTGCTCGTCCCGGAGGAGCACGACGGCATCGGGCTGGGACTGCTCGACGCGTCCGTGCTCGCCCGGGCCTTCGGCGCCGGCACGGTGCCCGGCCCGTGGCTCGGCACCGTGCTCGCCGGCGAGGCGGTCCGCCTGGCCGGCTCGAAGGAGCAGCAGGCCGACCTGCTCCCCCGCCTGGCGGCCGGCGAGGTCACGGGCGCGGTGGCCCTGCTGCAGCAGGGCGCCTCGGCGACGCCCGCCGGCGCTCCGGCGACCGTGTCGGGCGGCGCGCTGTCGGGACGGCTCGACCTCGTCGAGTACCCCGAGCTCGCCGACGTGCTGGTCGTCGCGGCGGTCGACGGCGGCACGACGGGGCTCTACCTCGTCGACCCGTCCGGCCCCGGCGTGACCATCACCCCGCAGGACGCGCTCGACCGCACCGTCCGCGTCGGCACCGTCGTGCTCGACGGGGCACCCGGCGCCGCGCTCGAGGACAGCACGCCCGAGCTCGTCCAGGACCTGCTCGACAGCGCGGCCGTCCTGGTCGCGAACGACCTGGTCGGCATCGCCCGCAAGGCGCTGACCGACACCGTCGAGTACGACAAGACGCGCGTGCAGTTCGGCAAGCCGGTCGGCTCGTTCCAGGCGATCAAGCACGACCTCGCCGACCTGCACATCGCCATCACCTCCGCCGAGCACGCCGCGACCTACGCCGCGCACGCCGCCGACGTCGGTGCGGACGACCGCCGCCTGGCCGCCTCGGTCGCGAAGTCCAAGGCCGCCGACGCGGCCAACGCCGCCACGAGCGCGATGATCCAGTACCACGGCGGCATCGGCTACACGTGGGAGCACGACACGCACTTCTTCTTCAAGCGCAGCAAGCGCCTCGAGGGCGCCTACGGCGACGCCGCGCAGCACCGCGAGCGCATCGCCCAGCTCGTCATCGACGCGCCCGGCCGCTCCGAGCAGGTGTCCGGCGTGACGCCGGGCGGGTCGGCGGGCGTGCAGGGCACGGGCATCTCCGCGGGAGCGGCGGCGGGCTCGGCGGCGGGGGCGGCCGCGTCGTGAGCGTCGCCCTGGTGACCGGCGGGGCGTCCGGCTTCGGGGAGGAGGTCGCCCGGCAGCTCGTCCGCCGCGGCGACAGCGTCGTGCTCTGCGACGTCGACGAGCAGGGCGGACGGCGCGTCGCCGACGAGCTGGGCGCCACGTTCCTGCCCTGCGACGTCTCGGACCTCGACCAGGTCGTCGCGACGACCGAGGCGGCCGAGCAGGTGCACGGCGGGCTCGACCTGGTGTTCCTCAACGCCGGCGTCTCGACCGGCTGCGGCATCGGCGACGACTTCGACCTCGCCAGCTACCGGCGCGCCATGGGCGTCAACCTCGACGGCGTCGTGTTCGGCGTCCACGCCGCGATCCCGGCCCTGCGCCGGCGCGGCGGCGGCTCGATCGTCGCCACCCCCCCCAGGGCCGGGCTGACGGGCACGCCGTTCGACCCGGTCTACGGGGCGAACAAGCACGCCGTGGTCGGGCTCGTGCGGGCCCTCGGCCCGGCCCTGCAGCCGCAGGGCATCACCGTCAACGCGTTCTGCCCCGGCTTCGCCGAGACGAAGATCATCACGGGCATCCGGGCGGCGCTCGACGACAGCGGCGTCCCGATCATCCCGGTCGAGGTCGCCGGCGAGGCGGTGCTGCAGGCCTTCGACTCGACCGAGACCGGGCAGGCGTGGCTGCTGCAGGCGGGCCGCGACGTCATGGTCTACCGCTTCCGCGGCATCCCCGGGCCGCTCACCGACTCGGGCGAGCCCGCCCTGCCGGTCGACCCCGCCGGGCTCCCGACCGGCATGGCCGAGCCGCCCCAGGCCCCGCCCACCTGATCCTGCCCGGCTGATCCTGCCCGCTCCTCGAGGGGGACGGTCAGGTGCTGGTCACCATCGCGTCCCACGCGACGCGGATGAAGTGGATCGTCTCGCCGACCGCGCGGCCCACGGCCGCCGCGGACGCGTCGCCGCTGGTCGCGCCGACCACCACGACGATGATGAGCAGGATCACCAGGAAGTTCTTGAAGTTCACCGCGGCTCCCCGGGTACGGAGCGCGTCGCACGCAGCGGACGCACGGGGAACGGGGACATGGGACACAGGCTGGCACACCGGCCCGTCCAGGTGGCGGCAGGCGGACGGCGTGTCGCGCGCGGCCCGGGCGGCGGTGTGCGCCTGCGCGGCTAGCGTCCCGGCCCAGCGGGCAGGACCGGGACCGGCCCCGACCGGGAGGAGGCGCACGGTGGCGGACGCGGGTGCGCCGGACGGCGCCGGGCGCCGACCCGGGGCGGACGTCCCGTGGGAGCAGCCGGGTGGGGACGAGCCCGGCGACCCGGAGCGCAGCTCGCCCCAGCCGTCGGCCTCCCGGCCCGACGTCGCTGCGCAGCCCTCGGCGCCCCAGGGACCGGGCCTGCGCTACGACCCCGACCCCGAGCCCGACCCGGACGCGCCCGAGCACCCGCTGCTGCGAGACGCGGACCCCGACCCGCAGGACGAGCCGCCGAGTGCGCCCTCAGCGGCCCGCCGGCTGCTGGACCGCCTCGCCGCCGGCGCGGGCGCCTGGGACGCGCGGACCCGCTCGACCGCCTTCGTCCCCGCCACCGAGTCGGTGCAGATCGACGAGCGGCGGCACCCGTTCCTGCTCGTGTCCCCGGGGCTGCGCACCGCCGCCGGCCTGGTCGCCCTGCTCACCGGCCTGCGGTTCGGCCCCCTCGCCGTCTTCGCGGTCGCCACGGCCGTGTGGGCCGCCTTCCGGCTGCACCCGGGTCTGCGCACCACGGCGGTCGTGGCGGGCGGGGCCACGCTGGGCCTGGTCGTCCTGTCGCTCGTCACGAGCCGCTGGGTCGGCGCGCTCGTCCTGCTGCTGTGGGCGGCCGAGGACCTCGCGGACTGGTGGTCCGACCGGCTCGTCGTCACCGACAAGCGCATCTACCGCCGCTACGGCGTCGTGACCGGCCACTCGCCGTCGATCTCGCTCATGGCGGTCGCCTACATCGACGCGGCCGTCCCGCCGCTCGGCCGGGTGTTCCGCTACGGCACCCTGCAGCTCGACTCGGCCGCCCAGCACGATGCGCCCCTGTCGCGGTTCGACCTCGTGCCGGACGTCGTCGCCGTCTCGCACGAGATCCTGCGGCTGCGCAGCAACGCCATGCCCAAGTACCCGCAGTTCTGACGTGGCCCGGGCGACTGCTCAGCGCTCGACCCGCTGCACCGAGGCGGGCGAGAGCTCGCGCAGGCAGGCGTGCCCGGCGAGCCCGGCCTGCAGGTCGAGGTCGGCCAGGAAGCAGCGCAGCACGTGGTGCACGCCCTGCTCGCCGGCCAGCGCCAGGCCGTGCACCCACGGCCGGCCGAGCAGCACGGCCGTCGCCCCGAGCGCCAGCGCCTTGGCCGCGTCGGCGCCGGTGCGGATGCCGCTGTCGAACAGCACCGGCAGCTCGCCGGCCGCCTCGACCAGCCCGGGCAGGGCGTCCAGCGAGCCGATCGCCCCGTCGACCTGCCGGCCGCCGTGGTTGCTGCACACGACCGCCTGCACGCCGGCGTCCGCGGCCCGGCGGACGTCGTCGGGGTGCTGCAGGCCCTTGAGGACGATCGGCAGCGAGGTCTGCGACTGCAGCCAGGCCAGGTCGTCCCAGGTCAGCGTCGGGTTGTTGAAGACGCGGACGAACTTCAGGACGGCGGCGCCCTCGTCGCCTTCGGGCAGGCCGCGCGCGAAGACCGGGTCGGAGAAGTAGTTCGCGACGCCCTCGGCCTTCAAGAACGGCAGGTAGGCAGCGGACAGGTCGCGCGGCCGCCAGCCGAGCTGCCAGGTGTCGAGCGTGACGACGAGCGCCTCGTAGCCGGCCGCCTCGGCGCGGGCGACGAACGACGCGGCGAGCTCGCGGTCGGCCGGCCAGTAGAGCTGGAACCAGCGCGCCGCGCCCGGTGCGGCCTGCGCGACGTCCTCCATCGAGAAGGAGCCGGCTGTCGAGACGACCATCGTCAGCCCGAGGGCCGCGGCGGCCCGGGCGGCGGCCGGCTCCGCGTCCTCGTGGACGATCGAGAGCACCCCGATCGGCGCCAGCAGCACGGGCGCCGCCATCGTCGTGCCGAGCACCGTGGTGGTGTGGTCGCGCGCCGCCGGGATGCCGCGCAGCATCCGGGGGACGAGCCGCCAGCGGTCGAACGCGGCGCGGTTGGCCGCCATGGTGTCCTCGCCGCCCGCGCCGCCGGCCACGTAGCCGACCGCGCCGGGCGTCATCGCCGCGTGCGCTGCCGCCTCGGTCTCGCGCCAGCCGAACGGCATCGTCGGCTGCTCGCCGAGCAGCCCCTTCAGGTAGACCTCGTTCTGGAAGTCCGCAGGGCTGCTCATGGCCCGATGATGCAGCACGCGGCACGCCGGCGTTGCGCCGCGCACGGGTGGCGGACGCCGAGGTGGGCACGACGCCCGGCATGAGGACCGCGGTCGTCCTGGCCGCCGGCGGGATCGTCGGCCAGGCGTTCCACCTGGGGGTGCTGGGCTGCCTGGCCGAGCACACCGGCTTCGACGCGCGCGAGGCCGACGTGCTCGTCGGCAGCTCGGCCGGCTCGCTCGTGGCCGCCGGGCTCGCCGGCGGCCTGTCGGTGGCCGACCTGCGCGCCGAGATGCTCGGCGAGCCGCTGTCGGACGAGGGCCGCCGGCGGCGCGGGAGCCGCCGCGCGGTGCCGTCCATGCCCGCGGCCGAGGCGGTCCCGACCGGGCGCGGGCCGCTCGCCGCCGGCGCGCTGTGGCACGCCGCCCGCCGGCCCTGGGC
>CAXTFU010000333.1:3202-5029 GCA_964243385.1 uncultured bacterium | reverse complement strand
CCGTCTGCGACGCCCACCACCTCGTCCACCGCCAACACGGCGGACCGACCACCCTCGACAACCTCGTCCTGCTCTGCCGACGCCATCACGTGCTGTGGCACCTCGGCAGACTCAGCCTCCAACAACTCGTCGTGCCCTGGCTCGACCCACCCGCCGAACCCGACTGGGCCGACCTGCTGGCCGACGCCTCATGAGCATGACCGAGTACGGGTTCCGAGTCGCCGCTCGTCCGGACGCCGACCGGCTGCGTGCGCAGTGCCGCGGGACATGCCGACCGCGAGTCCGGCGGAGGTCCTGCGGCTGGCCAGCACCGGGATCAGCCGGCAGGCATCAGCGTCCGCTGCGACATGCGGCGGTCCCGTCCGCCTGCGCGGCGAACAGGACCTCGGCCGGCGGTCCCGTCCGCCTGCGCGGCGAACAGGACCTCGGCCGGCGGTCGTGCGACGGGACGTGGAGTGCGGCGGCCGCGGGCGCTCATCCGCGACCGCCGCACCTCCTACATCGGGTCGTGCCCCCAGTTCTTGTCCGCCTGCGCGGCGAACAGGACCTCGGCCGGCGGTCGTGCGACGGGACGTGGAGTGCGGCGGCCGCGGGCGCTCATCCGCGACCGCCGCACCTCCTACATCGGGTCGTGGCCCCAGTTCTTGAGCGAAGCCGTCCACTTGCTGTGCTCGAGCTCGTCGCCGGACTTGTCCGGGCGCTGGGCGCTGTGCCGGGCGACGTACCCGACGACCTTGCGCATGTGCGCCGCGTCGTCGTCGGTGAGGTCGGCCTTCTTGGTGCGCAGGATCTCGACGATCCGCCGACCGCTCTCGTGGCCGGTCGACTCACCGGACCCGCCGTCCTTCTGGCCGACCGCCTTGCTCTCGTCGGTCTCCAGCCAGTCCTCGAGCGTCTTGGGCGACATGTTCACCGCCGAGCGGAAGTCGTCCCAGACCTCGTCCACGGCGCTCACGCCAGGCTCCCGGGGACGCGGTGAGCGTCCCGGCCCTGCTGCGGGCTCACTGCTTGTCGAGCGCCGACGGCTTGTGGACCGCCTCCTTGCCGCTCTTGTCGCTCTTCACCAGGTACTGCGGCTCGTCCTTGCTGGCCTTGACCTTCCGGCCGCCGGCCTCGGTCTCGCTGGTGATCTTCTTCTCGACGGTGCCCTCGGTCGTGCTGCCGTGGCTCTTCCAGGTGACGTCGTCACCCTTCTTCAGCTCTGCCATGTCTGCTCCTCTGGGTCAGGGTCGGTGCGGGGCGGGTGTACCCGCCGTTCCGGCAAGGGAACAGGCGGTCGGACGGCACGTGTCCTGCGCGCACCACGGGGGCAGGGCGGTCCTGACGAGTCGCACGGACGATCACGGAGGACGAGCACATGGCAGTGGGATCGCAGCTCATCGGCATCGCGACGGGGGTCGTGATGCGCAAGGTGAGCATGACGGTGCTCGACAAGGTCTGGCGCAAGACCAAGCGGACGGAGCCGCCGGCCGACCCGGCGTCGCCTGGCACCCCGTGGGGCGAGGCGCTGACCTGGGCCGCGGCGAGCGGCGTCGCCGTCGGCGTCGGGCGCCTCGTCGCCACCAAGGGCGTCGCCACGGCCAAGTTCAAGCTCACCGGTGAGATCCCGGAGGGCATGGAGGGCCCCGGCGCGTCCAAGGGATCCGGCAAGGGATCAGCCAGCACGCCCAAGGGATCGGTCAAGCGGTCGGGCAAGGGCTCGGCCAAGAAGGGCTGACGCGCACCACAGCCGGTCGTGGTTGACGGGCACCGGTCGGGGCTGACGGGCAGCGGTCGGGGCTGACGGGCACCGGTCGGGGCTGACCGGCACCGGTCGGGGCTGACCGG
>CAXTFU010000333.1:0-3102 GCA_964243385.1 uncultured bacterium | reverse complement strand
CACCGGTCCGGGGCTGACCGGCACCGGTCCGGGGCTGACCGGCACCGGTCCGGGGCTGACCGGCACCGGTCCGGGGTTGACGGGCACCGGTCGGGGCTGACCGGCACCGGTCGGGGCTGTGGCTGACGGCCCACCCCCGGCGGACGGGCCGAGTCGGCGTGCCAGGAGGGTCGGCGTGCCAGGAGGATGGTGCAGGTGAGCGTGGGTAGCGTGCGCTGGTGAGCCTCTCCGCACCGCCGCGGGGCCTGGACGCCCTGCTCTCGAGCCGCCTGCGCCGCACGCCCACCGGCGGCGGGCTGGAGCGCCGCACGGCCACGGTGGCGCTCGACACCGGGCACGACGTCTGGACGATCACGCTCGACGCGGGGCGGGCCGCCGTGCGGCGCGGCTCGCCGGCCGTGTCGACGCTGCGCGTCCGCACCACCCCGGACCTGCTGGCCGACGTCGTCGAGGGCCGCGTCTCGGGTGTCGACGCCTTCCTCGACGGCCGGCTGACCGTGCGCGGCGACCTGTCGCTCGGTCTCGCGCTCGACGGCCTGTTCGCCGCCGACGAGGACCGCGCGCCCGGCCTGCCGCGCTCGCGGGAGGTCGTCGCGATGGGCGTGCGCACGTCCTACCTCGAGGCCGGACCCGCCGCCGCGCCGCCTGTCCTGCTGCTGCACGGTCTCGGCGCCACGAACGCCAGCATGCTGACGCTCGTGGCCGACCTCGCGGTCGACCACCGCGTCCTCGCGCCGGACTCCCCCGGGTTCGGCGCCAGCGACGCGCCGTCCGGGCCGTACAGCCCCGCCTGGTTCGCAGCCTGGGTCGAGGCCTTCCAGCGGGCGACGGGCAGCCGCAGCGCGGTCCTGATCGGCAACAGCCTCGGCGGCCGCATCGCCCTCGAGGCCGGCCTCACCCACCCGCAGTCGGTCCGCGGGCTCGTGCTGCTCACGCCGTCGCCGGCGTTCCGGCGCCTGCGGCAGTACGTGCCGTTCGTCCGCCGGGTGAGCCCGCAGCTGGCCGGGCTGCCCGTGCCGGTGAGCCAACGGGTCGCGGTCGAGGGCATCCGGGCGATGTTCAGCGACGCCTCCCGGCTGCCCAAGGCCTGGTACGACGCGGCGGCGGACGAGGCCGTGCGGGTGCTCTCCGACCGCGCGCACCGCATCGCCTTCTTCTCGTGCGCCCGGCAGATCTACCTCGAGGACGCCTACGGCCGCAACGGCTTCTGGCAGCGACTGCCGCTGCTGCAGCCGCCGGCGCTGTTCGTCTGGGGCGACCGCGACCGGCTGGTGCCCTCGTCGTTCGCCCGCCACGTCGCGGACGCGCTGCCGAGCGCGGGCCAGGTGGTGCTCGAGGACTGCGGGCACGTCCCGCACTTCGAGCACCCGGAGGACACCTGCGCGATGGTCCGCGGCTTCCTCGACGGCCTCTGACGGCGGCGGCCGCGCACGTCTGAGCCGCGCGCGCGACGGGCAGGGTCGGCTCGTGCAGACCTTCCTGCCCTTCCCCGACCTGCGGGCGAGCTGCGTGGTCCTCGACGACCGCCGGCTGGGCAAGCAGCGGGTCGAGACCTTCCAGATCCTGCGCGCCCTGACCTGGCCGGCGTACGCCTGGAAGAACCACCCCGCCGTCCGGATGTGGCGCGGGTTCACCCCCGCCCTGGTCGAGTACGGCCTGGAGAACTGCCGCGAGTGGACGCGCCGCGGCTACGCCGACTCGGTGGCCGACCAGCTGCTGGCCTGGACGGGCGGCGAGGTCCCGTCCGGCGCGCCGCTGCCGCCGTGGTTCGGCCTCGAGGCGCTGCACCTGTCGCACCGGTCGGCCCTGCTGCGCAAGGACCCGGAGTTCTACCGCCCGCTGTTCGAGGCGCTCGGGCACGTCGACGAGCCGGAAGACCTGCCCTACCTCTGGCCGCCGGACGTCTTCCCGCGCTGGCCGGTGCGCGCAGCCGGGCGCGGCCTCGACGTCGGCTCGGCGCTGACGGTGCTCGGCTTCGACGAGCCGCGCCCCGGACAGGCCGAGGCGGCCACCGCGGTGACCGAGGGCCGGGACGTCCTGCTCGTGGCCCGGATGGGGACGGGCGGCTCCGCGGCCGGCCTGCTCGCCGGGCTCGTCCGCCCCGGCACGACGCTGTGGGTCAGCCCGCCGTGGGGGCCGCCGGCGAGGCCGGTGCCCGACGTGCCGCTGCCGGCCCCCCGGGTGGTGGAGGTCGCGGGCGACCGGCCGCCCGCGATCGCCCGGCCGCCCGCGGACGAGGACCTCGCGGCCATGGCGGACGAGGACCTGCCGCCGGAGTTCGTCTTCCGCACCGCCGACGACGCCACGGGCCTCGAGGGCGCCGAGCTCGTCGTCGTGGACCGCGCGCACGAGTTCACGCCGACGCAGGCGGCCCGCGTGGCGGCCCTGCGAGGGGACGTGCCCGTGCTGGCCGTCGTGCCGCGGGCGGACGCCGCCGAGCGCGAGCGGCTCGTCGCGGCCCTGCGCCTGCGCGACCCGGTGCGCGCCGGTGGCGGCTGGGACCCGGCCGACAGCCGGCTCGAGGTGGCCGTCGCACCGACGGCGCCAGCCCGCCGGCGCGTCCTGTCCGGGCTGCTGCGCCGCAGCGGACCGGGCCTCGTCGTCACGGCCGACCGCGAGCGCGCCGACCGCACGCTCACCGCCCTGCGGGCCGACGGCCTGCGCGTGGCCGTCTGGGCGCCGCCGCCGCTGCGGGCGTCCCGAGCGGCCCAGGCCGTCGGCGACTGGCGCAGCCGCCGGCTCGACGCCCTCGTCGTCCCCTTCGGCGAGCCCCCGCCGCTGGGGCGTGCCAGGCTGCGCCTGCTGATCGGCGCCGGGCTGCCCGGTCCCGAGCAGTGGCGCGACCTCGTCGCCGAGCTCGCGCCGGAGACCGCCGTGCTGCTCGTCGAGCCCGGCAGCCCGGCCTCGCTGCAGGAGCTCGCCCAGGCGCCCGGCTGCCGCCGGGCCGCCCTGCTCGAGCCGTACGGCGAGCCGGTCGACGTGCCCTGCGGACGCTGCGACGTCTGCGCGCCGGACGCCCCGGACAGCACCGCGCCAGCCACCCCGTCCACCTCGGGCAGCACCCCCCCACCCCCCCCCCCGCCCACCCCAAGCACCACCCCC
>CAXTFU010000332.1:0-5059 GCA_964243385.1 uncultured bacterium | reverse complement strand
GGCGTAGGACGCGCACACCCGGCAGGCGGCCAGGTGGCGTCCGGCGCCGAGGCGCTCCTGCCGCCGCCGGTCCGCGCTCGACAGCGCCTCGAGGACGGGCCGGCAGCGCTCGGTCGGCAGCTCGAGGCCGGTGTGCTCGAGCAGGTAGGCGACGCGCAGCCGGGCGCGCGCCCGGGCCAGCCGGTTCGCGGCCGCGGGCGGCAGGACCGGCGGCAGGCGGTCGTCGTCCGCGCCGTAGCGCGAGTCGAGCAGCGCGGCGTCGTCGGAGGGCAGCGTCCCCATCGCCCGGCGCACGGCGGCGTGCTCCTCCTCGGTGAGGACCTGCTCCTCGGCGCTGGCGCTCACGTCCGGTGCGTGCAGCCGGTGCCCGTGCCGCTGCCGGACCAGCCCCGCACGGACCCGGTCGTGCAGCAGGTTGCGCGCGCTGACCAGCGCGTACGCCTCCCAGGTCGCCGGCTCGAGCCGCCAGCGGTTCTCGAGCAGGCGGGCCATCGCCTCCTGCACGACGTCCTCGGGGTCGACGTCGTCGTCGGCGCCAGCCGTGCGGTCGGCAGCCGCGGTGCCGCGCACGAAGCGCTCGACCGTCTCGTGCACCCGGGTGAGCACCAGCTCGTCCGTCACGGTGGGCGGGGCTCCCGTCGTCGCTCGGCTGCTGGTGGTCGGGCTCCATGATGCCTCGCCGCGCCCCGGTCCGCCCCGTCCCGCGGCTACTGTGACCTGCGTGGGAGGGCGCCGCGCGGGGTCCGGCGCCCTGGTCGCGATCACCGTGCTGTGGGCCGCCGTGCTGTTCGGCTGGCTGCAGCTCACCCCGCTCTACCGCGCCGCCGACGAGCCCGCGCACGTCGACCTCGTGCTGCACCTGCTCGAGGGCGGGTCGTACGCCGCTCCGGGCGAGCTCGAGCTCGACCCGCGGGTGCGGGCCTCGTTCCCGCTCGCCGGCCTGTCGAAGGCCGAGCGCCCCGACCTGGCGGCGCTGTTCCCGCTGCCGATCAGCACGACGCAGGTGCCGCCGCGCGACCTGTCCTACGACGAGCTGCCCGCGCCCGAGGGGCTGCGGCCGTACCCGAACCAGATGACGCAGCACCCGCCGCTGTACTACCTGCTGCTCGCCGGCGCGGCCGAGGCGCTGCCGGGGTTCGCGGACGAGTCGTTCCCCGTGCAGCTCGGGGTGCTGCGCGTGCTCAGCCTGCTGCTCCTGCTGCCCGTGCCGGCGCTCGCCGCGGCCGTCGCCCGCCGCCTCGGCGCCGGCCGGGCGGTCGCCACGACGGCGGCGCTGCTGCCGCTCGCCGTCCCGCAGCTGGCGTCGGTCGGCGCCAGCGTCAACAACGACGCGCTGCTGTGCCTGCTGGGCGCGGCGGCGTCCGTGCCGCTCGTCGCCGTCAGCCGCGGCGACGTCTCGCGGCGCACCGCCACGCTGCTCGGCGTCCTGCTCGGCCTGGCCCTGCTCACCAAGGCGTGGGCCGTCGGGCTGCTCGCCTGGGCGGCGCTGGCGTACGGCCTGGCGCTGCTCGGGCCGGCCCGCACGGAGCGGGTCCGCGCGCTGACGTCCGGTGTGCTCGCAGCGGGGCTCGCGATGGCCTGCGGCGGCTGGTGGTGGGTCGCGAACGTCGTCCGGTACGGCGCGCTGCAGCCGCAGGGCTCGCCGCTGCTGCCCGAGCGCCCCGGCGACCGCAGCCTGCTCGCCTTCACCGAGGGCGTGGTGTCGCGCCTGACCGCGAGCACCTGGGGCAACTTCGGCTGGCTCGAGCTGCGCATCCCGCAGAGCGCGCAGGTGGCCGGGGCGCTCGTGCTGCTGCTCGGCCTCGTCCTCGCCGGCGCCCGGCCGCAGCGTCCGGCGTGGGCTCGTCCGGCCTCGGCCGTCGCGCTCGCCGCCTTCCTCGTGCAGGTCGCCGTGGTGTACCAGCAGTCGCTCAAGAACTGGGTGCGCGGCGGCTACTTCGCCGGGCTGCAGGGCCGCTACCTGTTCGCCTTCGTCGCCGTGCTCGCCGCCCTCGTGGCGCTGGGGCTCGCGGGGCTGCTCCCCCGGTCCCGCCGGTGGCTCGCGCCGTACGCGGCCCTGCTCGCCGCGGGGGTCATGCAGGCCGTCGGCGTGCACACCGCCCTGCGCGGCTTCTGGCAGCCGCCGGGGACCGGGCTGCGGACGGCGGTCGCGGTGCAGAGCGCCTGGGCGCCCTTCCCCCGGGCCGCGCTCCTGCTCGCCGTGCTGGCGGCGCTCGCCGCGGTCGGCGTGCTCCTGTCGGTCGCGGGCCGCCCGGACCCGGCGCGCGGGTCGCAGCGCCTGCCGGTGCTCGACGCGTCCCGGCGCCGGGTGCCGACCGACTGAGCCGCTCGCCGGGCCCGCACGATCAGCGCTGGGTCAGGCCACCGTCACGCAACGTCGAAAGTCTCGTTGCAGACGGCATTCCGGTCGCGAGGACTGCGATCCGCCTGTTGACTGCCCGGGTGGATCACGAGACCGGCGTGCACCGCTGCGAGGCGTGCGGCGCCCCGACCTCCCGCACCTCCCCGTCCGCCCCCGCGCACGAGACGGGCGAGCCGCCCGAGCAGGGCAGCGCCCGCGAGCAGCACCTCGAGGCCGTCCTGGCGGCCGCCGGCGAGGCGATCCTCGTGCTGGACCTCGACGGCCACGTGCTCACGGCGAACCCGCGCTGCGGCCGGCTGTTCGACGGGCGGGTCACGGTCGGCGCCCGCCTGCACGACCTCGTCGACACCGCCACCGCCGAGGCCCTCGACCGGCAGCTGGTCCGGCGGGCCGCCGGGCAGTGCGACCGCTACCAGCTGCAGGTGCAGGACCGGGCCGGCGACGCCGTCTGGCTGCAGATCGCCGCGACCCCGCTGCTCGGCGGCGACGGCGCCGTCGCCGGCTCGGTGGCCGTGCTCACCGACATCACCGCCGGCAAGCACGAGGAGCAGCGCCTGCACACGGTCGCGAGCACCGACCCGCTGACCGGGGCGCTCACCCGGCTCGCGCTCACCGACCGCATCGAGCACAGCCTCGCCCGACGCCGTCGGGGCGTCGTCGCGGTGCTGTTCTGCGACGTGGACGGCCTCAAGACGACCAACGACGAGCTCGGCCACGCCGCGGGCGACGAGCTGCTGCGGCAGGTCGCCTCGCGGGTGCGGGCCGCGCTGCGCCCGGCCGACACCCTGGCCCGCTACGGCGGCGACGAGTTCGTCGTGGTCTGCGAGGACCTCCCGCAGGTCGGCGAGGCCGTCCGGCTGGCCGAGCGCGTCCGCAGCGCCGTCGCACTGCCGCTGCCCGAGGACGCCTCGGACGCCGTGCCGACCCTCAGCATCGGCGTGGCCACCTCGCCGCCGCACCGCAGCGCCGAGGCGCTGCTGGCGG
The DNA here is from genome assembly GCA_964243385.1 of uncultured bacterium. Lineage (GTDB taxonomy): Bacteria > Actinomycetota > Actinomycetes > Mycobacteriales > SCTD01 > SCTD01. The sequence goes on along the minus strand of CAXTFU010000332.1, from coordinate 1,713 downwards.
CGGCCGACGGCGCCGCCTACGTCGCGAAGCGGGCCGGGCGCAACACGGTGCACCTGAGCCCCTGACGGCGCCGCGACGTCGCGCAGCGGGCCGGACGCGCTCGTCGCTAGGGTCGACGAGCGCGGCTGCCTGGCCGTTCGGAGCGGCGGAGGCGCGAGATGGACGCGGTCCTGTGGGACATGGACGGCTTGATGATCGACAGCGAGGGCCTGTGGACCCTCGCCGAGACCGAGCTGGCCGCGTCGCTCGGCGGCACCTGGGACGACGAGGTCAAGGCGCTCGTCGTCGGCACCCGGCTGGACGTCGCGGTCCCGACGATCCTGCGCTGGTTCGGCGCCGAGCCGACCCCCGAGCGGGTGGCCGCGACGGCGGACCGGCTGCTCGCGCGCATGGTCGAGCTGTTCGCCGGTGAGCTGCCGCTCCTGCCGGGCGTCGCCGACCTGCTGCGGGCGCTGGACGACGAGGGCGTGCCGATGGCGCTCGTGTCGTCGTCCTACCGCGTCCTCGTCGACGCCGTGCTCGCCCACGGCGTCGGGCCGTTCGCGCTGACGCTCGCCGGGGACGAGGTCGGGCAGGCCAAGCCCTCCCCCGAGCCGTACCTCACGGCCGCCGCCCGGCTCGGCGCCGACCCGGCGCGGTGCGTCGTGCTGGAGGACTCGCCGTCGGGCGTGGCGAGCGGCGAGGCCGCGGGCTGCGCGGTCGTCGCCGTCCCGAGCGTGCTCGGCGTGCACCTGGCCCCGCGCCCCCGGCGCCTGGTCGCGCCGACCCTCGCCGGGCTCGCCTCCGACGACCTGCGCCGGCTGGTCGCGGCCGCGCCGGTGACCGCCACGCCGTAGCGTGCGCCGGGTGCAGGACCGCCCCGAGGTCACCGTCGGAGCGCCGGGCGCGTCCGCCGGCCGTCCCGTCCTGCCGGATCCGGACGACCGCCCGCGCCAGGCCTGGCGGCTGCCGCTCGCGCTGGTCGTCCTCGCCGCGGTCCTGGCCGTCGCCGCGCTCGCCGACGGGCGGCGCGACCGGCGCGCGGCCGAGGCGCAGGACCGCGAGCTCGCGTCGGTCGTCGCCCTGCAGGGGACGGGCCGGTACGCCCGCAGCGTCCGCGAGGAGTTCGACGCCCGGCAGCAGGTCGGCCGCGCCACGTACGCGTTCGGGGTCCGCAACACCGGCCCGCGGGAGGTCGTCGTGGTCGCCGCGTCGTTCGGCGACCTGGCGCTGCGCGCACCCGTGCGCCTCGCACCGGGCGCCGAGCAGCGGCTCGACCTCGTCCAGGAGGTCGGCTGCGCGACCCGGCCGCCGACCGGCGCGGGGCCCGGACCGGTCGCGCTCGTCGTGCGCACCGCCGACGGCGTCCGGCGCGCGCTCGACCTGCCGGCGGAGTCCGACACGAGCGACCTCGCGAGCTCGACCGCCCGGGCCTGCGGCTACCTCGACGTGGCGGCGGCGGTCCTCGTCCGGTACGGCACCGGACGCCCGGCCGACAGGGGGTGGGCGGTCGACGTGTCGGTGTTCAACGGCGGGCGCCAGCCGGTCCGGCTGCGCACCCTGGGCACGAGTGCCGGGCTGTCCGGGCGCCTCGTCGAGGAGGGGACCGGCCGGGCCGTCCTCCTGCCGCTCGCGCTCGAGCCGCGCGGGCGCACCGGAGTGCCCTCGCTGCGCGCCGTCACGCTGGTGCTGGAGATCACCGACTGCGCCCTCGTCGACCGCGCGGCACTCGGC
>CAXTFU010000331.1:0-5082 GCA_964243385.1 uncultured bacterium | reverse complement strand
CCCCTACGCCCCTCCACCCGTCCGCCGGCCCGTCCGCCCGTCCGTCCGTCCGTCCGTCCGCCCCTACGTCCCTCCACCCGTCCGCCGGCCCGGCCGTCCGTCCGTCCGTCCGTCCACAGGCTTGGTGCTCGGTGCGCGCGTCCGTGGGCGCTCGGGTGCTCTGGTTCGGGGTGCCCGCGTGGCCGGTCGACCACCACGACAGCTGGACCACCCCTGCCGATCGGCGGGAGGGCTCGGCGGGACGGGTGGTGGCGGCCGGGACGTTCGGCTCCGGATGTCGGTGCCGCGTCGTACCGTCCGCCGCATGAGTGCGCTGCGCGTCCGGCTGACCGCGACGACCCTGGCGCTGCTGTGCCTGGCGCTGCTCACCACGACGTGGGCCGCCACGTCGTCGGCGTCCAGGGCGTCGGCCGCCGCAGCCGCCGACCCGGTGATCGGTGCGCTCGGCGACATGGTGTGCGACCCGACGCGCACCGAGCCGCAGTACGACGGCAGCCAGCCGGCGGTCTGCCAGCACCGGGCCGTCGCCGACCTCGCCGCCTCGTCGGGACTGTCAGCGCTGCTGGCGCTCGGCGACCTGCAGTACGAGGACGGCGCCTACGACAAGTTCGTCTCGGCGTACAGCCCGACCTTCGGCCGCCTGCGGGCCATCACGCGTCCCGCCGTCGGCAACCACGAGTACGGGGTAGAGGGCGCCCGCGGCTACTTCGACTACTTCGGCACGGCCGCCGGCCCGCGCGGCCAGGGGTGGTACGCCTCGACGGTCGGCTCGTGGCGCCTGCTCGCCCTCAACACGAACTGCCACGTCGTCGACTGCTCCGCCACCTCGCCGCAGGTGCAGTGGCTGCGCCAGCAGCTGGCCACCTCGCCGACGACCTGCACGCTGGCCTACTTCCACCAGCCGCGGTTCACCAGCAGCCCGCGCGGCTCGGACCCCGGGCTCGACCCCGTCTGGCAGGCCCTCTACGACGGCGGCGTCGACGTCGTGCTGAACGGCCACGAGCACAACTACGAGCGCTTCGGCCCGCAGGACCCGGCCGGCCGACCCGATCCGCGCGGCATCCGGCAGTTCATCGTCGGCACCGGCGGCCGTGGGCTGTCGCCGATCGGGCCGCCCATCGCCAACAGCGAGGTGCGCACCCGGTCCGACTTCGGGCTGCTGCTCATGACGCTCGAGGACGGCGGCTACGACTGGCGCTTCGCGACGACCGGCGGCCGCGACCTCGACAGCGGCAGCGCCGCCTGCGGCACCCGGACCGCCAACCCGGCACCGCCGGCTGGCCCTGCTCCCGGAGCCCCCGCCCCGGTGACCCCGCCGCCGCCCGCACCTCCCGCGGCGCCCGCACCGGCGCCCGCCCCGTGCGGCGCGCCGACGACCTCCCTCGGCGTCCGGGCCAGCACCGCCGGGCAGGCGGTCGGCGTCCGGCTGCGCGGCACCGCCGGACGTCCCGTCGAGCTGCTGGCAGCCAGTGCCCCCGCGAGCGCGCGCGTCGTCCGCTCGGCCGTCCTCGGACCCGACGGCACGGTCGCCCTCACGGTCCGCCCGTCGACGAACACGCTGCTGCGCACGCGCGAGCGCGGCTGCGCAGCCGGCCCGACCGCGGCGCTGACCGTGCGCACGGCCGTGTCGCTGGCGGTCGCACCCGCGCCGGGCCGGGCCGTCGTCCTGTCCGGCACCACCGCTCCGGCCCGGTCGAGGGGACGCGTCGTGACGCTCTCCCGGCTGACGTCCACGGGCGCGCTGGTCCCCGTCGCGCGGGTCGACGCGCGCGCCGACGGCCGCTGGCGGCTGCCTCGTCTGGCGCTGCGCCAGGGGACGCACCGGCTGGTCGCCACGACGGCCGCGGACGCGCGCAACGGCGCCGGGGCCAGCCCCGTCCGGACGGTCGTGGTCCGGTGAGCGGGCCGCTGACCTGCGCCGACCGCTGCGGACTGCCGAGCGGCCGTCCGCGATCTACGCTCCGTCCGTGACTGCTCCCTCGCCCCGTCTCGGTGTCCTGCGCGCTGGCGCGCGCGGAGACCTCCTGCTGTCCCGGCTCGCCTCGGCCGGCGTCGAGGTCGTCGAGGGCCCCGCCGACGACGCCGCCGTCCTGCTCGCGCTCGGCCCGGTACCGGACCAGCCCGTGCTCGAGGCGGCCGAGCGCGGCACGCCCGTCCTGCTGGTCGGGGCCGAGCAGGCCGCCTCGCTGTGGGACGCCGCCGGGCTGCTGCCGGGGCGGGTCCTGCCTGCGCACGAGGTCCGGGTGCGTCCCGGGCGTGACGCGGGGGAGGTCGCGGCGCGCCTCGGCGGCGACGAGCTGCTCCTGCGCGACGGCTGGCCGCTGCAGGACAAGACCGCCGACGACGTCGAGGTCCTGCTCACCGCGAACAGCGCCTTCACCGACCACCCGGTGGCGACCTGGCGGCCGAGCACCCGGATCGGCGCGCTCACCGTCGGCTCGTCCGCCACCACGCTGGACGACCCGGCCTTCGCCCGGCTCGTGCACCGCGTGCTGCGCCACCTGCTCGGCCTGCGCGACGCCGCGCCGGTGCGCATCGGCATGCTCGGCTACGGGGCCATCGGCCACGAGCACGCGGCTGCGATCGCGGCGACCGACGGGCTCGAGCTGGCTGCGGTGTGCGACCCGGTCGATGCGCGCATCGACGCGGCGCGCACGTACGCCCCGCAGCTGCGCGGCCACGCCGACGTCGCGGACCTGCTCGCCGACGACGGGGTCGACCTCGTCATCGTCTCGACCCCGCCGAACACGCACGCCGACCAGGTCCTGCGCGCCCTGGAGGCCGGCAAGCACGTCGTCGTCGAGAAGCCGTTCTGCCTCACCGTCGAGCAGGCCGACCGGCAGATCGCCGCCGCGTCCGCCGCCGGCCTGACGCTCGCGGTCTACCAGAACCGCCGGTGGGACGCCGACTACCTCGCGCTGCGTGCGGCCGTGCGCGCCGGCCGCCTGGGCGAGGTGTTCCACCTCGAGACGTTCGTCGGCGGCTACGACCACCCCTGCAACTTCTGGCACAGCGACGCCGACATCAGCGGCGGCGCCATCTACGACTGGGGCAGCCACTACCTCGACTGGGTGCTCGACCTGCTGCCCCAGCAGGTCGACTGGGTGTCTGCCACGGCGCACAAGCGGGTCTGGCACGACGTCACGAACGCCGACCACACGCGCGTGCTGGTGCACTTCACCGACGGCGTCGAGGCGGAGTTCACGCACTCGGACCTGGCCGCGGCGCGCAAGCCGAAGTTCTACGTGCTGGGGACGCAGGGCGCCCTGGTCGGCGACTGGCAGCAGGAGCGGATCGTGAGCCGCTCGCCCATCGGCCTGGTCGCCGAGGACCGCTTCGCCGTCTCCGATGCGCCGGCCGCGCTGTCGCTGCTGGGGGCGGACGGCGCGCGCACGATGCTGCCGCCGCTGGCACCGCCCCCGCAGCCGTTCCACCGCGAGCTGGCCGACCAGCTGCTCTCGTCCTGGCCGATGTCGGTCACCCCCGAGGGCAGCCGGCGCAACATCGCGGTGATGCAGGCCGCGACCCAGTCCGCCGCCGACGGCGGCCGTCCGGTGCAGGTGCCGGCATGAGCACCCCTGCCGCTCCGACCGACCCGGTGCGCTGGGGCTTCCTCGGCGCCGGCGGGATCGCCCGCACCGCCCTCGGACCGGCCGTCGAGGCGGCGTCCAACGCCATGCTGCACGCCGCCGCGGCCCGCGACGCCGCCCGGGCGCAGGCGCTCGGGCCGGCGCGGGCCTACGGCGACTACGCCGCGCTGCTCGCCGACGACGAGGTCGAGGCCGTCTACATCGCCCTGCAGAACGACGCGCACCTGCCCTGGACGCTCGCCGCTCTCGAGGCCGGCAAGCACGTCCTGTGCGAGAAGCCGCTCGGGCTCGACGCCGCCGAGGTCGGCCGCATGGCCGCCGCCGCCGGCGACCTGCTCGTCGTCGAGGCGAGCTGGTACCGCTGGCACCCGCGGGTGCGCCTCGCGCAGGCGCGGCTGGCGGAGATCGGCGCGGTGCAGCACGTCGCCGCGGGGTTCACCTTCACGGCCGACCTCGAGGGCAACTACCGGCTGGACCGCGCGCACGGCGGCGGTGCCCTCTACGACGTCGGCTGCTACGCCGTCTCGGCCTGCCTCTGGGCGGTGGGGCGCGGCCTGCCGCAGGACGTCGTCGCCCGCAGCACGCTGGGGGAGACCGGGGTCGACCTCGACACGCGCGCGATCCTGCGCTGGGAGGGCGGCGTCGAGGCCGAGGTGCACGCCAGCATCAGCGTCGACGCCGGGCAGTGGCTCGTGATCACCGGCGACCGGGGCGAGCTCGAGCTGCGCGGGGAGTCCTTCGCGCCCGCCGGCAGCGCCGCCACCGAGCTGCTCGTCTCCGACGGCACCTCGACCGAGCGCGTCCAGGTGCCGGCCGTCGACGCCTACCGCGTCATGGTCGAGGAGATGTCGTCAGTGCTGCGCGGCGGCGACGGCTGGGTCCTGCCGGTCGAGCAGTCGCGTCAGACCGCGGCGGTGCTCGACGCGGCCTTCGCGAGCGCGGCACGCGACGGCGAGCCGGTCGCCCCCTGACGTCCGCCTAGGCTCGTCGTCGTGGAGATGCTGAGCATGACCGAGGTGGCCGAGCGCATGGGCATCGGTCCGACGGGCGTCCGCGACCTCGTCAAGGCTGGGCACCTGCTGGCCGTTCTCGACGCGGACGGCAAGAAGGCCGTGCCCGCCGAGCAGCTCGACGGCGACGTGCTCGTCAAGCACCTCGTGCCGGTCCTGACGCTGCTGCGCGACGCCGGCTACTCCGACGAGGAGGCGCTGCGCTGGCTGACGACGCCGGACGAGACGTTGCCCGGCACGCCGCTGCAGGCGCTGCACCAGAACCGCGCCACCGAGATCAAGCGACGGGCGCAGGCGCTCGGCTGGTAGTCGGGCTCGGCCGTCGGCCCGGACCGACAGCAGTCCCGCGGCCGCGTGTGCGCGCCCGGTCTGCCGCCCTGCGCGCCGTCGCACACGAAGCGTCGTGCGCCCTGCGCACCGCCGTGCCCGGGCCGTCGCGCGCCCGGCCCGCGGCCGCCCGCCCTGCGCACCGCCCCCCGCCC
>CAXTFU010000330.1:0-5147 GCA_964243385.1 uncultured bacterium | reverse complement strand
GACTCGTACTGCGCGGCGACGCCGGCGACCAGGCGCTGCTTCTCGGCCTCCGGGATGCCGAGCCGGTCGTACGTGCTCTTGATGTCGGCCGGCAGGTCGTCCCAGGTGGTGGCCTGCTTCTCGGTCGACCGCACGAAGTACTTGATGTTGTCGAAGTGGATGCCGGACAGGTCCGAGCCCCACGTCGGCATCGGCTTCTTCTCGAACAGCTTCAGGCCCTTGAGGCGCAGGTCGAGCATCCACTGGGGCTCGGACTTCAGCGCCGAGATGTTGCGGACGACGCCCTCGTCGATGCCGCGGGCGGCCGTGGCGCCGGCGACGTCCGAGTCCGCCCAGCCGAACTTGTAGGAGCCGAGGCTCTCGATGGTCTGGTCCTGGGTGGTGGTCATCGCGTCACCTTCACTGTTGCGGGGGTCGTTCCTTCGGGTCCTGCGGTGCCCGCGTGCGCTGTGCCCGTCCCCGGAGGGACGGACCCCGCGCGGGCGGGGATGTACGTCGTGCACACGCCGTCGCCGTGGGCGATGGTGGCGAGCCGCTGCACGTGCACCTCGAGCAGGCGCCCGAGGGCGGCCGTCTCGGCGTCGCACAGCTGGGGGAACTGGGCAGCGACCTGCCGCACCGGGCAGTGGTGCTGGCACAGCTGCACGCCGACGCCGTGCGCGGAGGTGGTCGCCGCGTAGCCGTCACCCGACAGCGCCTCGGCCAGGGCCGCCGGGCGGTCCGACACGGGGACGTCGCGCAGGCGGTCGGCGTAGCGGTCCTCGAGCTCGGCGACGCGCGACTGGGCGAACTGCTCGACGGCCCGTTCCCCCGCCACGTCGGACAGGAAGCGGAGCGCTCCCGCGGCGAGGTCGTCGTAGGCGGACGGGCCGCCCGCGTGGCCGGCCTCGGTGAGGGCGTACAGGCGGGCGGGGCGACCGCGTCCGCGCGAGCCGTGCGCACGGGCCTCGCGGGTCGTCACGGTGCCGTCGGCCAGCAGCGCGTCGAGGTGCTTGCGGATCGCGGCGGGCGACAGGTCGAGCCGCTCGGCGAGGGCCGCGGCCGTGGACGGGCCGAGCGCGAGCAGGCTGGCGGAGACGCGCTCACGCGTCCCGCCGAACGTCTTCACCGCTGCCACGACTTCCACAACGCCAGTGTCACGTAAATGCGTCCCGCCGTCGAACCGGACGGCCGGCCGCCGTCGTGACCTCGACCACGCAGGGCGCCCTCACCCGGTGCGCACGGGTCCGCCGGCGCCCGCTGCCGGCAGGCCGGGGAGCGTCGTCGACCGTAGCCTGGGCCGGTGACGGCCCCCGGTCCTGCCCTGTCGGTCGAGGGCCTCGTCAAGTCCTACGCCGGGCGCGCCGTCGTCGACGAGCTCTCCTTCGAGGTCCGCCCGGGCACGGTGCTCGCCCTGCTCGGGCCGAACGGCGCCGGCAAGAGCACGACCGTCGAGATCTGCGAGGGCTTCCGGACGCCGGACGCGGGCACCGTCCGCGTCCTCGGACGGACGCCGCGCGACCCCGCCCTGCGCCCCCGCGTCGGCGTCATGCCGCAGACCGGCGGCGCCTACCCGGGACTGCGCTGCGGCGAGATGCTGCGCCTGGTCGCCTCGTACGCGGCGCACCCCCTCGACCCGGACGACCTGCTGGCGCGGCTCGGGCTCGTCGACGTCGCGCGCACCGCCTACCGGCGGCTGTCCGGCGGCCAGCAGCAGCGCCTGTCGCTCGCCCTGGCCGTCGTCGGCCGTCCCGAGCTGGTGTTCCTCGACGAGCCGACCGCCGGCCTCGACCCGCAGGCGCGGCACGCGACGTGGGAGCTCGTGCAGGCGCTGCGCGGCGACGGCGTGACCGTCGTGCTCACCACCCACCTGCTCGACGAGGCCGAGCGCCTGGCCGACGACGTGGTGATCGTCGACGCCGGCCGCGCCGTGGCCGCGGGCTCGGTCGAGGACCTCACCCGCACCGACGCCACCGGGCAGCTGCGGTTCTCCGCGACGCCCGGACTCGACCTCGACCAGCTGCTGCGCGCGCTGCCGGCCGGCTGCGCCGCCAAGGAGTCGCCCGCCGGCTCGTACGTCGTCGAGGGCCCGCACGGCGCGCCCATCGACCCGCAGGTGCTCGCCACGGTGACCGCCTGGTGCGCCGGCTCGGGCGCGCTGGCCCGTGACCTGCGGATCGACCGGCGCACGCTCGAGGACGTCTTCCTCGACCTCACCGGACGGCAGTTGCGCTCGTGAGCGGCTGGACCCCCGGCGCGCTCGCGCCACGGCCCGGTGCCGCCCCGGTCGGTCGGATGCTCGCCGCGCAGACCCGGGCCGAGCTCACCCTCGTCCTGCGCAACGGCGAGCAGCTGCTGCTCAACCTCGTCATCCCGCTCGGGCTGGTCGTCCTGCTCGTCACCGTGCCGTTCATCAGCCTCGACGCGACGGCGGACGGCGACCGCGCGGACTTCTTCGTGCCGGGCGTGCTGGCGCTCGCCGTCATGTCGGCGGCCTTCACGGGCCAGGCGATCGGCGTCGGCTTCGAGCGGCAGTACGGCGTCCTGAAGCGGCTCGGCGCGACCGCGCTCCCCCGTTCGGTGCTGCTCGGCGGCAAGACGCTCGCCGTCCTCGTCGTCGAGCTGCTGCAGGTGTCGCTGCTGTGCGGCGTCGGCCTCGCGCTCGGCTGGGACCCGCAGGGCTCGCCCCTGTCCGTGCTCGTGCTCGTCGTCGTCGGGACGGCGGCCTTCAGCGGCCTCGGCCTGCTGCTCGGCGGCACCATGCGCGGCCTGACGACGCTCGCCGTCGCGAACCTGCTGTGGTTCGTGCTGCTCGTGCTCGGCGGCGTGCTGTTCCCGCTGTCGGCCTTCGGCCCGGCCGAGCCGGTGCTGTCGCTCCTGCCCACCGCGGCGCTCTCCGGCGGCCTGCGCGCCGTCCTGCAGCACGGCGAGGTGCCGGTGCAGGAGGTCGTCGTGCTGGCCGTCTGGGGCGCCGTGTCGCTCGTCGCCGCCAGCCGCCTGTTCCGCTGGGAGTAGCGGCTCGCTCGGTCCTCGGGCGTCTCGGGTCGCTGGGCGCCGCTCGTCGCTGGGCGCTGGGCGGCTCGTCGGCCCTCGGGCCCGGATGCGGGTCGCCACGGGATGCTGGGTCCAGTTCCGGCCGACTGCGGCGCCCCGTCCTGACAGGCTGAAGCCCCCGTCTGCGCCGGGTCCAGACCCGCGTCCCCGCGTTGCGACGCCCCGTCCCGGCAGGCCGGCGCTCCCTTCCGCCCCGCCCCCGGACCCCGTCCCCGCGGCCTGCGGCGCCCCGTCCCGGCAGGCCGGCGCCAACCATCCGCCCCGCCCCCGGACCCCGTCCCCGCGGCCTGCGGCGCCCGCCCCTCCAGACTTTCGCACCCGTCCGCCGCCCCGGGCCCGGACCCGCATCGCCGCAGCTTGCGCGGCGCCGTCCCAGCACGCTGGCGCCCCGTCCGCCCCGCCCCGGCCCCGCGTCCTCGCGGCCTGCGGCGCCCCGTCCCGGCAGGCTGGCGGACCTCGTCCGCCGTAGGCTGAGAGCGTGCAGACCCGCCCGTCACCGAGCCTGGTCCGCCGCCTGGCGCTGGCCAGCGTCGTCGCCAACAGCGCCATCGTCGTCACCGGCGGCGCCGTCCGGCTGACCGCGTCCGGCCTCGGCTGCCCGACCTGGCCGCGCTGCACCGACACGACCTACACGCCCACCGCCGAGTACGCGGTGCACGGCGTCATCGAGTTCGGCAACCGGCTGCTGACCTTCGCACTCACCGCGATCGTCGCCGCGTGCCTCGTCGCCGTGTGGCGGCAGCGCCCGTCCCGCCCGGGGATGCGCCGGCTGGCGGTGCTCGTGCTCCTCGGCATCCCGGCGCAGGCGGTCCTGGGCGGCATCACGGTCCTGACCGGCCTCAACCCGTGGACGGTCATGGCGCACTTCCTGCTGTCGATGGTGCTCATCGCACTCGCCGTCGTGCTGCACCAGCGGGCCCGCGAGGGCGACCTGCCGCCGCGCGCCGTCGTCGCGCAGCCGCTGCGCCGGCTCGGCACGGGGCTGCTCGTGCTCGTCGGCGCCACGCTCGCCGTCGGCACCGTCGTCACCGGCAGCGGACCGCACTCGGGCGACCCCGCGGCCGGCCGCACCGGCCTGGACCCGGCGCAGCTGAGCCAGCTGCACGCCGACCTGGTGTTCCTGCTCGTCGGTGTCACGGTCGCCTTCTGGGTGGCGCTCAAGGCCACCGCCGCGCCCGCCGGGACGGTGCGCGCCATGGGCGTGCTGCTGGCCGTCGAGCTGGGACAGGGCGTGCTCGGCTTCGCGCAGTACTTCACCGGGCTGCCGATCGTGCTCGTCGGGCTGCACCTCGCCGGCGCCTGCCTGGTGCTCGTCACCGCCGTCCAGGCCGTGCTCGCGCTGCGCGACCGCGGCCCGCTCGACGCCGCTGCCGCTGCAGCCACCGTGCCGGACCGCGCGCTCGCCCCCGCCTGACGGCGGTCGCACCAGCCGCTGTGCCGGACCGCGCGCTCGCCCCCGCCTGAAGGCGGTCGCACCGGCCGGCGGATCAGCCATCCGACGACCGCCCGGCACACATGCCTCGTGTCCATCGAGGTCCACGCCGCCCGGTGAGGCGCGCAGGGCCTCGTGCACGATCACGACGTGTGCAGGACCGTCGGCCTGGCGCGGCCGCCGGCGTCGACGAGACGGCTGACCGCGACCGACGAGCCGCGGCGGTCGCGAAGGTCAGGGAGTCGAGAAGACCGCGGCAGTCGAGAAGGCGGCGGCGGTCGGGACATCGAGGACGTCGCCCGAGCATCCGAGCGCAAGACCCCGCCGCCCGTCTTGACCCTCCGATCGACCGCCCCGCACACATCGGCCACCCACGTCGCGCTGCCCGCCGCTCGGGGCGGGACACCGCGGCGCCGCAGCGATCACGACGTGTGCGCGACCGTCGATCCGCCCAGTTAGCACGCCGCAGCCGCGATCGGCGTCCCAGGCGACGCCGACGGCACGCCGGCGCCCGACGGTCCCGGCGCTCCGGCCGACCACACGGCACACATCGGTCGTCCTCGCTGCGCTGCTCGCCGCTCGCCGCAGCGCCACCGACCTCGTCCGCGATCACGACGTGTGCGTGTTGGCGGCTCGCCGCCCCTTCACCGACGTCCCGACCGCTCGAACACCGACGCACGAC
>CAXTFU010000329.1:0-5207 GCA_964243385.1 uncultured bacterium | reverse complement strand
CCGGGTCATCGCCCTGCTCAGCGCCGCGTTCACATCCGTGGAGGCGACAGCCTCCTTGCTGCTGCGCCGGGCCAACCACGCCGCGACCGCCGCCACCACCGCACTGCCCACCGCAGCACCGGCCGCCGCCCCCGCGAACACCCCACCAGCCACAACCCAGGACCGTAGAGGCAGCCCGAGCCGGCACCAGCGGCGACCGGCCCCCAGGGCTGCGGCGTCAGCCCCTCGTCAGCTGGTCGCCGCGGCGTAGGCGTCTCGGACCTGCCCGGAGATCCGGCCCCGCTCACTGACCGCGTGCCCGTTGGCCTTCGCCCACTCCCGGATCGCCGCGTTCTCACCGCCACCTGACCGCGCCGCCGCCCGAGGCGCTGCCCCACCCGACCGGCTCCGGCCACCGCCGGGCCGCCCACCCCGACGAGCCGCGCCAACGTACGGGGCGAACGCGTTCCGCAGCTTCTCCGCGTTCGCGCTCGACAGGTCGATCTCGTAGCTGGACCCGTCCAGCCCGAACGTGACCGTCTCGTCGGCCACTCCCCCGTCGACGTCGTCGGTCAACACGACCTGCACTCGCTGAGCCATAGGTGTTCCCTTCGTTCCTGGTTGCGTCAGCCCTTGGGCCGACGAGCGGCCTACTGACTTACAGAGTTCCGGAGTTCGGTTTCGGTGCTGCCGGCCAGGTCGTCGACCCGGCTGAGCAGCAGGTCGATGGCAACCCGGATCAGCGTGTTGTCGGTGATCCGCTCCCCCACCGGACCGGACCGGTGCTTCCTGGCCTGGTTGAGCCGTCGGACTTGCGCTGCGAGCTGATCTGCTTGGTCCGCGCGGATCCGGGCCTCTTTCCGTACCAGTTGCAGGTACGGAGGCAGGGCCTGGTCGACGGTGTCACCGTCGGACTCCCGCACCGGTTCCGGTGCAGCTACTGGAGCCGTCTGGATCGGCGTAGGCGTGCGCTGCTCGCGGCGTAGTCGGCCGACGCCTGGGTCGGTGGTGACGGTTCGTCGTGGCGGCAGGCCGGTGAGCGCCCGCCGCGGGGTGGCCTGCTGCTGCGCTGTCATGCCTTGCTCCCGACCATCGCCTCGGCGGGTTCATCTGTCGTCTCGCTGGCGGTCACTCGAGCGACGATCTCAGCCCCCAGGGCTTGGAAGTCCTCTGCGAGGCCGCTCGCGCTCCGCACTCGGGGCCCGTCGTTCTCGGTGTTCTTGTTCCGGCGGAGTTCCCACCACTTCGGACCGGCCAGCACGGCCTCCTCGAGCTCGTGGACGAGCAGCCCGCGCTCGCGTGTCTCCTGGGCTGCTGCCTCGACGTGGCGGATCGTCGAGGCGAAGACGACGTCGGGGTCACCGACGTCAGCGACGATCGCGGCTCGGGCGGTGTCACTGACCCGGCGGGCTGAACGGTTGACTCCGAACAGCACCACTCCGAGCAGGTCCAGCTCGGGGTTGATGGCGACCACCGCGTCGAGCCGGCGCGCGACGTCACGGAGGCCCTTGCGGGACGAGGCGTCTGTCTTGACGGGGATGAGGGCCCAGCGGGCCGCGGCGAGAGCCGCCTGCTGCAGGGTCTCTTGACCTGGCGGGCAGTCGATGAGGATCAGGTCGTACTCCCCCGCGATCGGCGAGAGTCCGTCAGCGAGTGCCAACTTGGCTGCGTCGGGTGACTTCTGGGCCTTCATCGTCAGACCGGCTGCGGCCATGTCGAGGTCGGCGCCGCCCGGCAGGACGTCCAGTCCAGGGCGGACGTCGCGCACTGGTGTCAGGGCCGAGCCGAACACGAGCCCTTGCGCCAGGCCGCGGCCACCGTCGTCCTGGTCGGTACCGGTGTAGCCGAGTTCCTCGCCGAGGTTGCCCTGTGGGTCTAGGTCGACGAGCAACACGCGGTAGTCGCCGGCGGCGAGCAGTCCCCCGACGTTGGCCGTGATCGTCGTCTTCCCCACTCCACCCTTGCCGTTGACGACTGCGACGACACGGCTCAGCCGTGATCGATCAGTCAGCATCGAACCTCCAGAGCTACAGAGTCCGGAATCGGCGAGTTCCGAGGTTCCGGACTTACAGACTCCGTGCCAGCAGCAGCGCGCTGGGGAGGCGCGCCGATGACCTAAGTCACGGACTGCCGGAGTCCGTTAGTCCAGAGCTCTGGTAGTGCCGGACAGCCAGAGTCCGGAAGCCGCTGACGAGGCCCGCCGCGTCCGAGTAACACTCGACTTGGAGCACCTCCGGACTCCACGAGTCCGGAGGTTCCCGACCTTCAAGCAGCAGCCGGCCGCACCGGGTCGGGGACAGCGACCGCCCGCGCGCCCAAAGACGGCCGCCTGCAGTCGACACCGCCGCGCTCGGGGCTGTCGGGAGAGCCACTCGCAATGGTCGCTAGTCCTTCCGGACTCTGTTAGTCCGCCACTCGGTCTGTTCCGGACTTCCGGAGTTGTTCGGGCCGCCACTCCGCTTCTGCCGTAGAGCTGCTCGAGCGGCTTCCCATTCGAGGGTGGGTGGGACGCGGGCTGCCCGGACCTGGTCGGCAACTTGGCGGCGGTGGTGTTCGGCGGCGGTGCGGGTGGCGGTGGCTTGGGCGGTGCGGGTGGCGTGGTTGGGGGTGGGGGTGCCGTCGGGTTGGGTCCAGTCGCGCATGCGGGCCAGCAGCCAGCCGGGGGGTGAGTGGACGGCGCCGGGTCCGGTGGTGGTCAGGGTGGGGGAGTGGGGTCGTAGTCCGGTGGTGGGGTGGTTCTCCACGGCGAGCAGGACATCGTTGATGGTCCAGTCGGCCTCAAGCCACGGTCGCAGGAGGTGGCGGAGCAGGCGGGGGCTGCCGACGGCGGCGAGGTCGGGGGCGATGGCGCGGAGTCGTTCGATGAGGCGGAGCCGGTCGCGTCGGGTCCGGGCGGGCGCGGTCCGGGGCCACAGCCCGCGGCAGGGGCACGGCTCACTCGGCGAGGCCGGCTGAGCCGGCCGAGGGCTTGGTGGGGGAGTGGTCGGTGCAGCTGGTGGGCCGGTGCGGGGTGTCGGTTGGGCCCGGCTTGATGGGTGCAGCCGCGGAGCGGCGTTTTTCCCGCCGCGTAGCGGCGCGGTGGGTGGCCGGTGGCAGCGTGAGCAGGTGCGCTCGCGCGCGCTTTGGGTTCCCGCTCCGCGGGACATCTCGGGGGTGTCAGTTCTTTCCACAGTTCCGACCGGGTGGGCCGCTCGGGCGAGCTGGTGGTGGCGGTGCAGCCCGGCCAGGGCGGGGTCGTCGAGCTGGTCGGCTGCCAGCGGCCCGAGGCGGGTCAGGTCGACGGCGCGGCCGTTCTCGTCGACCCCGAGTAGGCCGGCGGTGTAGCGGGGGTCCAGGGCGAGCAGGCCGGGGTCGGGTTCCTGGGCCGGGCGGGGTGCGGGGATGGGTTCGACCACGACGTACACGGCGGCCTCGTTGCCCTCCCCGGCGCCCGCATCCGCTCCGCTGTCGGAGCGAACCGAGGCCGCCCCGCCGGCAGCTGTGGGCCCGGCGGGGCGCGGTGGGGGAGTGGCGCCGCCAGGGCCGGCCGGGCCGGCCAAGGCCATCGGCCGGGTCAGGGACCCGACGCGGCCGGTGGACACCACCCCGAGCAGGTCCCGGGCTCGCAGCCACGCCAGGAACCGGGCCACGGTCGAGCGGGACACGCATCCCCGGTCGGCCAGCAGGCCCCAGCCGGTGCGCACGGTGGCGGTGGCCCAGTCGGTGTGACGGGCCAGGATCGCGGCCAGACAGATCCGCCGATCGGCGGCGTCGACGCGGAAGTCGACCAGCGCGGCCTCGCGGACCGCGGCCAGCCAGTGCCGCAGGTCCACGGCAACCCGGTGCCCGGGCGGGACGGCGCGCTGGACCCGCAGCGGGGTCGCGACACGCCGCCCGTACGCGGCCGGGCCCTGCCCGCGCCGGCACTCCACCGACCACCCCGCCGCCCTGCGGCGGCGCGTGCGGCGTGCAGCGGTCGCCCGGGCACGGGCATCAGCGCTGGTCAGACGGCCGGAGGCCGCCTGGGCGGTCACCGCCTCAGGCGGCGCCGGCCACGCGCTGGGGGAGAGGACGGGTCACCGGACTCACGGCACGCCGACAACACGGCGCACCATCCGTGCCCGCCCCGACGGGGCGAGGTAATGTCTCCTCCTGCAAGGTCTCGAAGCCCCGCACCCAAACCAGCGGCCAAACTGTCTTTGGGGTGTGGGGCTTCGTGCTGTCCGGGGTCCGGTTGGACTCCAGCGGGTCTTAGGCGATCAGCCGTTCCTCCTGCGGAGGGGCCGCCCCAACGAGGGGCGGTCGGCCGAAGTGTTCGGCCGCGATGTTCGCCAGGTGGTCGCTGAGGGTGAGCCCGCAGTCCTCGGCCTCGTCGCGGAGCAGTTCCGCGAGGTCGGTCGGAAGACGGGTCGCGAACAGCTGACGTTCACCCTTGTGGGGTCGTCCTCCTGGGCTACGCCGTCGCGCCATGGCCAGAGCCTCCACCGATCGGTAACAGTTACCTCGGATTGAACTCGGCGTGTCGGATCAAAGTTCTACGGTCGGCCGATGGCCGATCTGACCAGGTACGCCGATGCGTTCGGTGTCGACCGGGGCCGGCTCGGCTGCTGGCGGTACGTCTACTCCGACCACGGCCACGGCCGGCCCGGGCGCTGCCCCGCCGAGGTCTGGTGGGCCGGGGTGTACGAACCCGCGGAAGGACAGCGGCGTCGGGTCTGGTCGTGTGATGACCACCTCGATGGTGGCCATCACTGGCGGGAGCGGCCAGGCCGCGGCGGTGGGGGAGCAGCAGTCTGACCAGACCGATGCGGGACCAGATCGACCGCCTTGCTAGGTCAGGCGTGTAGCGCGCTGGAACGATGCGAACCACCGACACGCTGCTGCGGTGGTGGTCTTCCGAGGCCAGGGCTGGTCGCACGACCTTCCGGGACCGGTCCTCCAAGGCTGAAGCGCCGAGCTCACCCCCACCCCCTGGGTGGAACCCGGAAAGGCACAGCAGGTGACCGCAACCGACGAGCCCACCGAGGTCCGTAGCTACCTCTTGCGCGTGCTGGGCACACCGCAGTCGGACACCAGATTCGGTGACGCCTACCTGGCCGCCAACGCCGCCCGGGCCCTAGGGTGCCGTCCCCACCAGGTGTGGGAGGCGCTGTGGGGGCTCGTCGGGGACGGGCTGGTGTACCTCGACCCCAACAACCAGGACCGGAGCAACTGGCGATGGAAGTTGTCGGCCACCGGCCGGCGGACCG
>CAXTFU010000328.1:0-5269 GCA_964243385.1 uncultured bacterium | reverse complement strand
TCGTAGGGCCCGGCTCCGGCGAACGCCGGGAGGAAGGAGTGGTGGATGTTGATGACCGGCACGCCGACGCGGTCGAGGAAGTCGCCGGACAGGATCTGCATGTAGCGGGCGAGGACGACGAGGTCGCACCGGGCGTCGAGCTCCTCGAGCAGCGCCGCCTCGGCCTCGGGCTTGCGCCCCTTCTCCACTGGCACGTGCACGAAGGGCAGCCCGGCGGACTCCGCCTCGGCGCGGCAGTCCTCGTGGTTGGAGGCCACGAGGACGATCTCCGCGTCGAGCTCGCCGCGGCGCCACCGCCATAGCAGCTCGTAGAGGCAGTGGTCGTAGCGCGACACGAGCACGGCGACGCGTTTCTTCTCCGTCGCGTCCCAGAGCCGCCAGGTCATGTCGAAGCGCTCTGCGACGCGCAGTCCGAAGGCCTCGGCCAACGTCCCCGACGCCGCGGGGCCCGGCGTGAACTCGACACGGAGGAAGAACGTGCCGCTGCGAGGGTCCGATGTGTACTGGTCGGAGAGCACGATGTTCGCACCGGCGTCGGCCAGGAAGCGGGCGACCGCGGCGACGATCCCGGGACGGTCCGGGCAGGACACGAGCAGGCGCATGGTCGTGGCCGTCTCCGATCCTGCCGCCGAGGCGTCTATCGAGACCGCGGACGCGGGCCGTCCCGGGACCGTCATGCGCCCACGGCTTCGGCCAGGCCCGCGGCGTCGCGGAGCTGTCCGGTCCGGTTGACGTCCTCCCACGTGAAGTCCGGGTCGTCGCGTCCGAAGTGCCCGTAGGCCGCGGTCTTCTGGTAGATCGGGCGGTGCAGGCGGAGCTCCTCGCGGAACGCGCCGGGGCGCAGGTCGAACACGGCGTCGACGGCTGTGGCGATGGCGTCGGGGTCGACCTTCTCGGTGCCGAACGTCTCGATCATCACCGAAACGGGATGCGCCACACCGATCGCGTACGCGACCTGGACCTCGGCGCGATCGGCGAGGCCGGCGGCAACGACGTTCTTGGCCACCCAGCGCGCGGCGTAGGCGGCGGAGCGGTCGACCTTGCTCGGGTCCTTCCCCGAGAACGCGCCGCCGCCGTGCCGGGCGAACCCCCCGTAGGTGTCGACGATGATCTTGCGCCCCGTCAGGCCGGTGTCGCCCACCGGCCCGCCTATCACGAAGCGCCCGGTCGGGTTGACCAGGAGCTCCTTGCGCAGCCGATTGGCGTCGAACAGCTCGGCCGGCAGGACGGGGAGCACCACGAGCTCCCAGAGGTCGTCCGTGATCTGCCGGCGCGTGGCGGACTCGGCGTGCTGCGTGGAGATGAGCACCTTCTCCACCGCCACGGGACCCCCGTCGACGTAGCGCACGGTGACCTGCGTCTTGCCGTCGGGGCGGAGGTACTCCAGGGTGCCGTCCTTGCGCACCGCCGCCAGGCGCTCGGCCAGCTGGTGGGCCAGCGTGATCGGCAGGGGCATGAAGTTCGTGGTCTCGTTGGAGGCGTAGCCGAACATCATGCCCTGGTCGCCGGCGCCGGCCACGTCGCGCTCGTCGGAGGACCCGTCCTCGCGGACCTCGTCAGCGCGGTCGACGCCCTGCGCGATGTCGGCCGACTGCTTGTCGATGGCGTTGAGGACCGCGCACGATGCCGCGGAGAAGCCGAGGTCGGCGTCGACGTAGCCGATGTCGCGGATGGTGGCGCGGGCGACGTCCTGGATGTCGACGAAGGTCGAGGTCGTGATCTCGCCGGAGACCACGACCAGCCCGGTGTTGACGAGCGTCTCGCAGGCCACCCGGGCCTGCGGGTCGTCCTTGATGACGGCGTCGAGCACCCCGTCGGAGATCTGGTCGGCGACCTTGTCGGGGTGCCCCTCCGTCACCGATTCGGACGTGAAGAGGTAGTCGCTGCCCGAGAGGCGGCTCATGGTCGCTCCTTCCCGCCCGTGGGCGAGTCGCTGGGGCACCCGACATCTCGTCGAGCGCCGGTGAATGCGGCAACTCTCGCCCGCCCTCACGCCGGCTGACAGACTCGAACATCGAGTTTGACCCGGTCGTTCGGACAGGTGTGTGCGCCTGGAAGACGGCACCGGCATGCCGACGCCGGACGATGGGATACCGATAGGATACGCCGCCCGCATCGGATGACAGGCGACCACCCGAAGACATGACCCACTTCCCGGACATGGACCTCCTTGACCCCGATCACATGTCGGCGGCCCAGGTCGACGAGGTGCACCGCGGGCTGCTCGCGCGCGGCATCACGGGCTACCCGCTGGGCGTGTACGCCCTCTGGACGCAGCACGACCCGTCCGTGCTCAAGCGCTACATGCTCCAGGTCGACGCGCAGATGCCCACCCGCGAGGCGATGCTGCTGTGCAACGTCGCCACGCTGCACCACTACGCCGCGCTCCGCTTCGGGCCCGGCGTCGCATGGGAGCTCGAGGCCGCCGCCCGCGCCGGCCTCACCCGTCGCGAGGTGCTCGACGTCCTGTCGCTTGCCTACCTCACCGACGGTCCCAGCACCCAGGGCCCGGCGCACCAGGAGGCAGACACGCTGCTGCGGGACTGGACCGATCCGACAGCCGACGCCCGCGCGAGGTTCCCGGCCGGCTGGGAGCACGATCCGGCGGCATTCGCGTCGGGCATCGAGGTCTCCTCCCCGCCCGAGATGACCGACCAGGAGATGCGCGGCCTGTACGACTGGTATCGACGCACCACCGGCGAGGTGCCGGCCGGGGTCGAGCTCCTGGCGACCTACAGGCCGGCCCTGCTGAAGGCGTACCGCCTGCGCTGGGAGAACTGCTTCCGGGCGCTGCCGAAGCAGGTGATGCCGTTCGTGATGCTCCACCACAACGCCATGCGACGCGACGTGGCCTCGCTGCACGACGCGGCGCTGCTCGGCCGGGCGTGGGGGATGACCCGGGATCAGGTGGTGTCGGCCGTCACCGTCGGGCTGACCTTCGGCGACGGGCTCGAGCCCATGAACACGGTCCACGCGGCACTCGCGGACATCCTGGCCACCTGGCCCGACCCCGATTGAAGGAGGACCTCATGCGGTTCAAGCTGCTGGGCCGATCCGGCCTGCGCGTCTCGGAGATCTGCCTCGGGGCGATGTCCTTCGGCGAGGAGTCGGGATGGGGGGCCACCAGAACCGAGAGCGGCCGGGTGGTCGACGCGTTCGCCGCCGCCGGCGGGAACTTCATCGACACCGCCGACCGCTACGCGAACGGGACCTCCGAGCGCTACGTCGGCGAGGCGATCGCGCCGACCCGGGACCGCTGGGTGCTGTCGACGAAGTTCAGCCTCTCGCGTACCCCCGCCGATCCGAACGGCGCCGGCAACCATCGCAAGAGCCTCGTGCACGCCCTCGACGCCAGCTTGCAGCGGCTCGGCACGGACTACGTCGACCTGCTGTGGCTGCACATGTGGGACTTTCGGACGCCCGTCGAGGAGGTGATGCGCGCGCTCGACGACGAGGTGCGCAAGGGCAAGGTGCTCTACCTCGGCATCTCCAACGCCCCGAGCTGGGTCGTGGCCCAGGCGAACACCATCGCCGAGCTGCGGGGCTGGACGCCGTTCGTCGCCTACCAGGCCGAGTACAGCCTCGTCCAGCGCACGACGGAGCGCGAGATCGCGCCGATGTCGCAGGCACTGGACCTGGCGCTCGTGGCCTGGAGCCCCCTGGGCGGCGGCGTGCTGACGGGCAAGTACCGCGCCGGGGTGCAGCCCTCCGGCGACGACGGGCGCCTCGGCACGAGCTCGTCGATGGCCGACCGGTTCCTCAGCCCCCACGCGTTCACCGTGGCCGCGGTGGTCGCCGATGTGGCTGCGGAGCTCGGCGCCACCGCGGCCCAAGTCGCGATCGCGTGGCTGATCGCCCGGCCCGGCGTCACCATCCCGGTGGTCGGCGCCCGTTCCGAGGCACAGATGCGCGACAACCTCGGCGCGGTCGACGTCCGCCTCGACGACGACCAGCTCGCTCGCCTCGACGCGGTGAGCGCGGTCGATCTGGGCTACCCGCACGACTTCCTCGTCTTCGCCCGGGGTGACAGCTACACCTTCGGTGACGCCTACGCGGTGACCGACGACCACCGTGCCGAGCGCTCGGGCCGGACGCCCGGCTGACGGACGTCGGTGTGCCGACGCGCCTCCAGGGTCGTCGAAGGCCGTGCCCCCGATCCGGACAGGTGACGGGGCCGCCTTGAACGCGAGCGCCTCGAACCCATCCGTTGGTTGGGGTGTTCCCCACCGCTGGGGTGGGGCGGTCGAGGTGGCCCAGAAGTACCGTCGCGGCATGTCTGACAGAACGGCCACGCGGGACCACGCACCTGCGGCCGGGGCACTCACCACACGCCGGCACGGACGCCCCGTCGTGCTGCACTACGGCTCTGCGGCGGGCGAGCTGTCCGCCTGCCTGAGCGGCGTCGGGATCGTGGACCGCTCCGACCTCATCCCCACCCGCGCCACGGCCCGGCCGGACACGATCGACGACCTGGCCGGTCGCCTGACCGGCGGTCCGCTGCGGGTCGGCGGCACGACGCGCCTCGCGGAGACGTGGTGCTGTCGGCCCAGCGCCGGCGTGCTGCTCCTGCTCAGCCCGGCGTCCGCGGTGACGCGCGTCGGGCGCGTGCTCAGGGCCGGGCGGGTCCACCACGTCGGGATCGTGCTCGACGACGGCCCCGACGACTCCGCGCTGCTCGGCGTCGTCGGGCGGGCCACCCCCGCGCTGCTGACGCAGCTCGGCGTCTACGACACCGCGACCGGCCCGAGGGCCGCGCGACCGTGCAGCACCACGCCTCTGAACGGCGTCGAGAGCACATGGCTCCTCGAGTCCGACGCCAGTGCCGTCGCGCACGTCCCGCGCGCGGACGCGTCCTCGGCGCGGGCGACGATCGAGGCGGCCGGGCTGCCCCTCGGCATCGCGCGCGTCGGGCAGGAGGCGTTCGACCGCTTCCGGCTGGTCGAGCGGCGCCGCACGAGGCTTCGCGCCACGTGACGACGCACCGACCCGGTTCGGATGGCGGGGTATGTTGCCCGAAGCCGTGTCCACCCTCGACGCCACCGCGGGCCGGCGGGCCCTGGAGTGCCTGCGTCGGCTCGAGCTCGAGCTCGAGGACGCCGAGCAGGCGCGCCGCGCAGGCGCCCTGGCGCGAGTCCGCGAGGCAAGCCGGCGGATCGGCGAGATCGGCAGCCCGGAGGGCATGCTCGACCGCGCCGCCGCGGAGCTCGGCCTCGCCTCGGATCTGGACCGGGTCGTCATCAGCGAGGTGCGCGACGACGTGCTCACCCCC
>CAXTFU010000327.1:0-5323 GCA_964243385.1 uncultured bacterium | reverse complement strand
GAGCTGCGCCGTCCAGGACGCCCGCGGGCAGGTCGGGGACGTTCCTCTGCGGGACCGTCACGACGACGACCTCCGCGCCGGCGGCGGCCTGCTCGACCGGGACGGCGGTCGCGCCCGTCGCGGCGGCGAGGTCCGCGAGCGTCTCGGGGCCGCGCGAGTTGGCGACCCGCACCTCGTGGCCGAGGGCCGTGAGCCGCCGGGTGAGGTTGCCGCCGATGTTGCCCGCGCCGATGATGCCGATCTTCACGTCTGCTCCTGGAGCCGGTCGGCGCGAGCCCGTCGCTCGCGCCATGTCTGGGGTCCGTCTCGCGGACGGCAACGCCGCCGCCGGGCAGAGACCTTCCCGCGCACCGGCGGGGCGGTCCGGTGCGGGAGCGCGGGTCGACACGCCTGCCGACCGACGGACCGCGGCTACGGGGCCGGCGTGCCGCGCAGGTGCGCCCTCAGCCCGTCCAGCCCGGGCACCCGGTAGCTCCAGAAGCCCTCGACAAGTCCGCGCACGTGCTCGCGGTCACGCCCGGTCGCCAGGATGCGGGCGAGCGCCCGGCGGGTGCCGTCGAAGACGAGCTCCAGCAGCTCGCCGCGTCGGTGATCGGCATCGCGCGATCGTGAACGAGCCAGTCGCGTTCGGCAAGGGGCCGGCCGGTGCCCGGCGCTGCTCACCGCTGGGGCCACTCCCACCGCGGCTCGTCGAGCCGCGACTGGCCGGCGACGATCGTCTCGCCGAGCTCCTTCACGAGCTCGACCTGCTGCCGGTCCGGCGCGACCTGCTCGAGCGCGGCCCGCAGGACCGGCGAGTGGGTGACGGCCACGACCTGCGCGCGGGCGCTGGCCCGGGCGACGAGCGCGGCGAGCGGTGGCAGCAGGTCGGGGTGCAGGCTCGTCTCGGGCTCGTTCAGCACGAACAGCGCCGGTGGGCGCGGGCTGAGCAGGGCGGCCGTCCAGAGCAGGAAGCGCAGCGTGCCGTCGGACAGCTCGGCGGCACCCAGCGGGCGCAGCAGCCCGGGCTGGCGCAGCTGCAGCCGCAGTCGACCCTCCTCCCCCGGGGCCAGCTCGAGCCGCGAGCCGGGGAAGGCGAGCTCGAGCACCTCGTCGAGGTCGTCGCCCGGCGCCAGCTCGCGCTGCGTCTGCAGCGCGGCGGCGACGTCGCCGCCCTCCGGGTCGAGCACGGGCGTCAGCGTGCCGACCTGGCTGCGCCGCGCCGGGGCGGCGGCGTCGGTGCGGAACCCGTCGTAGAAGCGCCACGACCGCACCTGCTCGCGCACCTGCAGCACCTCGGGCGCCGCCACCTGGTCGGCCACCTCGCTGAGCATGCTGTCGCCGGGGCGCAGCCGGCGTCCGGCGTCCTGCCACGCGCCGTCGGCGTCGCGCACCCGGACGGCCGGACCGGCCCGCGAGGTGAGCAGCGCCGCAGGTCGCAGCACCGGCCCGCTCCAGACCGCCTCGCGCTTCACCTCCGGGTCCTGGCCGAAGACGGTCTGCGCGTCGGGCGGCGGCAGGCCGAAGTCGATCGCGTAGCCGAGGTCGTCGGTCGCGAAGCCGAGCCGCAGGGCGATCGCGCGGGTGCGGACGGTGCCCTGCACCGGCGAGCGCCCCTCGCGCACCGCCCGGCCGAACGACTCGGGCCCGGCCCACAGCGTCGACGACAGGCCCCCCTCGCGGGCGAGCGCTGCCACCGCGCCGCCGCGGGCGGTGTCGGCCAGCAGGCGCAGCGACCGGTACAGGCTCGACTTGCCCGACCCGTTCGCGCCGTGCACGACGGTCAGCCGGCTCAGCGGCAGGACGACGCGGCGCAGCGACCGGTACCCCTCGACCGCCAGCACCTCGAGCACGAGCGCAGGGTAGGGCGCGGGTCCGTCAGGACGGCACCTGCACGAGGCCTGGCGTCGGGGTCAGCAGCTGGTACAGGACGCAGTCCTGCCACCGTCCGGCGATCTTGATGAACTCCGGCGCCTCGCCGAAGCGGACGAAGCCGACCCGCTCGAGCAGCCGCTGCGACCGGACGTTGTCTCGCAGCGTCTCGGCCTGCACCCGGTGCAGCCGCAGGTCGGCGAAGGCGATCTCGACGGCCTCGCGCAGCGCGGCGGTCGCGAGTCCACGGCCCTGGGCGTGCGCGGCGAGCCAGTAGCCGACGCTGCACGACTGCAGGAACCCGCGGATGACCGACTGCAGGTTCAGCGTCCCGACGAGCTGCCCGTCCTCGTCGAGGACCGCGAGCGGGACGAGCTGCCCGAGGCGGTGCTGCTCGAGCGCCCGGCCGACCACCTCCTCCTGCACCTCGACGGTCGCCCACGCCGCGCTGCGCAGGGGCTCCCACGGCGCGAGGGCGGCGCGGTTCTCGCGCAGCAGCGCGGCCAGCACGGGCGCGTCGTCGGGCTCCAGCAGTCGGGTGACGGGCACGGGAGCAACGTCGCACAGGCCCGCGGGGACTCGTGACGAGCGGGCGGTCAGGACGGGCGCAGCGGTGGCGTGCGGCCCTCCCACGGCGTGCTCAGCACGACCGTGGTGCGGGTGGAGACGCCGGCCGCGGCGCGCACCTCCTGCAGCAGCTGCTCGAGCTCGGCGGTGTCGGCGACGCGCACCTGCAGGATGTAGCTCTCGTCGCCCGCGACGCTGTGGCAGGCCTCGATGGCGGTGAGGTGCCGCAGCCGGTCGGGCGCGTCGTCCGGCGCGGCCGGGTCGATGGGCTGGATCGAGATGAACGCCGACAGCGGCAGGCCGGCCGTCGCCGGGTCGACCTGTGCGGCGTAGCCGGACACCGCGCCGCGCTGCTCCAGCCGGCGCACCCGCTGGTGCACCGCGCTGGTCGACAGGCCGGTGTCGCGGGCGAGGTCGGCGTAGGAGCGCCGTCCGTCGGCCACCAGCAGCGCCAGCAGCCGGCGGTCGAGCTCGTCGAGCGGGAGGCCGGTCACGACGTGAGGGCGCGCCCGATGACCAGGCGCTGCACCTGGTTGGTGCCCTCGACGATCTGCAGGATCTTGGCCTCGCGCAGGTAGCGCTCGGCCGGGAGGCCCTCCACGTAGCCGTAGCCGCCGAGCACCTGCACCGCGTCGGTCGTCACGCGCATCGCCGCGTCGGTGGCGAACAGCTTGCTCATCGCGGCCTGCGCGCCGAACGGCTGCCCGGCGTCGCGGCGCCGGGCGGTCGCCAGGTACAGCGAGCGCGCCGCCTCGACCGAGGTGGCCATGTCGGCGAGCAGGAACGACAGGCCCTGGAAGTCGGCGATCCGCTGCCCGAACTGCCGGCGCTCCTTGGCGTAGTCGACCGCGGTGTCGAGCGCCGCCTGCGCGAGGCCGACCGCGCAGGCGGCGATGCCGAGGCGCCCGCCGTCCAGGGCGCTCAGCGCGATCCGGAACCCCTGCCCGGGCTCGCCGAGCAGCTGGTCGGCCGGGACGCGGGCCTGCTCGAGCAGCACGGACGCCGTCGTGCTGGCCCGCATCCCCATCTTGCGCTCGGGCGCCTGCGGGACGAGCCCGGGCGTCGACGCCTCCGCCAGCAGGCACGAGATGCCCTTCGGGCCGGCCTCGCCGGTGCGCACCATGAGGTCGTAGAAGTCGGCCGCGCCGCCGTGCGTCACCCACGCCTTGGTCCCGTCGACGACCCAGCTGTCGCCGTCGAGCACGGCGCGCGTCGTCAGGGCCGCGGCGTCCGACCCGCTGCCCGCCTCCGACAGGCAGTAGGCGCCGAGCAGCTCCCCGCCCACCATGTCGGGCAGCCAGCGCTGCCGCTGCGCGTCCGTCCCGAACGCGGCGAGCGGGTAGCAGGCGAGCGTGTGGACGCTGACCCCGAGGCCCACCGCGAGCCAGCCGCGGCTGAGCTCCTCGAGCACCTGCAGGTACACCTCGTACGGCTGCGCGCCGCCGCCGTGCTGCTCGTCGTACGGCAGCCCCAGCAGGCCGGCCTTGCCCAGCGTGCGGAACAGCTCGCGCGGCAGCTCGGCCCGGGCCTCGGCGTCCGCCGCCCGCGGGGCGACCTCGCGCTCGACGAGGTCGCGCGTCAGTGCCAGCAGCTCCTCGGACTCGGCGGTCGGCAGGCTGCGGACGACGGGCGGCATGCGGCGGCCTCCAGGGAGTCGGGACGAGCTCCCCGCACGCTAGCCCCGCGGGCGGACCCGCGCGGCCCCGGTCCGCACGCCCCCTGCGGACGCCGGTCTGGCAGGGTGGCGGCGTGCCCGGCCAGCTGACCCTGCTCGACGCCCCCTCGCTCTGGTACCGCGCGTTCCACGGCGTGCCCGAGTCGATCACCGCGCCCGACGGCACCCCGGTGAACGCCGTGCGCGGGACGGTCGACCTCGTCGCCCGCATCGTCCGCGACACCCGGCCGGCCCGGCTGGTCGCCTGCCTCGACCTCGACTGGCGGCCGGCGTTCCGCGTCGCGGCCGTGCCGTCGTACAAGGCCCACCGGCTGACCGAGCAGGGCGCCGAGGCCGAGCCCGCGTCGCTCGCGCCGCAGGTCGCCGTGCTGCTCGAGGTGCTCGAGGCCGTCGGCATCGCCGTCGTGGGCGCCGAGGGGCACGAGGCCGACGACGTGCTCGGCACGCTGTCGTCGCGCGAGACCGGCCCGGTCGACGTCGTGTCCGGCGACCGCGACATGTTCCAGCTCGTGCGCGAGGACGGTCCCGTCCGGGTGCTCTACGCCGTCGAGAAGCTCAAGCCCTACGGCGAGCGGGAGGTCGCGGCGAAGTACGGCATCCCCGGCACCGGCTACGCCGAGTACGCCGTCCTGCGGGGCGACCCCAGCGACGGCCTGCCCGGGGTGAAGGGGATCGGCGACAAGACCGCCGCGGCGCTCGTCAACCGGTTCGCGACGGTCGAGGGCATCCTCGCGGCGCTCGACGAGGGCGTGCAGGACGGCTTCCCGGCCGGCGCCCGCAGCAAGCTCGAGGCGGCCCGCGACTACCTCGCCGTCGCGCCCGCGGTCACCCGCACCGTCCGCGACCTGCCGATCCCGCAGCTCGACGACGCCCTCCCCCGCGTCCCGCGCGATCCCGAGCGCCTCGTCGCGCTGTCGGACCGCTGGGGCCTCGACAGCCCGCTCGACCGCCTGCTCGCCGCCCTCGAGGTCGCCCACTCAGGCTGAGCACGGGTCGGCGTCCAACCGTTGCGCTTGTCTGTCCGCAGCGACCTCTTGCCGCCCTGCGGACGTCGGCAGCGACAGACGAGCGCGAGGGACAACGCTCGCCCTGCTCCCACTGAGCCGCTTGCCTGTCCGCAGCGACGCCAGGTCGCGTCCCGGACGTCGGCAGCGAGCGTCACGTGCAGACCGAGGCTCAGCCGCCGGAGTGGAAGGCGCCAACGTCGTCGGGGGGCGTGGGGTCGTCGCG
>CAXTFU010000326.1:0-5341 GCA_964243385.1 uncultured bacterium | reverse complement strand
GTTCAAGTCCCCCCTCGGACACCAGCTTGACCAGCACGAACGCGGAACGTGTTGATACGGTAGGCGAACCGTTGTCACGGTGTCTACGTTGGGTCCGATGAGGTCCTTAACGGTCGTGCGCAACTCGGACGGCCGAGGGCTGGGTGACGTCAGGCACTTCAGGGACGTGGCGGCCGCTGCACAAGCCCCAGACGGCAGTCTGACAATCACCCACGGAAGCGGCGAGGTGGTGACGCTGCCGCCGGCACAGTGGGACTGGTCGTTCGAGCCCGACGACTTCGGCGGATCGATCTCCGAGGCGTAGTGGCGTCAGTCCGCGATCGGCGACGGAGCGAGGGCTCGGTTGCGCACACCGTGCGTGGCGCGACCCGTCGACGGGCACTCAGCGCTCGATGGGGATGGACGACCCGGGCGAGGCCCGGCGATTGCTGACCGACTGCGGACACGACCTGGGCCGGGCGATGGAGATCCTCCGCGCGATCCGCAAGCCCGAAGTCGTAACGGTCGAGCAGGCTGTCACCGCGCACATCGACCAGCTGACCCGGGCGTCCACCGGGACCCGGGGGAGGTACCGGCAGATCGCCGACTCGCACGTCCTGCCAGAGTTCGGTCGCCGACCGGTCGACGCCGTGACCCGCATCGACGTCGGCCGCTGGCTGAACCGGCTCGTCGCCCAGGGCGCGTCGGACAAGAGCATCCGGAACTGGCACGGCTTCCTGTCCGGGGTGATGAGCACCGCGGTGCGCGAGGGCTGGACCACGGTCAACCCGTGCGCGGGCATCCCGCTGCCCGCCGACGGGAGCACGAACGCGACGAGATGGTCCTGCTGTCCCCCGCTGACTACCGCGTCCTGCTCGAGGAGATCGCCGAGCCGCACCGGCCGCTGATCGCGCTGCTCGCCGGAGCCGGGCTCCGGTGGGGTGAGGCGATCGCCCTCACGGTCGGCGACGTCGACTTCCGCAGCTCCCCCGGCACCCTGTCGGTCACCAAGGCCGTCACCCAGGACGCCGAGCGCAGGCCCGAGCTCGGCCCCCCGAAGACGAAGCGCGGCCGGCGAACCATCAGCCTTTCGTCCGACACCGCGGCAGCGATCGGCGAGCGGGTCCACGGCCGCCCGCGCCGAGCTGCTGTTCCCCCCGCTGTCCCCCGTCACGCCATGGCTCCGGCACAACGGCTTCTGGGAGGACCACTGGCGGCCAGCCGTCCTCCGGGCAGCCGACCCCGCCCGTCACGGTTCGGCCGCGCTCCCCCGGCCGCCGCGGATCCACGACCTCCGGCACACCCACGCCTCGTGGCTACTCGCCGCCGGCGTCGACCTCATGACCGTCAGCTGCCGGCTCGGGCACGAGAACATCCAGACCACCGTCAACGTCTACGGCCACCTCGCCGACCGGCAGCAGGAACGGGCCGCGGCCGCCCTAGACCAGCTCCTCAGCTGAAGTCGCTTCACCCACTCCAATCCGCCGCGCCCTGGCTGACGAACCGCCGACCTAGGAAGATCACGTCCAGCAACTACAGGCCACCGGTCACCGGGGCCAGCTGCACGAGTCACTGGGGAGACATGCACATGACCGAGCGCCCGGACGACGACTTTCAGAAGACACCGCAGACCGCGCCGCCCGGGTGGGCACAGGCCCCCGACGGCTCCTGGCACCACATCGGAGTCGCGACACCAGGGGCGGCACCAGCGCCGGCCCCGACGAAGAAGAAGAAGAAGCACAGGTTCCGCAACTTCGTGGTCCTGCCGATCGTGGCCATCGTCGCCATCGCCGCGGCCCTCGGCAACGGGTCCGACGACTCGCCGACGACCGACAGCAAGCCGGCGAGCGCGCCGAAGGCCGCCGACGCGGCACCCGCTGCGATGGGCAGCACCGTCACGGCCGGCGACTTCGGGTTCGTCGTCAACTCGATGAAGTGCGGCGTCGCCAGCGTCGGTCCGGACGTCATCGCTGAGAAGGCGCAGGGCCAGTTCTGCCTCGTCAAGATCGCGGTCACCAACAACGGCAAGGAGCCGGGCACGTTCAACGACAGCTCTCAGGCGCTGTTCGACTCCGCCGGTGCTAAGTACACGCCCAGCACGTCGGCCGACATCTCCATCGAGGACAACGACGTGTTCCTCGCCGACATCAACCCGGGCAACACGGTGAGTGGAACCCTGGCGTTCGACGTGCCCGACTCCTTCACCCCCGACCACCTAGAGCTGGTGTCTGGGTTCGGCGTGATGGACAAGCCAGCGACGGTGGCGGTGCGCGCGACCGGCTGACTGCCGTAGGCCCTCGGGTAGGACGGGCGTCTACCCGCGGGCAGGGCGCGACCCGGGTGTCACGCGCTTCGTTCGGTCGACTCGGCGATCAGCACCCACTCGGCCCGGGTCCGGTCCAGCAACGGGACGAGTAGCCCGGTGAACACCTCGGTGGGCCGGAAGCTCACGGACCGCTCGCCGGGGCGGAGGGTGACCGTCAACCGCTCACCGACGGCCAGCCGCCCGGGCAGCTCGGTGAGGGACGGGTTCCACTCGTCGTCGACCGGGGGCTGTTCTCGTTGACGACGGTGAGTCGTTCCATGGCCTGTCTTCCGTGACGCGCTGAGAGCGGACGGCGCCCGCCCTGCCTGGTCGTTGCCGTGTCGTCAGCCTCTCCTCGGCGGCGGCGCCTTCGCGTCGGTGGAACCCACGTATGCGCCCGCCGCCGGTCACCGAGGGAGGATCGGGAATACCTCCCCGCGCGCGGGGAGCAGTCGTGCGCGGGGAGGACCGGCGGGCGATCCTGGTCCAGGTGCACAGGTGACCACCTAGTGTCGCGACGACGGGCATGGCCGGACTCGGCCGAGGAGTGGAGCTGGCGGACCTCTTGGGCCGGCGTGCGGAGCGCGCGGTGGTCGAACAGCTGTTGGCCGGGGCGCGTGCCGGGCGCAGCGGAGCGCTCGTGGTGCGCGGTGAGGCGGGCATCGGGAAGACGGCGCTGCTGGAGCACGCCCGCGACACCGCGCTGGCCTCGGGCTTCCGGGTGGAGCGCTCGGTCCTTGACTGCGTGGAAGTCGCCGTAGCTCACGTTCAGCTCGTCGACGTCGATGACGGGTTCAGTGGACATGCGTCCATCGGACAAGCCGCCGTCGGCGCTGCCCAGTGTCGCGACGTCACTCTTCGACATGACCGTGCCGGGATCACACGCGTGACACGGCATCACTACCGGCCGGACGTGCCGAGCACGAGGATGGGGCGTTCTGCCTCCTCGTCCAGGAAGCCCCCATGGAACCTCGCAGCACTCCCCGAGCACCGCCGGCGCCGACACCTGCACGGCGGTCGGCCGACGCGGCCCAGTCGTCGCGACGTCGATTCCGGATGCTCAACCTCGCCGTCTTTCTGCCGCTGCTGTCCACCGTCGGGGCAGTCCTGGTGGCCGGCAGGCGCAGACCTGGCTGCAGGCCTGCGTCCTCGGGCTCGGCGTCATCGCCGCCCTGGTCGCGTTCGAGCGATGGACAGCCGGTGACATCGCCCGGGTGGCGGTCCCCTGCCTGGTCGTAGCCGCCGCCGTCTGGCCGTTCGGCGTCCTGGTGATCGACGGCCGCGTCCAGGGGGCGTACTACGCACTCGCCATCGTGGGCTCCCTCGTGGTG
Organism: uncultured bacterium; assembly: GCA_964243385.1. Taxonomy (GTDB): domain Bacteria; phylum Actinomycetota; class Actinomycetes; order Mycobacteriales; family SCTD01; genus SCTD01. The sequence goes on along the minus strand of CAXTFU010000326.1, from coordinate 1,726 downwards.
TCCCAGCTCCCCCGCCACCGGGTCCTCGTCGCCGTCGGCCTGGCCGGCTACGTGGCGGTCGTCGGTCTGCTGGGCGTGGCGACCACGGCAGCGGCCGATGCGAGCAACCTGATCGCGGAGGTCATCGTCCCCACCGGATCCATGGCAGTCATCACCGGGCTGATGTTCCCCAACAAGCGATTTTACGACTTCGTGGCGGACATGGAAGCCGAACGGGATCGCGAGGCCGAGCTGGCGCTGGCGCGCGAGCGGATGCGCTTCGCCGGCGACCTGCACGACATCCAGGGCCACAGCCTGCACGTGGTGAAACTGAAGATCGCGCTGGCCCGGAAGCTGCTGCACAGCGACACCGCGCGCGTGGAGCAGGAGCTGCGTGAGGTGTACGCACTGGTCGGCGACACGATCGAGCAGACCAGGGAGCTGGCCTACGGGCGCCGGAGGCTCAACATCACCGCGGAGCTGGAGAACGCGAAGAACCTGCTGGAGGCGGCGGGTATCCGTGTCCGCGTGGACCGCGGAGACGAGGCCGATCGCGCCGACGACCTGCTGGCGCAGGTGCTCCGGGAAACGACCACCAACATCCTGCGCCATTCGCGAGCCACCCTCGTACGCGTCGCGTTGTCCGCGGACGGTCTCACCGTCGTGAACGACGGCGTCGAGGAGCAGGGACTGCCGGAACTGCGCGGGCTCGCCGACCTCGCCCGTCGGGTGTCGGACGACGGCGGTGAACTCACCGTCGTCCGCGAGGACGGGTGGTTCCGGACGGCGGCGAGCGTCCCTGCGCCGCCGATCTCGGCCGAACAGGTTCCGACGGCCGGAAGACGGGCCGATGACCACCGTCGTGCTGGCCGACGACGAGGTGCTGCTGCGGAGCGCGCTCGCCTCCCTCCTCCCTCTGGAGGGCGACATCACGGTGGTGGCGGAGGCGGCCGACGGCGCGTCGGCGGTGGCAGCCACGCTCACCCACCGGCCCGATGTGCTGGTCGTCGACCTCGAGATGCCCGCGATGGACGGCCTGGCGGCCGTCACCGAGGTCCGTCGGAGGCTGCCCGACCAGGTCGTCCTCATGCTCACCCGCCACGCCCGGCCGGGCGTGCTGCGCAGCGCCCTGAAGCTGGGGATACAGGGTTTCGCCAGCAAGTCAGCGGAACCAGAGCACATCGCCTCGGTCATCTCGGTGCTGCACGACGGCCGGAGGTGGATCGACCAGGACGTCTCGGCCGCGGCGATCGTCGACGACTGCCCGCTGACCGACCGGGAACTCGAGGTGCTCCGGGTGACCCGAGACGGCTACGCCGTCGCCGAGATCGCCGCACGGCTGCACCTGGCACACGGCACGGTGCGGAACTACCTCTCCAGCGCCATGCAGAAGACCCAGACGCGCACCCGGCACGAAGCGGCTCGCTACGCGCGCGAGCACGACTGGCTGTGAGCCCTTCCCGTGGAGGTGGGAACCTCCACGATCCGGGGAGGCCCGATGGAGCAGCGGGTCCATCAGCCTCGTGGGGCCCGAGCGATGTCCGAGGTCCCTGCTGAGGCACTCCCCGACCGGATCGAGCTGCCTCCACCGTCCGCTCGGACGTCGACGGCAGGAAGACCCGACCAGACGCCCCGGGACCGGGAACGGCCGGCGGGGACGTCGACCTCCGCAGTTGCCCACTGGACGGCCCGGGACGCGGTTGTCACCAGGAGGACACGCACTCGCCCCCCGCGGCCGCGGACCTGC
>CAXTFU010000325.1:0-5364 GCA_964243385.1 uncultured bacterium | reverse complement strand
GCTGGGCGGCAGCCGCCCGCAGGGCGGTGGACAGGGCGAGGCTGTCGGCGACGGGACGCCCGTCGACGGCGGTGACGACGTCACCGGCGCGCAGGCCGGCGTCCTCGGCGGGCGCGGGCAGGCTGCCCGGCAGCGTGCACGGGTCGGTGTCGGCGGCGAGCTGCTCCACGCCGAGCCGGTCGGGCGCGACGCAGCTGGCGACGGCGCCGACCGCGGGCGCCCGCTCCTCGGCGGCGCCGATGAGGTAGCTGCCGCCGAACAGGATCAGCCCGGCCAGCAGGAAGTGCACCATCGAGCCGGCGGCGAGCACGACGACCTTCTGCCGGACGGGCGCCTTGTAGAACACGCGGTCCTCGTCGCCGGGCGCGACCTCCTCGAGCGGCGTCATGCCGACGATCTTGACGAACCCGCCGGCGGGCACCGCCTTGACGCCCCACTCGAGCTCGCCCGTCCGGCGCGACCAGAGCGTGCGGCCGAAGCCGACGAAGAACTGGGTGGACTTCATGCCGTAGTGCCGCGCGGTCAGGAAGTGCCCGGCCTCGTGCAGGGTCACCGACACGAGCAGGGCGAGCAGGAAGCCGAGCGCGCCCAGGAGGTAGACGAGGTTGTCGGTCGCGACGCCGACGACGACGAGCAGCGCCAGGACGCCGAGCACCCGCAGGGCCAGCCCGGGGGTCGCGGGCCGCGGCTCGGGGGCGCCGGCCGCGGGCACGGGACGGCTCGTGACCACGCCGGTCATGGCGTACCGGTCATACAGGTGCACCTGCTCATCGCGTCCGCCTGCTCATCGGGTCCTGCTCGTTCGTCGGGGTCCTGCTCATCGGGTCTGCTCATCTGGTCCTGCTGATCGGGTCCAGCTCAGCTGGTCCACCTGGTCGCGCTCCGGGCCGCGTCGTCGACCACCTCGCGGGCACGCGTGCGCGCCCACTGCTCTGACTCCAACACGTCGGCCAGGGTCGCGCGTTCCCTGAACGGGTTCTCGTCGACGACAGCCGCGACGGTGTCGACGATGCCGAGGAACGGCAGCCGACCGGCGACGAAGGCCTCGACGCACACCTCGTTCGCCGCGTTCAGGACGGCCGGGAAGGTGCCGCCGCGCCGCCCCGCCTGCTTGCACAGCTCGACGGCCGGGAACGCCGCGTCGTCCAGCGGCTCGAAGTCCCAGCGCGCGGCGGTCGTCCAGTCGAGCCCGTAGCCGGCGCGCGGCAGGCGCTCGGGCCAGCCGAGCGCGAGCCCGATCGGCAGGCGCATGTCGGGCGGGCTGGCCTGCGCGAGCGTCGAGCCGTCGACGAACTCGACCATCGAGTGCACCAGCGACTGCGGGTGCACGACGACGTCGACGGCGTCGTAGGGCGTGCCGAACAGCAGGTGCGCCTCGATCACCTCGAGGCCCTTGTTCACGAGCGTGGCGGAGTTGATCGTGATGACCGGGCCCATGTCCCAGGTCGGGTGCGCCATGGCCTGCTCGGGCGTCACGTCGGCCAGCTCGTCGCGGCTGCGCCCGCGGAAGGGACCGCCGCTGGCGGTGAGGACGAGCCGGCGGACCTCTGCCGCACGCCCGCCGCGCAGGCACTGGGCCAGGGCGCTGTGCTCGGAGTCGACGGGGACGAGCTGGTCGGGCCGCTGCACGGCGGCCTGCACGAGCGGCCCGCCCGCGACGAGCGACTCCTTGTTGGCGAGTGCCAGCGTCCGCCCGGCCGCGAGCGCCGCGAGGGTCGGCGCGAGGCCGACCGACCCGGTCATGCCGTTCAGGACGATGTCGCACGGCCAGGCGGCGAGCTCGGTCGCGGCGTCCGGACCGGCGAGGATCTTCGGGACGGCGAACTCGCCGCGTGGATAGCCCCGCGCCTGCGCGGCCGCGTAGAAGGCCAGCTGCAGGTCCTGCGCGGCGGTCGCCCGGGCGACGGCGACGACCTCCACGCCGAGCTCGAGCGCCTGCGCGGCGAGCACGTCGACCCGCTCGCCGGCGGCAGCCAGCCCGACGACGCGGAAGCGTTCGGGCGCCGCGCGCACGACCTCGATGGCCTGCGTGCCGATCGAGCCGGTGGAGCCGAGCAGCACGACGTCGCGCACCCCGCCGCTGCTGCTGTACGCCATGCGCTCCAGTGTCCCAGGTCCGCAGCGCGGGTGCAGGACCGAGCGGTCAGGCCTCCGCGGCGGACAGCTGCCCGCAGGCGCCCGCGATCTCGCGACCCCGGGTGTCGCGCACGGTGGCGTTCACGCCGCCGGCGCGCAGCCGGCGGACGAACTCGTCCTCCGCCGCCTGAGGCGAGGCGTCCCACGCCGACCCGGGCGTGGGGTTGAGCGGGATGAGGTTGACGTGCACGAGCTTGCCCGCGAGGCGCTTGGCGAGCAGGTCGGCCCGCCACGGCTGGTCGTTCACGTCGCGGATGAGCGCGTACTCGATCGACAGCCGGCGGCCCGTGTGGCGCGTGTAGTCGAAGGCGGCACGCAGCACGTCGCGCACCGGCCAGCGCGTGTTCACCGGCACGAGCGTGTCACGCAGCTCGTCGTCCGGGGCGTGCAGCGACAGCGCGAGCGTGACCTGCAGGCCCTCGTCGGTGAGCTTCTCGATCGCCGGCACCAGCCCGACGGTCGACACGACGACGCTGCGCTGGCCCATGCCGACGCCGTGCGGCGCCGGCTCGGTGATGCGGCGGACGGCGTCGACGACCCGCTTGTAGTTCGCGAGCGGCTCGCCCATCCCCATGAACACGACGTTGCTGACCCGGCCGCCGCGGGCGGCCTCGGTGCGCTGCGCGGCGACGACCTGCTCGACGATCTCGCCCGTCGACAGGTTGCGGGTGAGGCCGGCCTGGCCGGTGGCGCAGAACGGGCAGGCCATGCCGCAGCCGGCCTGGCTGCTGACGCACACCGTCGTCCGGTCGGCGTAGCGCATGAGCACCGACTCGACGAGCGTCCCGTCGTGGCCGCGCCACAGCGTCTTCTCCGTCGCGCCCTCGTCGCAGTCGATCGTCCGCACCGGCGTGAGCAGCGGCGGCAGCAGGGCCGTCCCCAGCTTCTCCCGCACCGAGGCGGCGAGGTCGGTCATCTGCTCGGGCAGGTGGCCCGCGAAGTAGTGCCGCGACAGCTGCTCGGCGCGGAACGCCTTCTCGCCCAGCTCGAGCACTGCCGTGCGCCGTCCGGCGACGTCGAGGTCGGCGAGGTGGCGGGGAGGCAGGGACCGCTTGGGCGCGTCGAAGACGAGGGGCAACGGGGTGGGCACGTGGAGTGCAGCGCCGGACGGGGCGTGAACCTTCCCCCGGGTGCCAGACCGTGGTGGTCGAGGCGGGCGTCCGCCGTCTGGACGTGGGCGAGCGCGGCGGCTGACCCGCCGGCGTCCGGCACCGGCCGTCCAGCGGCCACGTGGGGGGCTGACGCCCCGTCGGACCCGCGCAGCGAGCCCCCAGCGCCGCACCACGTCACCGGTCGTCCGGGACGAGCGACCAGTGGACGCGCGCTCAGCCCGCGGGCAGGAAGGCGGCGAGCAGGACGTAGGCGACCGGCGCGGTGGGCAGCAGCGAGTCGAGCCGGTCCATGATCCCGCCGTGGCCGGGCAGCAGCGTGCCCATGTCCTTGATGCCGATGTCGCGCTTGACCATCGACTCGCCCAGGTCGCCGAGCGTGGCGGCGCCGACCACCGCCAGTCCGTAGACGACGCCGAGCAGCGGCGAGGCGTCGAACATCGTCGGGAAGAAGATCGCACCGGCCACGGCGCAGGCCAGCAGCGAGCCGCCGAAGCCCTCCCAGCTCTTCTTCGGCGAGACCGTCGGCGCCATCGGGTGCTTGCCGAGCAGCACCCCGGCGGCGTAGCCCCCGACGTCGCTGCACACGACCACGGCGATGAAGGCGGTCACCCGGCGCGGGCCGTCCGCCGGGACGGCCAGCAGCGCCGCGAAGCCGGCGAGGAACGGGACGTACGTCGCTGTGAGCGTCGACGCCGCGACGTCGCGCAGGAAGCCCTCCGCCGGGTCGACGAGCCGCCAGGCGAGGCAGGCCAGCACGGTCAGGACGAGCGCGAGGAACAGCGCGTCCGGCCCCTCGCGGTAGGCGAGCACCACCATCGCCGCACCACCGACGAGCAGCGGCGCCATCGGCGGGCGGGCGCCCAGCTGCCGCAGGGCGTTGACGATCTCGTAGACGCCGAGCAGGACCGCCGCACCGACGACCCCGACGAAGATCCAGCGCAGCGGCGAGTAGAGGGGGACGACGACCAGCGCGCCCAGGCCGACCCCGACGCCGATCGCCGCCGGCAGGTTGCGCCCCGCGCGGCCGGGCTGGCGCTTGCCGGGAGCGCCCTCAGGAGGGGACGGCGCTCTGTCCAACGCCGACACGAGATCGTCGCTCACACCTCGAGCAGCTCGGCTTCCTTGTGCCTCAGCAGCTCGTCGACGCTGCTGACGTACTGCGCCGTGGTCTTCTCCAGCTCCTTCTCCGCGCGGGTGACCTCGTCCTCGCCCGTCTCGCCGTCCTTGACGAGCCGGTCGAGCTCCTCCTTGGCGCGGCGGCGGATGTTGCGGATCGCGATCTTGGCGTCCTCGGCCTTGGTGCGCGCGACCTTGATGAACTCGCGGCGCCGCTCCTCGGTGAGCTGCGGGAAGACGATGCGGATGATGGCGCCGTCGTTCGTCGGGTTCACGCCGAGGTCGGAGTCGCGGATGGCGCGCTCGATGATCCCCAGCGAGCTCTTGTCGTACGGGCTGATCACCGCCATGCGCGGCTCGGGGACCGTCAGCGACGACAGCTGGTTGATCGGGGTGACCGCGCCGTAGTAGTCGACGACGATCTTGGCGAACATCCCCGGCGTCGCTCGTCCGGTGCGGATGCCGCCGAAGTCGTCCTTGGCGACCGTGACGGCCTTGTCCATCTTCTCCTCGGCGTCGAGGAGGGTCTCGTCGATCACTGCGCTGCTCCTGCCTCGGTGGTGCTGCTCACGAGGGTGCCGATCTTCTCACCGCGCACCGCACGTCCGATGTTGCCGTCCTCCTGCAGCGCGAACACGACGATCGGCAGGTCGTTCTCCATGCACAGGCTGAAGGCGGCGGCGTCGGCCACCTTGAGGTCGCGGCTGAGCACCTCGGCGTAGCTGACGCTGTCGAACTTCACCGCGTCCGGGTTCGACGACGGGTCGCTGTCGTAGACGCCGTCCACGGACTTGGCCATGAGCAGCGCCTGGCAGCCGATCTCGAGCGCGCGCTGCGCCGCGACCGTGTCGGTCGAGAAGAACGGCATGCCGGCGCCGGCCCCGAAGATGACGACGCGGCCCTTGTCGAGGTGTCGCATCGCCCGGCGCGGGATGTACGGCTCGGCGACCTGGCCCATGGTGATCGCCGTCTGCACGCGGGTGTCGACGCCGGCCTGCTC
>CAXTFU010000324.1:4099-5367 GCA_964243385.1 uncultured bacterium | reverse complement strand
CCCTGGGCGCGCTCGCGGAAGCCGCCGAACATGGTCTCGAGGGCGGCGATGAACTGCGAGACGTCCTGCAGCACCTGCGCGCCGATGATCTTCGTGATCACGCTCGTGAACAGCCCGATCGAGCTCGACAGCACCTTCAGGTAGGCCTTGCCGCCCGCCTTGGCCGGCGTGAGCAGGATGCGGATCATGCGCCCGTCGAGGAAGGTCGTCAGGCGCTCCGGGGCGTCCAGGAAGTCCAGCGCCGAGCGGGTCGGCGGGGTGTCGACGACGACGAGGTCGTAGTCGCCGGTGGCCGTCAGCTGACCGAGCTTCTCCATCGCCATGTACTCCTGCGTCCCGGCGAAGGAGGACGAGAGCGCCTGGTAGAAGGGGTTCGCGAGGATCGCCTCGGCCTTGGCGGGCTCGGCGTGGGTGAGGACGATCTCGTCGAACGTCCGCTTCATGTCGAGCATCATCGCGTCGAGCGAGCCGCCGGCCGCGCCGTCGGTGCCCTCGACCCGGCGGGGGGTGTTGTCGAGCTCGGTGAGGCCCATCGACTGCGCCAGCCGGCGCGCCGGGTCGATGGTGAGCACGACCGTGCGGCGCCCGCGCTCGGCCGCGCGCAGGGCGAGCGAGGCGGCGGTGGTCGTCTTGCCGACCCCGCCGGAGCCCGTGCACACGAGGATCTTCGCGCTGTCGAGGACGGCGTCGACGTCGAAGCGGGGCGTCGCCGGGCGGGAGGCGCTCACGCGAGCCCCTGCGCCTTGAGCAGGCCGGCCAGCTCGTACAGGCTCGACAGGTCGACGGTGTCGGCGAGCAGCGGCAGCTCGTAGGTCGGCGTCTCGAGCGCGGCGAGCGCGTCGCGCCCGCGCTCCTCGAGGGCCACCCGGGTGGCGTGGTCGCCGGCCTCGGCGGCCAGCGCGCCGACGAGGGCGTCCGGCGCGTCGATGCCCGCCTTCTCCAGGCCGGCGGCGATCGCCGCGCGGTCCAGGGCGCCGGCCTCGGCGTCGCGCAGGGCCAGCGGTGAGAGCAGCGGCGCGCGGACGGCGTTGACGATCACGCCGCCGACGGGCAGGCCGACCGAGGCGAGCTCGGCCGCGCCGTCGATCGTCTCCTGCACGGGCATCTCCTCGAGCAGCGTCACCAGGTGCACCGCGGTCTGCGGCGACCGGAGCACGGCCATGACCCCGTCCGACTGGGTCTTGAGCGGCCCCACCTTGGCCAGGCCGCCGACCTCGGAGCTGATGTTCAGGAACCGGGCGATGCGCCCGGTCGGCGGCGCGTCGACG
>CAXTFU010000324.1:0-4089 GCA_964243385.1 uncultured bacterium | reverse complement strand
GTCCGGCCACGTCGACGACGACGGCGTCGTAGACGTGGCCGGACTGCCCGGGCGTGCCCTTGCCGCGCGGGCGCACGACCGCCTCCTTGATCTTGCCGGTGAGCAGGACGTCGCGCAGGCCGGGCGCGATCGTCGTCGCGAACTCGATGGCGCCCATCCGCCGCAGCGCGCGGGCGCCCACCCCGTTGGGGGACAGCCGGTAGAACATGTGCAAATAGTCGAGCAGCGCGTCCTCGGGGTCGATCGACAGGACGACGACGTCGCCGCCGCCGGGCGCGACCGCGACCTTGCGCTCCTCGTAGGGCAGCGGCGGCGTGTCGAACAGCTGCGCCAGCGCCTGGCGCCCCTCGACCTCGACGAGCAGCACCCGCTTGCCGCCGCCGGCCAGCGCCAGCGCGAGCGACGCGGCGACCGTGGTCTTGCCCACGCCGCCCTTGCCGGTCACGACGTGCAGCCGCACGTCCGGGAAGTCCGCCACGTCCCGAGGCTATGCGGGCGCGGCGCTCGTCGCGCGGGCGGGCGGCTGTGACGTCCGACGCCACCGGCCGGCCGCTGCGCGCGGGGTGCGGCCGGTCAGTAGCCGCGCCAGCCGCGGGCCTCGTACTCGAGGATCCGCGGCCGGTCGAGCGTGCTGGCCTCGACCCGGAAGCGGTCGCGACCGCGGTCGCGCGGGAACACGGTGGCGGCGGCCAGCACGTCGCCGTCGAGGAACTGCAGCTGCCCGGCCACCGCCGGGTCGACCGACGGCACCGGGGCGGCGCCGCGGGCGGCCAGCACGAAGCCCCAGTCGCCGAAGCTCGGCACGTCGACGTGGAACGTGGTGGTCGACAGCCCGGCGGCGGCGACCGTCGCGTCGATGCACCAGAAGGCCTCCGGCGCGAACCACGGCGACCCGGCCTGCACCGCCAGCCGCCCGCCCGGCGCGAGCGCGCGCGCCACCAGGCCGTAGAACTCCTGCGAGTAGAGCTTCGCGGTGGCCGGCGCGTCCGGGTCGGGCATGTCGACGACGACCGCGTCGAACTGCTCCTGCGCCGTGCGCAGCCAGCGCAGCGCGTCGTCGACGACCACCTCGACGCGGGGGTCGTCGAGGGACCCCTCGTTGGCGGCGACCATGCGCGGGTCGGTGCGCGCGAGGCGCAGGACCTCCGGGTCGAGCTCGACCTCGACGACCCGCTCGACCGACCGGTGGCGCAGCACCTCGCGCGCCGCGAGGCCGTCGCCGCCGCCGAGCACGAGCACGCTCCGGGTGCCCGGCAGCACGGCGGGGTGGACGAGGGCCTCGTGGTAGCGGTGCTCGTCGGTGGTCGAGAACTGCAGGTCGCCGTCCAGGAACAGCCGCACGTCGTCGGTCGCGCCCGACTCGGTGACGACGATCTCCTGGTAGTCCGAGCGCAGCGCCACCACGACGGGGTCGTCGTAGAGCGCCTGCCGGGCCGACACGAGGAACCTCCCGGCGGTCGCGCCGGCCAGGCCGAGGGCGAGCGCGACGACGACCACGCCCGCGGTGACGGCCCGCCGGGCGCGCGCCGACAGCGCGTCCCGCAGCAGGACGACGATGACGACGGCGGCCAGCAGGTTCACGGCCGCGACGACGACCGCGCCGCGGACCTGCCCGAACACCGGCAGCAGCAGGAACGGGAAGGCGAGCCCGCCGGCGAGCGCGCCGACGTAGTCGACCGCGAACAGGTCGGCGGTGGCCTCGCCCGCGTCCTGCGCCCGGATGCGCTGCAGCAGCTGCATGAGCAGCGGGACCTCGGCGCCGATGAGGCCGCCGACGACGACGGACGTCGCGATGAGCGCCGGGGTGTAGAGGTCGAGCCAGGAGTAGGCGGCGTACAGGCCGAGCACCGACAGCCCGCCGGTGAGCGCGAGCGCCAGCTCGACGGCCGCGAAGCCGGCGGCCGCCCGGGGCAGCAGCGGCTTGCTGGCGAACGAGCCGAGCCCCATCGAGCAGACGAAGACGCCGAGCACGAGCGAGGTCTGGTAGACGCTGCCGCCGACGAGGTACTGCCCGAGGGCGATGAGCGCCAGCTCGTACACCAGCCCGCACGCGGCGCAGGCGAACACCGCCGACAGCAGCACGAGCCGGGCCGCGCGCTGGCCGACGGGCAGCCGCAGCGGCGGGGCGTCCGGCCCGGCCGGCGGCACCGCCACCGGTGCGGTCACCGGCGGGTGCTCACGAGATGGCGGCCGCGAGGACCGCGCCGAGCCCGACCTGGAAGGCCGCGGTGACGTACACCGCCGGGCTGCCCTGGGGGTCGGTGCAGATCGCGCCGAGGTCGCCGGGGGTCAGCCGGTCGAGCACCTTGAACGACGCGGCGAGCAGGCCGATGCCGAGCAGCCCGTAGACGAGCGAGTCCACGACGCCCCGCCCGAGGTCGTCGTCGGCCGTGACGATCGCCGTGGTGATGATCGCCGCCACGGCCAGCACGTTCGCCCCGGCCAGGACCGCGGCGTTGCTGTTGTGGTCGGCGTACACGAGGTGCCGCAGGTTGCCCGGCGTGATGGCGTCGAGCACCACGTAGCCGAGCGCCAGCACGACGGTGCCCACCGCGGCGTACGCGAGCGTCGCGAGCACGCCCCGGACGAGCTCGTCCAGCAGGTCGACGGTCATGCGGTCGGGCTCATCAGCTGCTCCAGGGGTCGGGGGACGGCGGGCCGGGGCGGGCCCCCGGCGGCGGGCCGAAGCTGCGGACGCGTGGCGGGCGCTGGTCGGGGCGGTCCGCGGCGCGCGGTCCGCGCGAGCGCAGGGACGCGAGCAGCACGAGCAGTCCGGCGACGACCGCGGCCACGCAGACGAGCAGCAGGGCGCCGTTCTCGCGCAGCCAGTCGCTGCCGGGGGTGCCCGTCGGGCGGGCGCCGGCCGGCAGCGGGGAGGGGTTCGGCTCCAGCACGACGGGCGGCAGGCCCGCCTGCTCGGCGGCCAGCCGCGGCAGGGCGAGGACGGCGTTCTGCAGCGTCGTGGCGCTCACCTCGTCCGACAGCAGGTCGCCGGACGACAAGCCGAGGTCCTCGACGTCGGTGATGCTGATGCCCTCGACGGTGCTCGCGAGGTCCCAGGCGGCGCTGTCCTCGGCCTCGGAGTACGACGCCGTGTAGGTGATGCGGGCGACCAGCTCGACGACCCCGTCGCTGCAGGCCGGGGTGGCGGACGCCCGGACGCCCTCGCCGGCGCTGGAGCTCGCGTACGAGCCCGACCACTCGCCGGTGTCCTGGTCCTGCACCTCGAGCGCGTAGCCGTAGCAGACGTCCTGCACCTCGGTGGCCTCGGCGAGCGAGGCGGCGATCTCGGCGTCGTCCTCGGGGTCGAACACCGGGTTGGCCGCCCGGGCCGGCCCGGCCGGGCCGAGCGCGAACGCGACGGTCGCCGCCGCCAGCACGAGGCGGGCGGCGCGCGAGCTCACTTGCCGGCCCCCGGGCCGCCGCCGCGGGTGCTCCCGATCGGGCCGCCGCCCCCGCCGAAGCCCCAGAAGCCCACCACGTACGGGAACCACCTGTTGTAGCCGCGGTCCTCGTCGTCCAGGTAGACCGTCGAGCCGCCCTCGGCGCGTGGCGTCACCGCGACGATGTCGTCGGCGTAGCGCAGGAACGTGCCGCCCGGGTCGGTGAGCTCCTCGGCCGGCTTCCAGGCGCCGCGGATGTCGGCGGCCGTCGCGGTGACCGTCTTGCCCGAGCGCAGCACGTAGCTGTCGCCCTCCTGCGAGACGACGTCGTAGGTGCGCAGGACGTGCGAGCGCACCGAGCCGCGCTGCGAGAGCGCGAAGATGCCGGCGATGCCGGCCAGGACGAGGACGGCGGCCAGCAGCTTGAGCGAGCGCGGGCTCATGCGTCCGCCCCCGGATCCTGCTGCGCCCGCGGGCCCGGGGCGACCAGCCGCGAGCGGGTGCGGACGACCTCGCCGGCGTCGGGGTAGACGTGCCAGCTGCGCCAGGACCAGCCACCGGCGACCTCCGACCCCTGCAGCACCGTCAGCGCGTGCGGGCTGCCCGGGAAGACCCCCACGAGGGCGTCGGGCGCCCCGGTGGCCCGGCGGCGCAGGTCGCGCGCGACGCGGGCGAGGGCCGGCGGCGCGTAGCGGGAGGTCCGGCT
>CAXTFU010000323.1:0-5372 GCA_964243385.1 uncultured bacterium | reverse complement strand
GTGCGGCAGCGCTGGCCGGTGCGGCGGGCCTGGCCGGTGCGGCGGGCCTGGCCGTCGTGCGGGCCCGCCGACGGCGCAGCGGCTGACGGCACCGTCCGGTCCTGCCGGGCGCAGCGGCGCGGCTCGGGGGCAGGACGCCGGCCCGCGGTCCGCTCCACGACCGGTCCCACCCGGCCGCTGCCGTGATGCAAGCTGCTCGGCTAGGCTGGTCCGGTGCTGGGACGGACGTACGACGCGGAGACCTGCTCGGCGGCGCGCGCGCTGGAGCTCGTCGGTGAGCGCTGGAGCCTGCTCATCGTCCGCAACGCGCTGTTCGCCGGGGCCACCCGCTACAACGACTTCCTGCGGCTCGGGATGGCCACGAACGTCCTGAAGAGCCGCCTCGACGGCTTCCTCGCCGCCGGGCTCATGACCAGCCGCGAGACGCCGGCCGGCTCGGGCCGCGCCGAGTACCTGCTCACCGACAGCGGCCGCGAGCTCGCGGCCGTCGTCATCGCGCTCACCGAGTGGGGCGACCGCTGGGCCGCCCCGGACGGCCCGCCGGTGCTGTACGCGCACGCGCCGTGCGGCGGCCCCGTCACCGCGCACGTCCGCTGCGAGCACTGCGGCGACGTCGCCGACCTCGCCGAGCTCGAGGCACGGCCGGGACCCGGCATGCCCGAGCCCAAGGCCGCATGCATGCGCGAGCGGCTGGCGCACGCCGCGAGCTGACGGGCGCACGTCCGTGCCGTCCGGGTCAGACGGCCGCGCTGTCGAGGGCGCCGTTCACCGCGTCGTGCCGGGCCCGCTCGCTGTCGAAGTCGCCGCCGCGGAACGGGTCGCCGGTGCCGGTGGTGATGCGGTCGCGCAGGCTGCCGGCCAGGTAGGACGACCAGGCGCTGCTGCAGGCGTCGTAGCACTCGACGTCCGGGACGAGCCCGACGTGCGTGCAGCGCACCTCGGTCCGGCCGCCGGCCGCCTCGATCTCGAACACCACGTCGGTGCCCTCCCACTCGGAGGTGTCCCGCACGAAGCCGAGCCAGCTGTCGGTGACGTGCCAGACGACCCTGCGCCCGGGGACGACCTCGGTCAGGGTCTGCGTCGTGCGGTGCACGCCGGGCACCTCGAAGAGGAAGACGTCCCCGAGCTCGGCCGAGTCGCCGACGATCGACTCCGACCACCAGGAGCGGACGTCGGTGACGGCGGCGAAGACCTCTTGCGGGCTCTGGTCGACGGTGAACGTGGTCGTGAAGTCCTGACCGGGCACGGGGTCTCCTCCGGGAGCGGGTGGGGTGAGGGCGGTGGGGTGCGGGCGGTGGACCCGGCCGCGCGGCCGGGTCCGGGTGGCGCGAGCGGCCACCGTCGTCGCACCGTACGGCGACCACTTGCATCATGCAAGCACTTTCAGGCCAGCAGCGAAGAGCCGCGCAGGACGGGGCGGCCCGATCGCGAGCACGAGCAGGCCGCACCGGCAGGCGAGCACGGGCGGGCGCCGAACGGCTGCGTGCCGGAGCCATCCCGCGCAGGAGCCGGCCCGCGCAGGACCGGCTGCGCGCAGGACCGGCCCGTGCAGGAGCCGGCTACATGCAGGAGCCGGGGCCGCCCTCGCCCGCTCCGGCGAGCCGGTCGAGCAGATCGCGCAGCAGGGCGCGCTCGCCAGGGCGCAGGGCGGACAGCACCGCCGCCTCGGCGCGCTCGCGCTCGCGGGCCACGCGCTCCTGCACCTCGCGCCCGCGGTCGGTCACCACGGGGATGCGGGCGCGGCGGTCACGCGGGTCGGCGCGCCGGACCACGAGCCCCTCCCGCTCCAGCCGGTCCAGCAGCGAGGTGAGGGTCGACTTGTCGACGCCGAGCTCGTGGCCCAGCGCGAGCTGGGTGCGCCCCGGCTCGTCGAGGACCGCGGACAGCACGATCCAGTCCCGGACGCCCCCGGTCAGCCCCTGGGCGACGGCGACGCCGTCGAGCACCCGCCGCATCCGCTGCGCCGCCCGGTGCAGCAGCCAGGTCAGGTCCGGTCGTGCAGCACCGTCGGTCGGGCAGGCCGCGTCGTCGGCACCGCCGGCACAGGCGGCGCGCTCCGGACGGGTGGCCGTGCTCACCCCCGGAGCGTACGCCTCGCCGCACCGGTGTTCTCGGAGCAGATGTTCTTGACGCAGACGTTCTGTCCTTCTACGGTTGTCACGTCACCTAGCCCGTACGGCCCGAGAGGCACCCCATGACCCTGCTCCGCATCGACGCCAGCATCCGCACCGACGGATCGGCCAGCCGCGAGATCGCCGACGTGGTCGAGCAGGAGTGGCTGACGACCCACCCCGGCGACCGCGTCGTCCGCCGCCACCTCGGCGCCGACCCGCTGCCCTCGGACGCCTGGGGCCAGGCCGTCGCCGGCTCCTTCGCCCCCGAGGCCGACCGCACGGCCGAGCAGCGGGCCGCCGGCTCCCTGGCCGCCGCGCTCGTCGACGAGCTCGTCCAGGCAGACGCCGTCCTGCTCGCCGTCCCGCTGTACAACTTCGGGGTTTCGCAGCACGTCAAGGCCTGGATCGACCTCGTCATCACCGACCCCCGCGCCGCCGCCGGCGGTCCGCCGCTGCTGTCCGGCACGCCGGTCGTGCTGGCCACCGTCCGGGGCGGTGCCTACGGCGCCGGGACCCCGCGCGAGGGCTGGGACCACTCCACCGCCTACCTGCGACGCGTCCTGGGTGACGTCTGGGGCGCCGACCTCACGGTCGTCGAGCGCGAGTTCACCCTCGTCGGCGTGAACCCGGCGCTCGACGAGTTCACCGACCTGGCCGCCGAGATGCAGCGCGACGCGCTGTCGGCCGCGCGCGAGGCCGGACGCGCGCTCGGCGTCGCCCAGGCGGCCTGACCTCCGCAGCGGCCTGACCAACGCGAGCGGCCGGCCCCCGGCGCGCTCAGCCTGAGCCTGGGACGGACGAGCCGTCCTGCCGCCGCTGCTCGGGCAGCGGGCGGCTCGCGGCGCGCTTGGCGCGGTACATCGCGAGGTCGGCGGCGTGCAGGAGCCCGTCGCAGGTGCTGTCGTCGTCGCTGACGGCGACCCCGATGCTGCCGCGCACCTCGAGGACGGCGCCGCCGAGGACCAGCGGCTCGGCGAGCACCCGCTGCACCCGCGCGGCGATGGTCGTGGCGGTGCCCGGCTCGTCCAGGTCGCTGCACACCATGACGAACTCGTCGCCGCCGAGCCGGGCCACCAGGTCGCGACCCCGCAGGCAGGCCCGGAGCCGGCGGGCGGCCCCCACCAGCAGCCGGGCACCCGCGGCGTGCCCGAGCGAGTCGTTCACGCTCTTGAAGCCGTCGAGGTCGATGAACAGCACCCCGACGGACGCGCCGCGCTCGGCGGCCCGGCCGGGCCGGCCGTCCAGGACGTCCCGCAGGTGCTCGTGCAGCAGCTGCCGGTTCGGCAGCCCGGTGAGCGGGTCGTGCTGGGCCCGGCGGGCGAGGTCGGCGTTGTCCTGCACGAGCGCGGTGTGCGCGGCCACCAGGTCGGCCTGCCGCTGCCGCTCGACCGTCACGTCGGTCAGGGCGACGACGGCGCCGAGCACCCGGCCACGGCTGTCGCACAGCGCCCGGCCGTTGGCGACCACGCGCACTGCGGGGCGCCCGTGCGGGGCCAGCAGCAGCTCGGCGCCCGCGACGACGCCGTCGCGGAGCGCCCGGGCGATCGGCACCGCCTCGGGGCGCAGCACGCTCCGCCCGTCCGCGCTCAGCATCCGGTAGCGCACCGCGTGCTCGCCGGGCTCGACGTCGGGGTCGGCGTCCTCGCCGTGCCACGCCCGGGCGGTGCGGTTGAACATGGTGAGGCGGCCGGTCGCGTCGACCGCGACGATGCCCACGTCGACCGTCTCGAGGACCGCGTCGGTGAGCTCGCGGTGCGCCTCCATCTCCTGCAGCGTCAGGGCGAGCAGCTCCCGCTGCTCGTCGACCTCGGCGGCCACGTGGGCGTAGGCCCGCGTCTGCCGGCGCCGCTCGAACAGCGCGACCACGAGGGACGCGGCGTCCTCGAGCAGCGCCACCTGGGCGGCGGTCAGCGTGCGGGGCTGGAGGTCGAACACGCACAGCGTCCCGAGCACGCTGCCGGCCGCGGTGACCAGCGGCGCGGACGCGTAGAAGCGCACCCGGGCCCGCTCCCCCGTCACCCAGGGGTTGTCGGCGTGGTCGGGGTGCTCGCGCGCGTCCGGGACCACGACCGTCCGGCCGTCTCGCAGGCGGACGGCGCACATGGAGTCGGCGCGCGCGCTGTCGGCGCCGGCGAAGCCGACCGTCGCGAGCTGGCACTGGCGCGTGTCGTCGAGCAGGTTGATCGTGGCCGTCGGCACCCCGGCCGTCGCGGCCGCCAGGCGCACGACCGCCTCGAGCTCGCTGTCGACGGGCTGGTCGAGCAGCCCGTGCTCGGCCAGCTCGAGCAGCCGCGCCACCTCGTCGTGCCGTGTCATCGCCCCCACCGTCGTCGTCGTCTGGCGCAGATCTCGGCGGGTGCACCGCTCACCTGAAGATCACCGACGTCACAGGACGCGACCGGCGCGGCAGCCTGGCCGCGCAGGACCCGTCCGCGGGCGCGGCCGAGCAGGTCGAGGACGGCGTCCACGGCCGCCGTCGGGGCGACCGGCGGCCCGTGACGGGACCGCGACGTCCCGGTGGGCGGCGCGCCGAGCTCAGCGCAGCTGCACCGGGCCCGCGTCGATCGGCGTGCGGAACAGCACGTACGGCGGGCGCCGCTCGTCGCGTCCCGCCCGGTACTTCGCCTGCCGGTACAGCTGGTTGGCCGTCACGTAGAGCCAGCCCGGGGCGACGGACATGGTGTCGGGCCAGAGCAGCCGCGGGTCCGACACCACGGTCTCCCAGGTGCCGTCCGGGAGCCGGCGGTGGACCGCGTCGTGCTCGCCGTCCGTCACGTACAGCCGGCCGGCGTCGTCGGTCTCCAGGCCGTCGCTGACGCAGCCCTTGTCGCCCTCGTCCCGCACGGTCGCGGCCACGGCCGCGTCGTCCAGCGAGCGGTCCCAGAGCGCGTCGGTGGCGACGCTGTACCAGCGCCGGCCGGCCAGCGGGCAGTAGAAGAGGCGCTCGCCGTCGGCGCTGATCGCGATGCCGTCGGCGCCCATCCGCACCGGCGAGGTGCTGCCGTCCTCGCTGCGCTCCACGAAGTCCGAGCCCTCGACCACCATGCGCAGGTCCGGCGGCAGCGCGGCCTGCGTGCTCGGGTGCTCGTGCAGGCGCCGCCAGCTCTCGCCGGTCGCGAGGTCGACGACGACCAGGCCGTTCGGCCCCGAGTCCGAGCTGTCGGTGATGTAGGCCGCGCCCGCCGCGCCGGAGCCGGCGTCCAAGCGGACCTAGTCGTGGGGGGTCGTCGGCAGCGCGACGTCGGTCGGGAACAGCAC
>CAXTFU010000322.1:0-5373 GCA_964243385.1 uncultured bacterium | reverse complement strand
GCGGATGATCTGCTTGCCGTCGTAGAGGTACTCCGGCCCGATGAAGCCGACGACCGTGTTCACGAGCAGCGGGTCGAAGTGCCGGGCCACGCCGTAGGCCCGGCACTCCAGCGTCTGCTGGTCGACCGGCCGCCCGTCGACGCCGCGGTGGGCGCCGGCCGACAGCGCCGAGCCCTGCCCGGTCTCGAAGTAGGTGACGTTGCCGCCTACCGTCCCGCGGCCGAGGGCGAGCGCGCCGGCCCGCGCCTCGGCGAGCAGGTCGAGGGTGACGCCGAAGCCGCGGTTGCCGGCCTGCGTCCCGGCGACCGACTGGAAGACGAGGTCGACCGGCGCCCCCGCTTCGAGCACCCGCAGCGTCGTCGTGACGTGGGCGAGCACGCACGACTGCGTCGGGATCTCGTAGCGCGTCAGGACCGCGTCGACGAGCTCGAGCAGCGCCCGAGTCGACTGCGGCGAGTCGGTGGCGGGGTTGATGCCGACGACGGCGTCGCCGCAGCCGTGCAGCAGGCCGTCCAGCAGGCCCGCGGTGATCTCGACCGGGTCGTCCGTCGGCGAGTTGGGCTGCAGGCGCGACGCGAGGCGCCCGGGCAGCCCGAGCGTGCCGCGCAGGCCGGTGACCACCCGGGTCCGGCGGCCCACCGCGACGAGGTCGGACAGCCGCATGAGCTTGGAGACCGCTGCGACCATCTCCGGCGTCAGCCCGCGGGCCAGGCCGGACAGCGCCGCCTCGTCGCGCTCGGCGGCGCGCGCCAGCAGCCAGTCGCGGAACGCCCCGACGGTGAGCGTCGCGACCGGCGCGAAGGCGGCCCGGTCGTGCGTGTCGAGGATCAGCCGCGTGACGTCGTCGTCCTCGGGCGCGACGACGTGCTCGTCGAGGAAGGTCGCGAGCGGCAGGTCGGCCAGCACGTGCTGCGCGGCCACCCGCTCCTGCTCGGACTGCGCGGCGCAGCCCGCCAGCACGTCGCCCGAGCGGGCTGGGGTCGCCTTGGCGAGCAGGTCGCTCAACGAGGCGAAGGTCCACGAGCGGCCGGCCAGCGTGGTGTGCCGGACCGTCATCTGCGCGCTGCGTCCGCGAGCTCGGTCGTCATGCCGCCCCTTCGCCGGGCCCGCACGGACGCGGGAGCGCTCACCGTCCCCGCGGACGGCGTCGCGGTCAACGACGGGAGGTCACGAACCCGTGAACTGCCAGGCTCAGACGCGCGAGCGGGCGCGCCGGTCGGCGCCGAGGGCCACGCCGACGAGGACGGCGCCGGACGCGAGGTGCAGCAGGTGGTCGGGCTCGTTGAGCGCGATGACGTTCGCCGCCGTGTCGTCGACGAACCAGCCGACCAGGCCGAGCACGACGTACGTCCCGCCGATGAGCAGGTTCAGCCGCCGCGCCGACTCGGTGCGCCGGGAGGCGGCCAGCAGCGCCAGGCCGATGAGCAGGTGCACGAGGTCGTGCAGGTGGTTGACCTCGAAGCCGAGCAGCGTGTCGTCGTCGGTCCCGGCGAACGTCTCGCTGACGAAGAAGCCGGCGAGCCCGACCAGCGCGTAGACGGCGCCGAAGACCGTCGCCACGGTGGAGTTCGCGGAGCGACCGCCGGTGCGGGGGTCTGCCATGGTCGAGGGTCCTGTCCTGCGCGGCGACGGCGCCCGGGCCCGGAGCGCCGACCTGCGCCTACCCGGCTGCCGGTGGGCCACGCGCGACGGGGTAGGCGCGCGGGATGCCCGTCCTCGTCGGCACGTCCGGCTGGCAGTACCGCGACTGGCGCGGCCGGTTCTACCCGCCGGCGCTGCCGCAGCGGCGCTGGCTCGAGCACCACGCCGCTGCGTTCGCCACGACCGAGGTGAACGCCTCGTTCTACCGGCTGCCCGCCCGGGAGGTCGTCGCGTCGTGGGCGCAGCGCACCCCGGCGGACTACGTGCTGACGATGAAGGCGTCGCGGTTCCTGTCGCACGTCAAGCGGCTGCGCGAGCCCGAGGAGCCGGTCGCCCGGCTGATGGACCGGGTCGACGCCCTCGGCCCGCGCCTGGGCGCCGTGCTGCTCCAGCTGCCGCCGGACCTCCAGTGCGAGCCCGAGCGCCTCGACGCCTGCCTCGCCTGCTTCCCGGCCGGGACGAGGGTCGCGGTCGAGCCGCGGCACGAGAGCTGGTGGAACGCCGACCTGCGCGACGTCCTGACCGCCCGCGGCGCCGCGCTCGTCTGGGCCGACCGCGGGGGCGCGCCCGTCGTCCCGCTGTGGCGGACGGCCGGCTGGGGCTACCTGCGGCTGCACGCCGGCGGCGGCGAGGCCGTGTGGCCGTACGACCCGGCGGTCCTGCGCGACTGGGCCGTCCGCCTCGCCGAGACGTGGGACGACGACGAGACCGCCTACGTCTACACCAACAACGACCCCGGAGGTGCGGCGCTGCGCGACGCCGTCGTGCTGGCCCGCCTGCTGCGCGAGCGGGGCCGCACGACGACGCGCGTGCCGTCCGAGGACGACGTCACCGGCCCCCTGTTCGAGGGCCGGCGACGCTGAGCTCGCGCAGCAGCAGTCTGGCTCAGGCCTCGCTGGCCTCGTAGAGCTCGAGCCAGCTGTCCTCGAGCGCCGACTTGTCGGCCTGCACGGCGCGCAGCTGCTCGTCGAGCGACGCGACCGCGGCGAAGTCCGCCGCCTGTGCGGCCATCGCGGCCTCGAGCTCGGTCGTCCGCTTGTCCAGCCGGGCGATCTCGCGCTCGACGCGGGACAGCTCCTTCTTGGCCGCCCGGCTGTCACCGCCGCCCTTGCTCTTCGGCGCCGCAGCCGGCGCCTGACGCACCCGCTTGGCGAGGTACTCCTCGACCCCGCCCGGCAGCGCCGCCACGGTGCCGTCACCCATGAGCGAGGCGGTCACCGTGGTGACCCGCTCGAGGAAGTAGCGGTCGTGGCTGACGACGATCAGCGTGCCGGGCCAGCCGTCGAGCAGGTCCTCGAGCGCGTTCAGCGTGTCGATGTCGAGGTCGTTCGTCGGCTCGTCGAGCAGGATCACGTTCGGCTCGCCCATGAGCAGCCGCAGGATCTGCAGCCGCCGGCGCTCGCCGCCGGACAGGTCGCCGACGCGCGTCCACTGGGCGTTGCCGGTGAAGCCGAAGCGGTCGGCCAGCGAGGACGCACCGATCGTCTTGCCGCCGCCGAGGTCGACGACCTTGGCGACCTGCTCGACGGCCTCGAGCACGCGCAGCGCCGGGTCGAGCTCGGCGACCTCCTGCGAGAGGTAGGCCGGCTTGACCGTCTGGCCGATGACGACGCGGCCGCTGTCGGGCTCCTGCTGCCCGACGAGCAGCTTGAGCATCGTCGACTTGCCCGCGCCGTTCACGCCGACGACGCCGACCCGGTCGCCCGGGCCGATGTTCCAGTCGACGCCGTCGAGCAGGACCTTCTTGCCGAACGCGAGGGTGACGCCGTGCAGCTCGTACACCGTCTTGCCGAGCCGGGCGGCCGAGAAGCGCTGCAGGGCGATGTCGTCGCGCGCCGGCGGCTCGTCGGCGATGAGGGCGTTGGCCGCGTCGATGCGGAACTGCGGCTTGCTGGTGCGCGCGGGCGGGCCGCGCCGCAGCCACGCGAGCTCCTTCTTCACCAGCTGCAGGCGCTTCTGCTCCGTCGTCGAGGCCATGCGGTCGCGCTCGGCGCGCGCCAGGACGTACGCGGAGTAGCCGCCCTCGTAGGCGTCGACGACCCCGTCGTGGACCTCCCACGTGCGGCTGTTGACCTCGTCGAGGAACCACCGGTCGTGCGTGACGACGAGGTGCGCCTGCGACGACGTGCGGCCCTTCAGGTGCGCGGCCAGCCAGGCCACGCCCTCGACGTCGAGGTGGTTGGTCGGCTCGTCCAGCACGAGCAGGTCCCACTCCTGCACGAGCAGCGACGCGAGCGCGACCCGGCGGCGCTCCCCGCCGGACATCGTCTCGATCACGCTGTCCAGGCCGATGCCGTGCAGACCGAGCCCGTCGAGCACCTCGCGGACCCGGGCGTCGCCGGCCCAGGTGTGCTCGGCGGTCTCGCCGAGGATCGCCTGGTGCGCGGTGAGCCGGACGTCGACGCGGACGTCCTGGGTCAGCACGCCGACGCGCAGCCCGCTGGTGTGCGTGACCCGGCCGGAGTGCGGCGACTCCGCGCGCACGAGCGTCTTGAGCAGCGTCGTCTTGCCGCCGCCGTTGCGGCCGACGATGCCGATGCGGTCGCCCTCCGAGACGCCGAGCGAGACGCCGTCCATGAGCAGCCGCGTCCCGTGCGCGACGGTCACGTTCTCGAGGTTGACCAGGTTGACCGCCATCAGACCGCCTCCACCAGGCGCGCGCCGGACACCGGTCCGTCAGCGCGCAGGACCGCGGAGCAGACGTCCTGCCCGGCGAGGGTCGCGGCGAGCGCACCGGCGTGCGCGTCGTCGCGGGCGAGCACGGCCACCGTGGGGCCGGAGCCGGAGACGACCGCCCCGAGCGCACCGAGCCGGCGAGCGGTGTCGAGCACCGGCTGCAGCGCCGGGCGCAGCGCCAGCGCGGCCGGCTCGAGGTCGTTGCCGAGCGCCCGGCCGAGCGCGACCGCGTCGCCCTGGCGCAGCGCGGCGAGCACCTCGTCGGGGGAGGCAACGCCGGCCTGCCCATCCGGCAGCGGCGCGTGCTCGCGCTGGCGGTCGAGCTCGGCGTAGACGGCCGGCGTCGACAGGCCCTCGTCGAACAGCGCGAGCACCCACGAGTAGCTGCCCTGCTCGAGCACCTCGGTGAGGTGCTCGCCGCGACCGGTCCCGAGGGCCGTGCCGCCGTGCAGGCTGAACGGCACGTCGCTGCCCAGCTGCCCGGCGAGCGCGTGCAGCTCGGTGCGGCCGAGGGCGGTGCCCCACAGCGCGTCGCAGGCCACGAGCGCCGCGGCGGCGTCGGCCGACCCGCCCGCGCAGCCGCCGGCGACCGGGATGCCCTTGGCGATGTGCACCGCGACGCGGGGGTCCTGCCCGTGCGTGGCTGCGGCGAGCGCGACCGCGCGCACGGCGAGGTTCGTCGCGTCGAGCGGCACGTCCTCGGCGCCGAGCGCACCGGCGCTGCCGGAGACCGTGACCGACAGCTCGTCGGCGCGCGTGACGACGACCTCGTCGTAGAGGCCGACGGCCTGGTAGACGGTCGTCAGCTCGTGGAACCCGTCCGGGCGCAGGCGTCCCACCGACAGCGACAGGTTGAGCTTCGCCGGGGCGCGCACCGTCACGCGGTCGTGCGGGCGGGAGGAGTGCAGGACGAGCTCCAGACGGTGTGCGGGACGCGCAGACGCGGTCCGCGTGCGGGCTCCCAGCCTACGGGGCGTCCTCGGCGGCGGGAGCGCTCGCGGCGGGGGTGGACGGGGCCGTGGCGGAGGGGACGGGTGCGGGGGCGGAGCGGACGGG
>CAXTFU010000321.1:0-5400 GCA_964243385.1 uncultured bacterium | reverse complement strand
GGCGACGGCCCGCACGTCGGCCGGCTGCTCGACCCGGCGCAGCAGCAGGGCGGGCAGCGCGCGGGCGCCGCCGAACACGGCGCCGAGCAGCAGCCCCGCGGCTGCGGACTGGGTGAGCAGGGCGAGCGCGAGCAGCGCGACGGTGGCGGCGCTCGTGACGACGGTGACCACGCCCAGCCCGAGCTGGTAGCCGAAGCCGACGCCGTAGACCCAGCCGCGGTAGCGACCGAGCAAGTCCTCGTCGACCTGCCGGCGTCCGCCCGGCAGCCGCCGCGGCCACGCGTCGGCGACGGCGGCCAGCAGGCAGGCCGTCCCCGCCAGCAGGAGCACGGGGAGCGGCGGCAGCACGGCACCGAGCGTGCCGAGCACGACACCCGTCGTGGCGCCGCCCAGCACGCAGCCGAGCGCGTAGGCCGTCATCGTGACGGCCCAGCGGTTGCCCCTGCTCCGCTCACCGAGCGGAGTGATGCTGGTCAGCATCGACTCACCTCAAGGGCTCCAGGTCGAGCGGAGGGCGGCGAGCACGGCCAGCGGCAAGCCCACGACGAGCAGCGGCAGGGTCACGCCGGGCCGTCCAGCTCCGGGTCGCCCGGCCGGATGCCGGCGGCGGCGAGCGCCTCGGTGTCGCGGGCGTCGCGGTCGGTCCGCCCCCGCGGGCGCCGGTCGGCGTGCGCCTGCTCCATGAGCGTCGCGACAGCGGGCCACGTCGCCGCGGAGCCCTCGCCGACCAGCCGGCCCGATCCGTCGACGTAGACGAAGTAGGGCGATCCCGGGACGGCGAAGGCGTCCCAGGCCGCGCTGCTGCTGATGACCTCGACCTCCGGCGGCCGCCGCTCGGCGAGCGCGCTGGGGCTCTCCTCGTCGAGGTCCTTGACCACCACGAGCAGGCGCGCACCCCCGGGGACGACCACGGACGGCGCCGCGAACGCCGTCCAGAACGCCTGGCAGGTGGTGCATCCCGAGGACAGGAAGGCCAGCAGGACGTCCGAGCCGCCGTCCAGCCGGAGCGCGACGCGCTCACCGTCGAGGGTGCTGCCGGTGAGCGAGGTCGGCGCCGGCGCGCCGTCCCGGCGCGGCGTGCGGACGCCGTCGATGGTCACCGCGACCGGCCCGCCGCCGGCCCGGTCGAGCTCGAGCCCGGCGCCGAGGTCGTGCAGGGCCCGGAGGATCTCGGCGTGGCTGCGCAGCAGGCCGGCGATGAGCACCGCCTGCAGGAGCACGGCCACCGTGAGCCCGGTGACCAGCGCGGTCATCGGACCGTCCTCAGCAGCGGCAGCAGGGCGAGCACGAGGTAGGCGCTGACGGCGACGGCGGCGGTCGCGAGCACCAACGGGCCGCCGGCGGCCGGGGCGGCGTCGAGGACGCCCGGCAACGGCCCGAGCGGGCGCACGCCGACGGCCGCGGCCACGGCGGCGAGCGCCGCGGTGACCACCACGTGGGCCGCGGTCGGCGGGGTGTCGCTGCGGCCGAAGCAGCCGCAGGAGGCCAGCACGCCGCCGCGCCGCCGCGCGAGCAGCACGAAGCCGGTGAAGGCGAGGTAGGACAGGCAGACGAGCACCGCCGTCGCGCGCGACCCGAGGACGAGCGCGAGCAGGCCGAGCACGAGCTCGGCGCCCGCCAGCGCGCGGACCAGTCGCGTCGACGCCGGCAGGCGGGCCGAGCGCAGCGCCCGCACGAGCGGCAGCGGGTCACGCAGCTTCGCGGCGCCCGCGGCGGCGAGCAGGACCGCTGCCGCGAGGTACGGCCCGGCCAGCGCGTGCATGCCGGCAGCGTAGGACAGCCGCGCACGCAGCGGGGTCGAACCGTCGCACAACGGCGCGGTGCGACCGTCCGGCGGTGCGGGGCGTCAGGCGTCACAGGGGCCGTCGGGCTGCTCGGCGCAGGCGGCGTCGGGGTCGAGCCCGGCGAGCAGGACGTCGCAGACCTCCCCCAGCCGGTCGACCTGCTCGGGGGTGAGGCGGTCGAACACGACGCGCCGCACCTCCTCGACATGTGGCGGGACGGCGGTCTCGAGCGCGTCGCGGCCGGCCGGCGCGAGCACGACGAAGGCTCCGCGCCGGTCGGTGCCGCAGTCCTCGCGCACCACCAGTCCCCGGCGCTCCATGCGGGTGAGCTGGTGCGACAGCCGGCTCTTCTCCCACTGCAGGCTGCGGCCGAGCTCGAAGGCCCGCAGCCGTCCGTCGGGTGCCTCGCTCAGCCCGACGAGCACCTGGAAGTCGACGATCGAGATGTCCGCCTCGGCCTGCATGCGCCGGGCGAGGTGGGTCTCCAGACGGCTCGACGCGGTCAGGAAGCTCCGCCACGCGTGCTGCTCACGGTCGTCCAGCCATCGGGTCACGGGGGACATCCTACCTCTGATGGTTGACACATCATCGGCTGCCCGAGCTCCCCGGCCCCACCTCGGACGGGTCAGGCGGTGGTGCAGCCCTCGCGCACGACGGTCACCGGCGAGCGGGCGTAGTGGACGAGCTGCTCGCTGGTCGACCCGAGCAGCAGCCCGCTGAAGCCGCCGCGCCCGCGGCTGCCCACGACGAGGTGGCGCGCGACCGCGCTGACGTCCAGCAGCGTCGGGACGGTGTTGCCGTGCAGCGCGAAGGTCGTCACCTCGAGCTCGCCGACCGCGCCGAGCTCCTCCTCGACGAGCGACTGCAGCCGTCGCTCGGCCTCCGCCTGCCACGCCTCGACGGTCGGCGGGGTGTCCGGCTGGTGCGCCGGCGCCGGACCGCGCACGAAGTTCCACACCGACACGACGCGCAGCGGGCGGCGCGCCTCGACCGCCATCGAGGCGGCGTAGCGCAGCGCCTCGCGCGCGGCCGGCGAGTCGTCCACGGCGACGACCAGGGCGTCCTCGAGCTCGGCAGGTGACGTCATGCACGCAGCATGCCACCCGCTCCGGTGCAGCCGACGAGCCCACCACATCGGGACGGCCACCGTCCGTGTCCGTGCCGCAGCGGTGCGTGCCGTCCACCGCTGGTCGCCGTCCGTTCACCTGGGCGTCGTCGTGCAGGCGCTCTGCCCTGGTTCGCTCCGCCGCGACCTGGAGCACCCCGTCGCAAGGAGCCGGCATGAGCCACGGACACGACCACCCCCACGACCACCCCCACGAGCACGGCCACAGCCACGACGACGAGGCCCCCCGTCCGGAGCTGGACCTGTCGGTGAGCGACGGCGACCTCCCCCAGGGCGGGCTCGGACGGCGCCGCTTCCTGCAGAGCGCCGGCGTCCTCGGCGGCGCAGCCGCCGCCTCGTCGATCCTCGGCGGACCGACCGCCGCAGCCGCCGCCTCCCGCGCCAGCCGCCGCGTGCCGCGCGGCGGCTACACGTGGCTCGCGGGCGACCACCACATCCACACCCAGTACTCACCGGACGGCCTGTACAAGGTGTCCGACCACGTGCAGCACGCCTCGGCGTTCGGCCTGGACTGGATGGTCATCACCGACCACGGGTCGGCGCAGCACGTGCGCGTCGGCGTCGAGCGCGTCAACCCCGACATCCGCGCCGCCCGTCGCGAGTACCCCGACATGCTCGTCTTCCAGGGCCTCGAGTGGAACATCCCCGCGGCCGAGCACGGCACCGTCTTCGTGCACCCTGGCCGCGACGAGGTGTCGCTGCTGCAGGCGTTCGAGGCCGGCTACGACGGCGCGGTGCGCAGCGCCACCGACAACACGCCCGCCAACGAGGCGCTGGCCCGCAACGGCCTGGCCTTCCTGCAGGACGCCGTCGCCGCGCGCCGCGTGCGCGACGCGCTCATGCTCGCCAACCACCCGGCGCGGCAGGGCGTCGACTCGCCGCACGAGATCCGCGGCTGGCGCGACACCGCGCCGCGCATCGCCGTCGGCATGGAGGGCGCGCCCGGCCACCAGGCCGCCGGCATCGCCCGGCCGAGCGGCCCGGGATCGGGCCGCGGCTTCTACGACAACACGCCGAACCCGGCGCGCGCCTTCGCCGGCTACCCGCCCGAGAGCTACCGCACCTTCGGCGGCTTCGACTGGATGACGTCCACCGTCGGCGGGCTGTGGGACAGCCTGCTGGCCGAGGGCAAGCCGTGGTGGATCAGCGCCAACTCCGACTCGCACTCGGTGTACCTCGACACGACCGTCCGCGGTCCGGGCAGCGACTTCACCAACAACGGCTTCTACAACGACCCGGTGTACGGCGGCACGCCCAGCACCACGCAGGGCGACTTCTGGCCCGGCTACTACAGCCGCACCCACGTCGGCACGGCCGACGCCTCGTACGCCGGCGTCATGGACGGCATCCGCGCGGGCCGCATGTGGGTCGACCACGGCGGTCTGCTCGAGGGCCTCGACGTCCGCCTGCGTGCGGGCGGCGCGGAGGTCCCGCTGGGCGGCGTGCTGACCGCGCGGCGCGGCGCCCCGGTGCGCCTCGTCATCCGCATCGACCCGGCGCGCACGCCGAACTGGGCGCAGTTCGTGCCGCAGCTGGCCAAGGTCGACGTCATCCGCGGCGCCGTCACCGGCCCGGTCACCGACCAGGACACCTTCACCGCGCCGGGGACCCGCGTCGTCCGCACGTTCGACGTCAGCGGCCAGACCGAGCGGATCGTCCTGAACTACGACCTCGGCCGGCTCGACCAGGGCTTCTACGTCCGCCTGCGCGGCTCCGACGGCAACCGCCTCGGGGTCGGCCTGCGCGGCGCCTCGGTCGACCCGTCCGGTCCGCCCATCGACGTCGTCGGCGACGCCGACCCGTGGCGCGACCTGTGGTTCTACACGAACCCGATGTGGGTCCTGCCCTCCGCATGAGCACCGCGGTGGCGCAGGAGTCGACGCTCGACCACCACCGCCACCGCACGGTGGTGGTCGCCGGGCTGGACCTGCTGCACGTCCGCGAGCCGGATGCGGACGCGTTCCTGCAGGGACTGGCCCGGCGGCTGCCGCTGTCCCCGCACGACAGCCTCGCCACGCACTGGGCCCGGGCCGGCGACCTGGCGCACGTCGCACTGTCGGCCGAGCTCGTCGACGCCGACCCCGAGCACGTGTGGCGCTGCTGCAGCGAGCTCCTGGGCGAGCACGCAGGGCCGTCCGGGCTCGTCGTCGGCGACCGGTCGGCCGGGCCGCAGGAGGTGGTCGAGGCGGCGCGCGCGGCCGCGTCGGCGCACGCCGCCCGCAGCAGCGGGCGGCTCGTCCGCTTCCCCGGCGACGACGTGCTCGTCGGGACGGTGACGGTGCAGCAGGTGCTGGACGCGTCGGCCGTCGAGACCGTCCGCGTGCTCGCCAGCGCCGAGCCCGACCCGGCGACCCAAGTGGTGACGCGCTCGCACGTCCGCCCCACCTTCGTGCAGGGACGGCTCGAGCTGCTCGTGCAGCCGGCCGCGGGCGGGACGCTCGTCCCGTTCGAGACTCCGTCGCCGACGCCCTGCTGCACCGACCACGGCTG
>CAXTFU010000320.1:0-5416 GCA_964243385.1 uncultured bacterium | reverse complement strand
GTGGTGAGCTGGCCGGCGCCGGGCGGGCTGTCCCAGCGCACCCGCTGCGGCGTGCGCTCGGCGTCCTCGTTGCCGGCGATGCGCCAGACGACCGACGGCGAGCCCACCTGCAGGACCCACAGGCCCTGCTCGCGCGGGCCCCAGGACAGCGAGCGGAGGTCCGGGCCGCTCAGCACGGGAAGGTCGCTGAACGGCCCGCCCAGCGGCCCGGTGCGCACCTCGTCGAGCCGCGCGGACCGGCGGGTGCGGACCGCCAGCTGCTCGGTGACCGGCGACTGGGCGGCGCCGTCGACCGGCAGCTCGCCCGTGGTGACCGCGCTGTCCGGCAGGGCGCCGTCCAGGCTGGCGAGCCTGCGGTCGTCGACGTAGAGCAGCGCGGCGTCCGCGTCGACCGTCACCGGCTCGTAGGACCGCCAGTCGCCGCGGTCCTGGACCCCGGTGACGTCGCCGACCGGGTACGGCGCGCCGGCCGCGAGCAGTCGGACGCCCGAGTAGGTGGGGACGAGCGTCCACACCAGCTGGGCGGCGAGCCGCTGGCGGGCGCGGGTGTCGAGCGAGAGGACCTGCTCGGACAGGTCGACCGTGACGACGCCGCCCTCGGGGTCGACCTTCGCGCTCGTGCCGGTCGGGGCGGCGCTGAGGACGGTGTCGCCCAGGCGCGAGGTGGGGCCGCGCAGGACCGCGTCGACGAGCGCCTGGGCCGGGCCGGGCGAAGCCGGCAGGAAGACCCGGTCGGGCACGAGGCGGCCGGTCGGCGACCCGTCGGGGGCCCGGCCGAGGAAGTGCACCTGGTAGGGGGTGAACGAGCGCTCGAGGTCGTCCTGCGCCAGCCACAGGCCGGGCGGCACGGACGCGAGCCGGGGCTCCCCGTCGACGTCCCGGATGCGCAGGTCCCGCTGGACCGGGTCGTCGGAGATGCGGTAGGAGCCGTCGGTCACGATGCGGCCCACCGAGGTGAACGTGACGCGGACGGCCGCCGGGTCGGGCGTCACCTGGACGTCGGGCTCCGAGGCGTAGAGCAGGACCTCGCCGCTGCCGCCGCAGCACGGGACGCCCGGTGCGAGGAACTGCCGGGCGATGGCGTGGTCGTCCTGCGGGCTGCGGCTGAGCGCGGACAGGAAGGCGGTGACGAGCGCGGTCGTCGACATGCCCGGCTGCGGGCCCGGGGCGACGACGACGATCTCGCCGGTGTCGGACTCGTCGCCGCGCGCGCCGGCCGCGTCGCGCACGCCGCCGGTGAGCGGCAGCCCGCCGCAGCCGGACAGCAGCAGCACGAGCACGACGGCCAGCAGGCGCCTCACCGCGGCACCGCCAGCGGCGTGTTCGGGACGGTGCCGCCGGCCGTGCGCGGCAGCGTCATGCGGAACACCGACCCCCGGCCGGGCGCGCCAGCGGCCTGCAGCCAGCCGCCGTGCAGCCGGACGTCCTCGAGCGCGATGGCCAGGCCCAGGCCGGTCCCGCCGGTCGTGCGGGCGCGGGACGGGTCGCCGCGCCAGAAGCGGGTGAACACCATGCCGGCCTGGCCGGGCTTGAGCCCGACGCCGTGGTCGCGGACGGACACCACGACCCGATCGGCGTCGGCGCTGACCGCCACCTCGACCGGACGGCCCTCGCCGTGCTCGACCGCGTTCACGACGAGGTTGCGCAGCACGCGCTCGATGCGGATCTGCTCGACGTCGGCGACGACCGGACCGGGCGGGAGCCGCAGCACGAGCCGGCTCCCCCGGCGCTCGGCCAGCGGCTCGGCGGCCGCGGCCACCCGGCGCACGAGTGGCGCGAGGTCGGTCGGGCTGACGTCCAGGTCGGCGGCGCCCGCGTCGTAGCGGCTGATCTCCAGCAGGTCCGCGAGCAGCGCCTCGAACCGGTCGAGCTCGGCCTGGAGCAGCTCGGCCGAGCGCGAGGCACCCGCCGGGAAGTCCTCGCGCGCGTCGAACAGCACGTCGGCGGCCATGCGGACCGTCGTCAGCGGGGTGCGCAGCTCGTGCGAGACGTCCGAGACGAAGCGCCGCTGCACGCGCGAGAGGTCCTCGAGCTGGCGGATCTGGCTCTGCAGCGCCTCGGCCATCGAGTTGAAGCTCGAGCCGAGGCGCGCGATCTCGTCCTCGCCGCGCACCGTCAGGCGCTCGTCGAGCCGGCCGCTCGCGAGCCGCTCCGCGGTGCGCGCCGCCGCGCGCACGGGGGCGACGACCTGCCGGCCCACCAGGCCGGTGATGAGGGCGACGAGCAGGACCAGCAGCAGGCCCGACACCGTCGCGGTGCGGCGCACCAGGCTGAGCGTCTCGCGCTCCGCGTCGAGCGGGAACACGTGGTAGAGCCGGTAGCTGCCGAGCGCGACGGGCAGGCGGACGGGCGAGCCGACGACCAGCGACGGCTCGTCCGCGGTCCCCCCGTGGGTGCGGGCGAAGACGTACGCCGGCGTGGAGCGCTCGTCGAGGCGCGCGGCGAGCGACGCCGGGACGTCGCGGTCGCTCAGCTCGCCGGAGCTGAACGAGCCGCCGGTGCCGGCCGCGCCGACCAGCAGCACGCTGCTGCCGCTGCCCGCACCCCGGCGGGCGAGGTCCTGGAAGGCGTCCTCGAGCCGGCCGACCTGGTCGCCCTCGCCCTCGCCCGCGTCGTCCTGGGCGAGGCGCGGGTCGGCCTCGAGCGCGACGACGCCGGAGGCCGCCTCCGCCAGCGAGGTGCGGGTCTTGGCCTCGACGAGGCCGCGCCCGACCGACTCGAGCAGCAGCGACAGGAACATCGCCACGACGATGCTCGACACGAGCAGCGTGCTGACCACGACGCGGGTCTGCAGCGAGCTGCGCCAGCGGTGGCCCGCCTGCCGGGCGAGCTCGCGGGCCGCGTCGGAGCTCGCGTGCGCCGCGCGACGCCAGGGCGGGTCGAGCGAGACCGCGGCCGGCCGCGCGCGCACGCCGTCGGCCGCCCCGTCCCGCGCGAGCGCGGCGGGGGCGTCGGGCAGTCCGGTGGTCAGGCCGGGCCCGCCTTGTAGCCGACCCCCCGGACGGTGACGACGACCTGCGGGCGCTCGGGGTCGCGCTCGACCTTGGCCCGCAGCCGCTGCACGTGCACGTTGACCAGCCGCGTGTCGGCGGCGTGCCGGTAGTTCCAGACCTGCTCGAGCAGCACCTCGCGGGTGAACACCGTGTTCGGCTTGCGCGCCAGCGCCACCAGCAGGTCGAACTCGAGCGGGGTCAGCTGCACCTGCTCGCCGCCGCGCACCACCCGGTGCCCGGGGACGTCGATCTGCACGAGGTCCTCGGGCGGGCCGATGGTGAGCGTCTCGGGCGCCTCGTCCTCGCGGGTGCGCAGCCGGGCGCGCAGCCGCGCGACGAGCTCCTTGGGCTTGAACGGCTTCACGACGTAGTCGTCGGCGCCGCTCTCGAGCCCCACGACGACGTCGAGCGTGTCGCTGCGGGCGGTGAGCATGACGATCGGCACGCCGCTCTCGGCGCGGATCTGCCGGCACACCTCGACGCCGTCGGTGCCGGGCAGCATGAGGTCGAGCAGGACGAGGTCGGGCCGCTCGCGCCGGAAGGCGCCCAGCGCCGCGTCGCCGTCGGCCACGAAGGCCGCCTCGAGGCCCTCCTGGCGCAGCACGATGCCGAGCATCTCGGCGAGCGCCGGGTCGTCGTCGACGACGAGCACCTTGCCCTTGACCTGACCCTGGCCGTTCACGCACCCATCGTCGCACTCCGACGGCGCGTGGGCCGGTCGCCGGAACGCCGGATCGTGGGAACATGGGCGCGACCGGCAGGACCGCCGGCCGCGCGCAGAAGACGGGGACCGATGAGCGAGCCCGAGGGCTGGTCGACACCGCAGGGGTGGGGGGCACCGTCCGGTCCGCCCCGGCACGGGCAGGACGCCCCCGGCTCGGGGCAGCCGGGCTCGCCGCAGGACGCGCAGGGCGCCTCCGGCTCGGGCTCGTCCGGGCAGGGTTCGTACGGCCAAGGCTCGTACGGCTCGGGCTCGTACGGGCAGGGCTCCTACGGGCAGGGCTCCTACGGGCAGGGCTCGTCCGGCGGGGGCGCGTACGGCTCGCCGCAGGGCGGACCGGGGCAGGACGGCCCGCCGCAGCCGGCGCCGTGGGGCTACCGCCCGGTCGAGGTGAAGCCCGGCGTCGTGCCGCTGCGTCCGCTGGGCCTCGGCGAGGTGCTCGACGGTGCGGTCGGCGTGCTGCGCCGCTACCCGCGCCCCGCCCTGGGGCTCGCGGCGATCATCGCCGTGGTCACCGCGATCGTCGACGTCGTCCTGCTCGTCACGGCGTTCGAGCCGTTCCTGACGCTCGACGAGGCCGCCCTCGAGCGGGGCGACACCTCCGCCATCGAGGGCGCGCTCGGCGGGGCCTTCGCCGGCGGCGCGCTGGGCCTGCTGCTGTCGCTGCTGTCCGGCGCCGTGCTCACCGGGGCGATCACGGCGGTCGTCGGCAAGGCGGTGCTCGGCGAGCCGCTCAGCTTCGGCGAGGCCTGGGCGCAGGTGCGTCCGCGCCTGCTGCCGCTCGTCGGGCTGGCCCTGCTGGTGCTCGTCATGGTCTACGGCGTGGTCGTGCTGGGCTTCGCCGCGGGCGTCGCGCTGGTCGCGGTCGGGGGCGGGCCCGCGGCCTTCGCCGCCGTGCCCCTCGTGCTGGCCGCCCTCGCCGTCGCCGCCTGGCTCTACGTCCGCTTCTCGCTCGCCCCGTGCGCGCTGGTGCTCGAGCGCGTCGGCATCCGCGCCAGCCTGGGCCGCTCGAAGGTGCTCGTCGCGCGCGACTGGTGGCGGGTGTTCGGCATCCTGCTGCTCACGGTCATCATCGGGATCTTCGTCGGGCAGGTCATCCAGCTGCCCTTCGCCGCCCTCGGCGCCGGCTCGCCGGGCGACGTCTTCTCGGCCGGCAACGACGTGCTGAGCACCCGCAACCTCGTCGCGTCCGCGATCGGCTCCGCCATCGCCAGCACCCTGGTGGCGCCGTTCACCGCCGGCGTGCGGGCCCTGCTCTACGTCGACCGGCGCATCCGGGCCGAGGGCCTGGACGTCTCGCTCGCCGCGGCGGCCGCAGCCCGCTCGTGACCGTGCCGCACGCCCTGCTGCTCGCGGCGACGCTCGACCGGGACGCGGCCCGCGACGCCGCGCGCGACGAGCTGGGACGGCGCGAGTACGCCGACGCGCAGCCGCCGCTGCTGCTGCGGGCGATCGGGCGGGTGCTGCGCGAGCTGGGCGACCTGCTCGGCCGGGCCGCGTCGGCCGCGCCCGGCGAACGGCTGGGCCTGCTCGCGCTCGCCGTGCTCGCGCTGCTGCTGGTCGCGGTCGTCCTCACGAAGGTCGGGCCGCTGTCGCGGTCGCCCGCCGCGCCCGCGCTGTTCGAGGGGCCGGGGCGCCTGTCGGCCGACGCGCACCGCAGGCTCGCCGAGGCGGCCGCCGCCGAGGGGCGCTGGGCCGAGGC
>CAXTFU010000319.1:3367-5417 GCA_964243385.1 uncultured bacterium | reverse complement strand
GGCCCCAGCCGTCCGCGAGCTCGTCCCCGAGCCCGCGCAGCAGCGCGTCCACGTCGTCCTGCCCTCCGGCGTCGCCGACAGCCACGGCCAGGGCCAGCAGCCGGTGCCCGAGCCCGGCGGCGTCCAGGCCGAGCAGCGCCGACCGGACGTCGGCCGGCAGGTCTGCCGACCGCGCGGACGCCGCCTCGCGCAGCACCGCGCCCGGGCGGTCGACCTCGGCCAGCCAGGCGACCACCTGCTCGGCGGTGAGCTCGACGACGGCGACGAGCAGGTCAGGCACCGGAGTCCCGCCACAGCTGCAGCAGCGCCTCCCGGCTCGGCGGCGTCTGCGCCTGCACCAGGAAGAAGACGGCCTCGCGCACCAGCCGCTGGGGCGCCGCCTCGCTGGCCATCGCCGAGCCGCCGGTCGCGGCGACCAGCGCCGAGGCAGTGCGCAGGGCGAGCTCGAGCGAGCTGGCCCGCACCGCCAGCCGGTCCTCGACGAGCTCCTCGACCGGGACGTCGTCGAGCAGCGTCCAGGCCACCCGGCGCAGTCGCTCGCCCTCCAGGCCCAGCGCGTGCGCGAGCGCGGCGGCCGTCCCGTCGGCGCGCCGGGAGGCGGTCTCGGCGAGCCGCCGGACGCACTCGCGCTGCAGGCCGAAGACGTGCGGCGCCGGGTTCGCGGTGCGCAGCGCGTCCTCGGCGCGCCAGGCAGCGGCGTCCCCGACGTGCACCACGTCGGCATCGGCGACCTGCAGCCCGTCGAGGTCGAGCGTCACGGTGCGCGTGGCCTGCATGGCGGCCAGTGCCAGCGGCGGCGACGCCGTGACGCCGGCACCCGGGCGCGCGTCGACGAGGACGAAGACCACCCGGTCGTCGTCGGTCTGACCGGCCAGCAGGACGACGTCGCAGATGCCCCAGCCGGTCATCCAGTCGACGTGGCCGTCGAAGCGCCAGCCGCCGTCGACGCGCGTCGCGCGCACCGACTGCGCCGCCGGACGGCGCAGGTGGCTGAAGGCGACGCCCGACAGCAGGTCGCCCGAGCACAGCGCGGCCAGGTGGCGCGAGCGCAGCTGCTCGTTCGGCGACTCGGTGAGCATCGCGAGGGGCGTGGCGTGCTGCGTCACGACGAACCAGGTCGCGCCGCAGGCGCCGGCCAGCACCTCCTGCACCTCGCGCACGACCTGTGCCGGCGCCTGCGCGCCGCCGTGCGAGCGGGGTCCGGCCAGGCCCAGCAGGCCCTCGCGGGCCCACACGTCGACGGCCTCGCGGGAGACGCTGCTGCGGTCGACCTGCTCGGCGCGAGGGCGCAGCAGGTCGTCGGCGACCCGCTGGGCGCGCTCGAGGGGGGACCGGGTCACCGCCCCGAGCCTAGGGGCGGGGCGCTGGCTAGAGTGCGCCGCGTGACCCTTCCCTCCGACGTGGGCCCCTCCGACGCGGGCCCCTCCGACGTGGGCCGGTCCGACGTGGCGCAGCGGCTGCGCGACCTCACCGCCGAGCAGCTGTCGGTGTCGCCCGCCCAGCTCGTGCGGGACGCCTCCCTCGTCGGCGACCTCGGCCTGGACAGCCTGGCGGCGATCGAGTGGGGCATGGCGATCGAGGACGCCCTCGGCCTGTCCCTGCCGGAGGACGCGATGGAGCGGGTGAGCACCTACGGCGACGTCGAGGAGCTCGTGCACCGCCTCGCGGTCGCGCAGGGCTGACCGTGCGCGCCGCTCCCGCGCCGCGACGGGTCGTCGTCACCGGGATCGGCGTCGTCTCGCCGGCCGGCACCGGGCTGGACGCGTTCTGGGCCGGGCTGCAGGCCACCCCGCAGGACCGCCAGCAGCGCCGCGTCGACGACTTCGACCCGGCCGCCTGGCTGACCGTCCAGCAGGCCCGGCGGCTCGACCGGTTCACCCAGTTCGCGGTCGCGGCCGCGGCGATGGCCCTGGACGACCGGGGCGGCGCGCCGCTCGGCGACCCCGTGCCGGATGCGGCCCTGCTCGTCCGCGCCGTCGCGAACTCGACCTTCGACGGGCCCGTCCGTCCCTCCCTCCTGCCGCAGCTCGCCCGCGGCTGGCGCGGTCGT
>CAXTFU010000319.1:0-3357 GCA_964243385.1 uncultured bacterium | reverse complement strand
CACCCGCGCCGGCGTCCACCTCGGCACCGGCATCGGCGGCGTCGGCACCCTCGAGACGCAGGTCGGCGTGCGGGCCGAGCGCGGCCCCGGACGCGTCTCGCCGTTCACCATCCCGATGGCGATGCCGAACGCCGGGGCGGCGGCCGTGTCGCTGCGCTTCGGCCTGCAGGGGCCGTCCGAGACCGTCACGACGGCCTGCGCGGCCGGCACGCACGCGATCGGCGCCGGGGCGCGGCTCATCGCCGACGGCCGGTGCGACGTCGTGCTCGCCGGCGGCGCGGAGGCGTCCATCACCCCCACGACGCTCGCCGCGTTCACCGTGATGCGGGCCCTGTCGTCGTCGGGCCGGTCGCGGCCGTTCGACGCCGGTCGCGACGGCTTCTGCATCGCCGAGGGCGCCGCGGTGCTCGTGCTCGAGGAGCGCGAGGCCGCACGGGCCCGGGGGGCCCGCAGCTACGGCGAGGTGCTCGGGGCCGCCTCGACCTGCGACGCCCACCACGTCACCGCGCCGTCGCCCGGCGGCACTGGCGCCGCCGGCTGCATGCGGCTCGCCCTCGCCGACGCCGAGCTCGCGCCCGCCGACGTCCGCGCGGTGAACGCGCACGGCACCTCGACCCCGCTCAACGACGCCGCCGAGGGCGCTGCCGTCGCGGCCGTCTTCGGTCCGGGCGCGGTGCCCGTCACGAGCATCAAGGGCGTCACCGGGCACGGCCTCGGTGCCGCCGGCGCGTTCGAGGCGGCGAGCGTGCTGCTGTCGTTCGTGCACCACGAGCTCCCGCCGACGCTCGGCACGTCCGAGGTCGACCCCGAGCTGGCGCTCGACCTGGTGCTCACCCCGCGGCCGTGGGAGCCCGGCCCGACGATCAGCAACAGCTTCGGCTTCGGCGGCCACAACGGCTCGCTGGTGCTCGGCCCGGACGACCTGCGGCGCGGCTGAGTCGTGCACCGGTCCTGTCGGACCCGACCGCTACGGTGGGTCGGACGACGGTGACAGGGGGACGCAGTGATCGGGGCGCAGTCGTGATCGGGGCGCAGTCGTGATCGAGGCGCAGGCGTGATCGGGGCGCAGGCGTGATCCAGGCGGAGGGCCTCACCAAGCGCTACGGCGACGTGCTCGCCGTCGACGACCTGTCCTTCACGGTGCAGCCCGGCATCGTCACGGGCTTCCTCGGCCCGAACGGCGCCGGCAAGTCGACGACGATGCGCATGATCCTCGGCCTGGACCGGCCGACCGCCGGCTCTGCGTCGGTCGGCGGGCGGTCGTACGCCCGCGCCACGGTGCCGCTGCGCGAGGTCGGCGCACTGCTCGACGCCAAGGACGTGCACGGCGGCCGCACCGCCTCGGCGCACCTGCTGGCGCTGGCGCAGTCCAACGGGCTGCCCGCCTCGCGGGTCGGGCAGGTGCTCGAGACGACCGGCCTGTCCGGCGTCGGCGGCAAGCGCATCAAGGGCTTCTCGCTCGGCATGGCGCAGCGGCTCGGCATCGCCGCGGCGCTGCTCGGCGATCCCGCCGTGCTGATGTTCGACGAGCCGGTGAACGGCCTGGACCCCGAGGGCATCCTCTGGATCCGCCACCTCATGCGCTCGCTCGCGCAGGAGGGGCGCACGGTCTTCGTGTCCAGCCACCTCATGAGCGAGATGGCGCTCACCGCCGACCACCTCGTCGTCATCGGGCGCGGCCGGCTGCTCGCCGACACGAGCACGCGCGCGTTCATCGACGGCAACTCGACGAGCAGCGTCCGGGTGCGCGCGCCGCGGGCCGACGAGCTCGCCGCCGTCCTGCGCGAGCGCGGTCACGCCCCGCGCGCCGTCGACGGCTACCTCGAACTCACCGATGCCACGCTCGAGCAGGTCGGCGACGCCGCCGCGGCCCGCGGCCTGGCCGTGCACGAGCTCTACGCCCAGCGGTCGTCGTTGGAGGACGTCTTCATGGAGCTGACCCGCGACAGCGTCGAGTACTCGGCCGAGCAGCCGTCGGCGGTCCCCGCCGCTCGGGCGGCACGATGAGCACCGCGGTCGTCCCGGCGCCCTCGTCCGGCCTCGCCCAGGCGAAGGGCACCACGTTCCTCAACGTGCTGCGCTCGGAGTGGACCAAGCTCCGCTCCCTGCGCACGACGTGGTGGACGGTGCTCGCGGCGCTGGTCGTCTGCATCGGGCTCAGCCTGCTCATCGACTGGGCCATCGTCGCCAACTTCGACTCCGCGCCGGCGCAGGAGCGGGCGACCTTCGACCCGACGGGCAACGCCTTCAACGGCGTCGGCCTCGGGCAGCTCGCCATGGCCGTGCTGGGCGTGCTGGCGCTGAGCTCCGAGTACTCGACCGGCGGCGTGCGGGCCACCTTCATCGCCGTCCCGCGCCGGCTGCTCGTGCTGGCCGCCAAGGCGGTCGTCGTGGCGCTGCTCGGGCTCGCCGTCGGGCTGGTCATCGCCTTCGTCTGCTTCCTCGGCGGTCAGGCGATCTTCGCCACCCAGGACCTCGACGTGCCGCTGAGCGACCCGGGCGTCCTGCGCGCCGTGTGCGGGGCCGCCCTCTACATCGCCGGCTGCGGCATGTTCGGGCTGGCCGTGGCGTCCGTGGTGCGGCAGACGCCCGGCTCCATCACCGCCGTCGTCGCCCTGCTGTTCGTCCTGCCGCTGCTCACCCTCGCCATCCCCGGCGAGGTCGGCGACGTCATCACGAAGTACTTCACCGCGAACGCCGGCCAGGCCGTGCTCACCACGACGACGCTCGACACCGCACTGTCGCCGTGGGTCGGCTACGCCGTCTTCACCCTCGAGTGGCTCGTGCTGCTCGGCATCGGCGCGCTCGTGCTGCGCCGCCGCGACACCTGAGCAGCGGGAGCGTTTCGTCGCGACTGTCGGGGTACCCCGGCAGGACGCGACCCTCTGCTCGAGAGGACTTCCGATGAGCACCCTGGCGTCGGCGCCGGTCACCCGAGGACCGACCGGCCTGGTCGGGCGGTGCCAGACCTGCCGGATCGTCGTCGAGCAGGTCCCCGCCTTCGACGAGGACGTCGCCCTCGGCACCTTCCTGCAGGCCCACCCGCTGGCGCCCGAGGCGCTGCACCGCGACGACCTCCCGGCTGGCTGGCGGACCGCCCCGGACGGCTGACGCCCCGCTCAGGCGGTGTCGGCGACCGGCCCCTCGGCGGCCGTCCTGCGCTCGGCCCAGGCCCACACGAGCTCCTCGCGCAGCTCGACCAGCGCCGACTGCAGCGCGGCCGCCTCGTCGCGCAGCCCGGTCGTCTCACCGCGGACCGCCGCCACGCCCGCCTGCGCGGCGACCGCCGCGCTCAGCGCCTCGGCGGCCTCGCGAGCGGCGGTGGCCGCCGCGCGCTGCGCCTGAGCGGCCTCGGCC
>CAXTFU010000318.1:0-5418 GCA_964243385.1 uncultured bacterium | reverse complement strand
TCCGGCCGCGCCGCCGCCGCGCTGCTCGGCGGCCTGCTGGCCGGTATCGTGGCGGGCTGGCTCGCCGGCCTCGTCCGGGTCCGCCCGTGACGCGCCGCACGGTCAACATCACCCTCGACAACCTCGACGACCTGCCGGGCCGCTGCCGGTCGTGCGTGTTCTGGGAGCTCGACCCGGTCGCGCACGACCGTGCGAAGGAGGCCGGTGACACGGCGTTCGAGAAGGAGTCGTGGGTCTCGGCGACGCTGCTCGACTGGGGCAGCTGCGGACGCATCGTCTACGTCGACAGCGTGCCCGCGGGCTTCGTCATGTACGCCCCGCCCGGCTACGTCCCGCGGTCCATCGCGTTCCCGACCTCACCGGTGAGCGCCGACGCCGTGCTGCTCATGACCGGGCACGTGCACCCCGACTTCGCCGGGGGAGGCCTCGGCCGGATGCTGCTGCAGGGCGTCGCCAAGGACCTCACCCGGCGCGGCGTGCGGGCCATCGAGGCGTTCGGCGA
This sequence comes from uncultured bacterium, assembly GCA_964243385.1. Lineage (GTDB taxonomy): Bacteria > Actinomycetota > Actinomycetes > Mycobacteriales > SCTD01 > SCTD01. The sequence continues at coordinate 4,916 of CAXTFU010000318.1, read as the reverse complement.
CGAGCGCTGGGAGGCGCCCGCCTGCGTGCTGCCGGCCGAGCACCTGCGGTCGGTGGGCTTCAAGACGGTGCGCCCGCACCACCGCTTCCCGCGCCTGCGGCTCGAGCTGAAGTCGGCCGTGTCCTGGCGCGAGGACGTCGAGGTCGCCCTGGAGCGCCTGCTCGGGTCGATGAGCCCGGACCCGCTGCTGCGACCGGTGTAGCAGCCGGTGGAGCCGCCCCGCCCGCCGGTCACCGTCTCCACACCCGGCGGGCCGCCGCAGGGCCCGCACGAGCCCGCGCCCGAGCGGGACGCGCCGGGGGCCTCGTCGCGCCGGGTCGCGGGCGCGCTGGCGGCCGCAGCGGTGCTCGTCGGGCTGCTCGTCGCCGTGTCCGGCCGCGGGGACGGCGCCGACGTGCCCGCCGACCCGCCGGCGACGTCCAGCACCGACCGGCCGCTGCCCCGGCCGCAGCGGGTGCCGGGCGTCGGGGCGACGGTGTCGCTCGGCGCGGCGCCAGGCGAACGGCTGCTCGTGCAGCCGCTGCGGGTCGAGATCGCGCTGTCGCCGGTGGGCCGGGGCGTCCCGGGCGCCCCACCGCCGTCGCAGCGCGACGTGGTGCTGCAGGGCCTCACCGCCCGCGGCTTCGCGGTCCGGCTGGACGGGCCGCCGCTGCCGCGGGTGCTGGCCGACACGCTCACGCTGGCCCAGCCCCGCGTCGTGGTGCTCGACGTCGACGCCGCCGTGAGCGACTGCTCGGTGGAGACGCAGGCCCAGCGGCAGCTGGTGCTGCGCGTGCGGTCGCGCTTCTCGCAGGGGAGCGTGCGCGCCGCGGTGCAGCCGGAGGTGGTGCGCGCGCTCGACCGCCTCGTCAGCCGGACCTGCCGGCGCCCGCGGGGCTGAGTCCGCCGCTGAGCGAGGGTCCCTGGTCGGCGGGGTCCTGGTGAGCGGGGTCCTGGTGAGCGGGGTCCTGGTGAGCGGGGTCCTGGTCTGCGGGGTCCTGGTCTGCGGGGTCCCTTGTCAGCGGGGTCCCTGGTCAGACGGTCGCGCGCAGGACCGTCCGCAGCATCGGCTCGAGGCAGGCGCTGCGCTGCGCGGGCAGCGCGTCGAGCGGGAACCACGCGACGTCCAGCGACTCCTCGCTCACGGCCGGCTCGGCGCCGTCGCGGGCCAGCACCACGAAGCGGACGTCCAGGTGGTGCTCGGCCCCGCACGGCGCCGTGTGCCGGTCGAGGTGCACCGGGACGGCGTCGAGCAGCTCGAGGTCGGGCACGCCCGTCTCCTCGACCGACTCGCGCAGCGCGGCGCCGGCGAGCGAGGCGTCGCCGTCCTCGACGTGGCCGCCGGGCTGGAGCCACAGGCCGACCTTGCGGTGCAGGACGAGCAGCACCGAGCGGTACGAGCGGTCCAGGACGATGCCGCTCGCCGTCAGGTGGGACGGGCGGCCGGAGCGCCGCAGTGCGTCCGGGCCCTGGTCGAGCCGGGCCAGGAACTCCCGGCGGAGCTGCTCCTGACCCGGGTCGGACGGGGCCCACTGCGAGAGGGCGTCCCTCACCGACCGGCGCCCAGCACCTCGGCGAAGTCCGGCAGGCGCATGACGCCCGTGGGCTGGTCGAGGTCGGGCGGCAGGTACAGGCGCTGCACGGCGACGAGCACGGCCTCGGCGACGGTGTCGCGGAACGGCGCGCTGGCCAGGCGCGCGGCGTCGCCGGCGGAGCTCAGGTGCCCGAGCTCGAGGCGGACGGCGGGCATGCGGGTGAGCCGCAGGATCTCCCAGGTCTTCTCGTGCACCCGGCAGTCGAGCAGGTCGGTGCGGGCGACGATCTCGCGCTGCACGAGGGAGGCGAGCTGCTCGCCGACGGTCGAGGTCGTGCCGCGGCCGGCCCCGAAGTGGTACGCCGCGACGCCGTGCGCCCGCGGCGAGTCGGCGCGGTCGACGTGCAGCGACAGGACGAGGTCGGCGCCCGCCTCGTTCGCGAACGCGGCGCGCTCGGCGTCGGTCGGGCAGCTGTCGGTGCCGCGGGTGAGCAGCGTGCGGACGCCGACCGCGGTGAGGCGGCCCTCGAGGCGCGCCGCGAGGTCCTCGACGATGGCGGCCTCCTCGAGGCCGTGCCCGGTGGCGCCCCGGTCGCGGCCGCCGTGCCCGGGGTCGACGACGACGACCTTGCCGGTGAGGGCCATGCCGGAGCGGTGCAGCTCCTCGGCCTCGCGCAGCACGAGCGGGCGTCCGCCGGTGACCTTGCGGCCGAGCTGGCGCAGGGCCCGCAGGGTCGCGGGTCCGCAGGTCCCGTCGGCGACCAGGCCGTACTCGCGCTGCAGGCCCTTCAGGGCGGCCTGCGTGCGCGTCCCGAACACGCCGTCGGCCCGGCCGGCGTCGAAGCCGAGCTCGAGCAGGCGCTCCTGCAGGGACGCGACGTCGTCACCGACGAAGGGCCGCGTCGCGAGCGAGAGCAGCCGGTCGCCGAGCTTCCAGCGCGCCGCGGCGAGCGCGGCGTAGCTCTCGGGGCCGACGATGCCGTCGACGGACAGCCCGCGCTCCTGCTGGAACTGCCGGAGCGCCTGGTCGGTGGCCTCGTCGAAGACCGGCTCGGCGGGACGGCTGGCCAGCAGCCCGAGTCCCACCAGGGTGGCCTGCACGTCGGCGACGGCCGCTCCGCGGTCGCCGAGGCGGTACAGCTGCACAGGAGGCCCTTCGGTCACGCGCGGGATACGAGCGTCGATCAGCCTAGCGGCGGTCCTGCGCCCGCAGCGTGCCGCGCGGCCCCGGGCGTGGCGCGTCTTCGGGCCCGGGCACGACGGAGGCCGGCCCCCCGTCGGGGAGCCGGCCTCGGACGTGCAGGGCGGCCCGGAGCCGCCGACGTGCGAGCTAGAGGTAGGACTCCAGGTCGCGCAGGATCGCGGCCTTGGGCTTCGCGCCGACGATCTGCTTGACGATCTTGCCGCCGGAGAAGACGGCCATCGTCGGGATGCTCATGATCTGGTAGTCGCGGGCCGCGCCCGGGTTCTCGTCGATGTTGAGCTTCACGACGGTGATCTTCTCGCTGTTCTCGGAGGCGATCTCCTCGAGCACGGGGGCGACCATCTTGCAGGGGCCGCACCACTCCGCCCAGAAGTCGACGAGCACGGGCTTGTCGCTCTGCAGCACGTCGCTGACGAAGTCGGCGTCGGTCGTGGTCTTGGTGGCACCCATGTGGCGAGCTCCTCGTGTCGTGGTCGGACGTCTGTGCCAACAGGCCCTTCGGACCCGTTGTTCCGCGCGCCGGCCGCCCGGCCGGCGCCGCGCCCGGGCTGCTGGATCGGCGCTACTGGATCGGCAGGCTGCCGTGGCCGCCGTGCACCTCGGGGCGGTCCGGCGGGTCGGACGGGATGCCGGTGTCGAAGCCGACGTGCGGCTCCGGGGGCGTGTCCTCCTGCGCGGCGAGGTAGCGCTCGGCGTCGAGCGCCGCGGCGCAGCCGGTGCCCGCGGCGGTGATCGCCTGGCGGTAGGTGTGGTCGACGAGGTCGCCGGCGGCGAAGACGCCGGGCACGTCGGTGGCCGTCGAGTGCACCTCGCGGACGACGACGTAGCCCTCGCCGTCGAGCTCGACCTGGCCCTTGACGAGCTCGGAGCGCGGGTCGTGGCCGACCGCGATGAACAGGCCGGTGACCGGGAGCAGCTTCTCCTCGCCGGTGACGCGGTTGCGCAGCCGCACGCCCTCGAGGCGGTCGGTGCCGACGGCCTCGAGCACCTCGCTGTCCCACTCGAAGCGGATCTTCTCGTTGCTGAACGCGCGCTGCTGCATCACCTTGCTGGCGCGCAGGCTGTCGCGCCGGTGCACCATCGTCACGGAGCGGGCGAAGCGGGTGAGGAAGGTGGCCTCCTCGACCGCGGTGTCGCCGCCGCCGACCACGACGATGTCCTGGTCGCGGAAGAAGAAGCCGTCGCAGGTGGCGCACCACGACACCCCACGGCCGGACAGCTCGGCCTCGCCGGGGACGCCGAGGACCCGGTAGGCCGAGCCCATCGCCAGCACCACGGTGCGGGCCAGGTAGGTGGTGTCGCCGACCTTCACGACCTTGGGGTCGGCGGTGAGGTCCATCTCGGTGACGTCGTCGGTGACCAGCTCGGCGCCGAAGCGCTCGGCCTGCCGGCGCAGGTCGTCCATGAGCTGTGGACCCATGACGCCGTCGGGGAAGCCCGGGTAGTTCTCGACGTCGGTGGTGTTCATGAGCGCCCCGCCGGCGGTCACCGAGCCCTCGAAGACCAGCGGCTCGAGCGCCGCCCGGGCCAGGTAGATCGCCGCGGTGTAGCCGGACGGACCAGACCCCACCACGATCGCGTTGCGCACCTGGTCACTCACTGGCTGCACCTCTCCTCGCGGACCCCTGCGGACGGCGTCCTGCAGGCATGCGAACCCCCGACCCCCGTCGCGGGATTCCCCGCCGCAGGGTGCCACCCGGCTGCGACAGACGCGCTGTCTCCCGCCGGGCGGCGCGCCGGGTCAGGGACGCGGCACCCGGACCACCCGCTGCACGTCCGGGTCGCCCGCAGCGCACGCCGGTCCGACGACCGCCACGACGACCTGCGCCGGGTCGCCGTCCGGGAGCACCACGGCGAGCGCCGCGGCACCGTCCAGGAGCGCCCGGTCGACGGCGAGCACGCCGTCGCCGCCCGCGGGCGGGCCCGTGCGCGCCGCCGCCACCTCGGGAGACGCCTGCAGTGCGGACAGGCACGCGGCGAGGGCGTCGGGGCCGGCGAGGCGGCGCAGCGGGTCGCCGGCGGTCGCGGACGTCGGGCGGTCGGCGCTCGCCGTGGGTGCGGGGGAGGCCCCCGGTGCGGGGCGGGCTGCAGCCGCGGAGGCGGGGGCGGCGGGCGCCGACAGGCCGGTGCTCCGCCCGGCGTCGCGGGGCAGCGCCAGCAGCTGCGGCAGCCGTGCCCGCAGCGCGGCGTCGTCCGCGT
>CAXTFU010000317.1:1943-5436 GCA_964243385.1 uncultured bacterium | reverse complement strand
GGTCGGCGCTGCTGCTCGGCCGGCGCGGCGGGCGGCTCGACGCCCGGGCGGCGCGCACCCTCGTGCACCGCCGGCTGGCCGACGTGCCCGGCGCACCCGACCTCGGGCCGCACGGCCTGCGGCACAGCGCGGCGACGCACCTGCTCGAGGGCGGGGCCGACCTGCGCAGCGTGCAGGAGCTGCTCGGCCACGCGACGCTCGCGACGACGCAGCTCTACACGCACGTCAGCCCGGAGCGGCTGCGGGCCAGCTACCGTCAGGCGCACCCGCGCGCCTGACCCTGCCGAGTTCTCGACGAGGCCCTGCTGTAGTTGTCTCGTCACGCTAGGCTTCGGTCCTCAGGTCGTGATGGCCCTGCCATCCGCCTGCCAGTGTCGAGCGAGAGCAAGGACGAGCATGCACCTGCGCACGCCGGACCCGGCCCCGTCGGGCTCCGAGTGACCGTCCTGCAGCCCGACGACGCGCTCGACCCGTCGACCGACGCGAGCGAGGAGCTTGCCGTGTCCGACCAGCCGGAGGCGCCGAAGCCGACGCCCCGCCGCGGCCGCTACGCCGGCGTCAGCGACGAGGAGCGCGCCGAGATCGAGTCGGCGATCTCGCAGCTGTGGCGCGACTACAAGGCGACGGGGGAGGAGCGGCTGCGCGAGCGGCTGATCCTGCACTACTCCCCGCTGGTGAAGTACGTCGCCGGTCGCGTCGGCGTCGGCCTCCCGCCGAACATCGAGCAGGCCGACCTCGTGTCGTACGGGATCTTCGGCCTCATCGACGCGATCCAGAAGTTCGACCTCGAGCGCGCCATCAAGTTCGAGACCTACGCGATCAGCCGCATCAAGGGCGCGATCATCGACGAGCTGCGCTCGATCGACTGGATCCCGCGGTCGGTGCGCTACAAGGCCCGCGAGGTCGAGAAGGCCTACGCCGGCCTCGAGGCGCGCCTGTACCGCACGCCGACCGAGGCCGAGGTCGCGGGCGAGCTCGGCATCGCGCTCGAGGACCTGCACGCGATCTTCAGCCAGGTGAGCTTCGTCAACGTCGTCGCGCTCGACGAGCTGCTGACCTCCGGCGGCGAGAAGGGCGACAAGCTCTCGCTCGTCGACACCCTCGAGGACACCAAGGCCGAGGACCCCGTCCAGGCCTTCGAGTCCGAGGAGACCAAGTACCTGCTCGCCAAGGCGATCAACACGCTCCCCGAGCGCGAGAAGATCGTCGTGACGCTCTACTACTACGAGGGCCTGACCCTCGCCGAGATCGGCCAGGTGCTCGGCGTCACCGAGAGCCGGATCTGCCAGATGCACACCAAGGCCGTCCTGCAGCTGCGCGGGAAGCTCGCCGACAGCGACGACTGACCCGATCCGGCCGGCGGGGTCAAGGGCGGCGGTCCAGCAGCCGAAGACCTGCCCAATGATCAGGCCGACGGCAGGGTGCACGGGCGTGCGCAGACTGACCTCGACGGCCGCCGACTTCGTGCTCGAGCTGTCGCCGGACGGGCTGCTGCAGGCCGCCAGCGACACGGTCGCCGAGGTGCTGGGCTGGGACCTCGCCCGCTGCGCCGTGCAGGGCGTCTGCGCCGAGGTGACCGACGCGGCGCAGCGCGCCGCGTTCAGGCAGCTGCTGACGCAGGCCCTCGCGACCGGCTCGGCGCGCACCACGCTGCAGACCTCCTCGCCGGGCGGCGCGGTGTGGGTCGACGTCTCGGTGAAGCACCTGGTCGACGAGCCCGGCAGCCCGGTCTACGTCATCGCCCGTGACGTCTCCGACGACATGGCCGCGGCCTCGCAGCTCGCGGCGTCCGAGCTGCAGTGGCGCCTGGCGTTCGAGCACTCGCCGATCGGCGGCGCGCTGCTCGACGAGGACGGCAACTTCCTGGTCGTCAACACGGCCCTGTGCCGCATGCTGGGCGTGCGCGAGCACGAGGTCACCCGGATGGACATCAACAGCGTGGTGGTCAGCGCGGGCGCCCCGCTGCAGCGCGGCTGGTGGGACCGTGCGGGCGGGGGCCCGGACGCCACCTCGACGCTCGACCGCCTCCTGCGGTGCCCGGACGGGCGGCAGCTGTGGGTGCGCATCACCGCCGCGCCGATCGCGCCGAGCGCGGCCTCGGGTCGCGTCATGGTGCAGCTCGAGGACATCACCGGGCGGCGCGAGGCCGAGCTGGAGCTCGCCAACAAGGCCCTCTACGACAGCCTCACCGGTGCGCCGAACCGCTTCCTCACGCGGCAGTGGCTGGCGAGCGTGCTCGAGGACGACGCGTCCGGCCGGGTCGGCGTCCTCTACTGCGACCTCGACCGCTTCAAGGTCGTCAACGACAGCCTCGGCCACGCCGCCGGCGACAGCCTGCTCAGCCAGGTGGCCGACCGGCTGCGCGCCGCGCTGCGCCCGGAGGACCTGCTCGGCCGGGTCGGCGGCGACGAGTTCGTGGTCGTCATCGAGCGGACGCGGTCGGCCGCCGAGCTGCACGAGGTCGCGAGCCGGCTGGCGGCGGCGCTGGACGAACCGATCGACCTGGCCGGGCACCGGCACGTCGTCAGCCTCAGCCTCGGCGGGACCCTCGGCGGCCAGGGGGACAGCGCCGACGACGTGCTCATGCGCGCGGACATGGCGCTGCTGCGCGCCAAGCGCGAGGGCCGCGCCCGCTTCATCGCCTTCGACCCCGACGAGGACCGCATCGCGACCCGCGCGGACCTGCAGCTCGAGGACGACCTGCGCATGTCGCTGGCCTCCGACGAGCTGCGCGCCTACTACCAGCCGATCGTCGCGCTCGACGACGCTGCGGTCGTCGGCCACGAGGCGCTCGTGCGCTGGCAGCACCCCGAGCACGGGCTGCTGCCGCCGGCGCGCTTCCTCGAGCTGGCCGAGAGCAGCGGGATCATCCGCCCGCTCGGCTGGTGGATGCTCACCCAGGCCTGCCGCGACGCGGCGTCCGGCACCGGCGGCCTGACCCGCGGCGGCTGGGTCGCGGTGAACGCCTCCCCGAGCCAGCTGGCCCGCTCCGGCGTGGCGGCCGATGTCGTCGGGGCGCTCGAGGCCTCCGGGCTGGCCCCCGAGCGGCTGCACCTGGAGATCACCGAGACCGCGCTCATCACCGCGAGCGCCACCCTCGCCGGCGAGCTGCGCGCGCTGTCCGACCTGGGCGTCCGCATCGCGCTCGACGACTTCGGCACCGGCTACTCCTCGCTCAGCCTGCTGCGGGAGTTCCCGGTCGACGTGGTGAAGATCGACCGGAGCTTCGTCGAGCCCGTCCTCACCGACCGCAGCGCGCACGCCATCGTCAAGGCCGTGCTGAGCATGTGCCGCGACATGGGCCTGCCCACCGTCGCCGAGGGCATCGAGACCGAGCCCCAGCGCGACCTGCTGCGCGAGCTCGGCTGCTCGCACGGGCAGGGCTTCCTGTTCGGCCGCCCGATGCCCCTGGCCGTACGGGTCCCCGTGCCGCCCCGCCAGCGCCACCCGGCGCAGACCGGACCGTCCGCCGCCGACCGGAGACGAGCATGAC
>CAXTFU010000317.1:0-1933 GCA_964243385.1 uncultured bacterium | reverse complement strand
GCCTGCCCCCGTCCCCGACCGGCGAGTTCGCCTCGCAGGAGGTGATCCGGCCCGCGGCGGTGCTCTCCGAGACGGCGGCGCGGCTCATCCTGCAGGGGCTGACCGCCGACGACGTGCAGAGCGGCGGCCACTGGTGGACCCGCGTCGGGACGTGGCGCCGCTACGAGAAGCCGTGGGCGCCGGGTGCCGACGAGCCCGGCGACGCCCCGCACGTCGGCACGATCAGCTGCGTCTACGACAGCCCGTCGCGCTACTGCGTGACGGTGTTCCGGGTGGCGATGACGGCCTACGGACTGCGCCAGGGCTGGACGACCGAGTCGCTGTGCGACGACGCCTTCCGGCACGCCGGGCTGACCCTCAGCGACTGCCCGCGGGCGGCCCTGGCCGCGCCGCCGCGCCCGTTCGCGCAGCTGCAGCGCGAGGGCCGCGCCGGCTACTAGCCCGGCTGCTGCGCCTCGCCCGGCCCGAGGGGCGGCGCCGCCGCCGCGAGGGCGCTCAGCGCGGCGGTGAAGCACTCGGCCGGCGGGGTCACGAGCCCGGCGCCGACCTGGCCGGTGCCCGCGACCCGGCCGGCCATGCCGGTGTTGATCTGCGGCAGGACGCCGGTGCGGACGACCTTGGTGACGTCGATGCCGGTCGGCGTGCCGCGGAACTCCAGGATCGGGATGGCGTAGGCGCGGCTCTCGGCGAGCGTGATCTCGTACATCCGCTCGGTCGCGGCGAGCGCGTCGGGCACGGCGCCGCCGACGAAGCGCACGATCGCGGGCGCCGCCGCCATCGCGAAGCCGCCGATCCCGCCGGTCTCGGTGATCGCCGAGTCGCCGATGTCGGGGTTGGCGTCCTCCCGGGTGTACGCGCCGAGGTACAGGCCGTCGGCCAGCTGCGCCGGGCCGGTGAACCACGCGTCGCCGGTGCCCGAGGTCTGGATGCCGAAGTCCGTGCCGTTGCGGGCCATCGTCACGACGAGGGACGAGCCCGGGACGTCGCGGGCGGCGTCGGTCGCGAGCTTGCAGGCCGGCATCGCCAGGTTGAGGAAGAAGTGGTCGTTCGCGCCGACGAAGCGGGCGACCTCGGCGACGTCGGTGCTCGGGGCGTCGAGCGCGATGAGGTCGGGCAGCAGCTCGCGCAGCAGCATGAGCGTGCCGGCGCGGTTGCGGTTGTGGCCCTCGTCGCCCATCTGCAGCATCTGGGCCAGGATCGCCCGGACGTCGACCGGCCCGTGCCGGCGGACGGCGCCGGCGAGCAGCGGGCCGAGCACGGCCGACATCCAGCGCAGGCGCTCCAGCACCTCGGGGCCGTAGGCGCCGTAGCGCAGCACCTTGCCCAGCCCCTCGTTCAGCGAGCACCACGCCCGGCCGCCCGACACCGGGTCCTCCAGCTCGAACATCCACATCGACGGGGTGACGACGCCGGCCATCGGCCCGACCGTGCGGGCGCTGTGGCAGGGCGCCAGCGAGATGCCGTCACCGGTCTCGAGCAGGCGCTCCGCTTGCTCCGGCGTCTCGGCGAGCCCCTCGAGCAGGACGGCGCCGAGCAGGGCGCCGCGCAGCGGGCCGGACGCCCGGTCCCACCCGATCGGTGGGCCGGCGTGCAGGAAGCTGCCGCGCTCGAGCCCGAGCGCCTCGCCGGCCGGCCGCACGTCGACGAGCACCGCCTCGGCCGACAGCAGGCGCTCCACGGCGGTCGCGTTGGCCTGTTCGCGGCGCGGGTCGGCGAGCACGCGGGCCAGCTCGGCGTCGCTGCCGGACGCGGGCGGGCGCCAGTCGACCCGCTCGACCGGGACGGCCTGCGCCTCCAGGGCGTCGGCCAGCAGCGCCGCGCCGGCCGCGACGACGCGCGGCTCGCCCTGCAGCAGCCCGGACAGCGCAGCGGTCACGACGGGGCCCCCGGGCGGACGAGCGACACCGCGTGCCGGGCGGCCGCCGCGTTGGAC
>CAXTFU010000316.1:0-5456 GCA_964243385.1 uncultured bacterium | reverse complement strand
CTCTAAAGCATCGTGCGCTTGCGTCACTAGCGCCGAGAAACCAACTCCGCTTGCGGGAGCGGGTTCGTCACAGGCATCAAGAATGGCGCGACATACTGCCTCCACCAACTCCTTCGCCGATTCGATTACCAGGACGTTGTCCGCCGCGTCTAGCGCAGTTTGCAAGCGCACCCAGTACGACTCGATGCTCGACCGAACTCCGTCGTCTAGCCCCAGCGGGTACGGGAGACGCCACAGGTCGATCACAAGTGCTCCTTGCTTGGGGTTTCCGGCTCCGAGGTCATAAGGCTAACTCCGCTCAGTGTAATGGCCGGGCATTACGAGGTGACTTCGGTGAACAACTTGACGACCACCCTGCTCCGTTCCGTCCGGGCCGTCCGCGGCCGCCTAAGAGGGGACCGGTTGCCAGTCTTGATGGAGAGTTGCCGCTATCCACCAGCGCGACCGCTCGCGCTCGAGGTCCTATGACGCGGGCAGCTTGGCCGGAGCCGCTGCCGTGGGTCCATGACTGGGGGCCTCGACACTGCAGCTGGCCCTGCCACATGGGGCGGTGGGGCAGTGGGGAGAGTGCCGATGGGGGCGTGGGGTACCGCGGCCTCGCTGCACCCGGGCTGAGTTGGTCCACGCGTCGCTCGACCGGCGGAGCAGACTCGTTCGGGTGAGCGAGCTGACCGAGGTAGCGGCGGGTCTGACCGCGGCTCTGCTCGTGGACGGCTGCCAGGCGGCGGACCCGGTGCTCTCGCCTGACGGCCGATGGGTGGCTTGGGCAACGTCACGGATGGACGCGAGGACGCAGCCGGTCAGCGAGTTGTGGCTCGCGCCTGTCGGCGGGAGCGCGGTCCCGGCGCCGTTGGCCGACGGCAGTGTGCCCGCCCGGCTGCCGCGGTGGTCAGTGGACTCGTCCTGGCTGTTCTACGTCGAAGGCGAGGAGCTTCGCCGTCTGCGGATCACCGCCGACGGGCCGGCCGGGGCTGCCGGGGCCGTTCTGCGCTGGCGCGGTGAGATCTCCGGGTTTCTTCCGCTCGCCGGTGGGCAGCTGGTGGCCGTTGTGGCCGGTGACGAGCTGACCGAGGACGACGAACGCCGCCGGGCCGCGGGCGGCGATGCGATGGTGTGGTCCGAGCGCGGCGTGCGCCAGCACTGGCTGTGGCACCGGCTGCGCCTGCTCGACCTGGCCTCTGGGGAACTCACCACCGCGGCCGCCGGGCTGGATGGACGGCACGTCATAGACGTTGCTCAGCGGCCGGGCGGTGGGCCGCTGGCGGTGGTGAGCAGGGACTGTCCGGAAGACGAGCCGGGTGCGTTCACCGGCAGGTTGCACATCACCGACCTGGACGCCGGCACCGCGGTCGACCTGGGCCTGATGGGCTTCGAGGCACGCTCCCCTGCGTGGTGGAAGGGCCGAGACGGCTGGCATGTGGCCTGGCTGGCCGCCGTTCCGCCGGCCAATGCCTCGGCCGTGCTCGACCTCGCCGTTCCGGCGGGCGGGACCGCGGCGGACGCACCGGTCGACCTGACCGCCGGGATCACTGGCTGTCCGGACGAGCTCGTTCAGGTCGCGGGCGGTTCCCCGGTGGTGTTGTTCGCGGAAGGACTGGACACCGCCCTGTACCGGCTAAATCCAGCGGGCCCGTCGTTCGAGCGAGCGGCGGGCTGGACCGGCCAGGCCGCCGCACTCACCGCCAGCGACGACGCGACCGTCATCGCGGTGCTGACGAGCACGGCCTACGTGCCGCGCGACGTCCGCGCCGGCTCACCGGGTGCCCTCGTCCGGATCAGCGATACCCGTCCGGAACTGCGGGGCGTCGCCTGGGGCACCCAGGAGAGGCTGTCCTGGCGGGCGCCTGATGGGCTGGAGCTCGACGGCGTGCTGATCCTGCCGGCGGGCCGAAGCCGGGCGGATGGCCCATTTCCGCTGGTCACGACGGTCCACGGCGGCCCCTACAGCCGGTGGGCCGACGAGCTCATGGTGGGCTGGTGGTCGTGGGGCCAGTGGTTGGCCGCCGCCGGCTTCGCGGTGTTCCACCCCAACCCGCGCGGCAGCCAGGGACACGGCCAGGCATTCGCCGCCCTAGTGGCCGGCGCCGTAGGCCAGGACGAGTGGACCGACATCCTGGCCGGCGTCGACGACCTGGTGGCGGCCGGCGTTGCAGATCCCGCCAGGCTCGGCATCGCCGGGTGGAGCCACGGCGGGTTCATGGCTGCCTGGGCGGTCACCCAGACCGGCCGCTTCCGTGCCGCGGTGATGGGCGCGGGCATAGCCGACTGGGGCATGCAGGTCGGCGTCGGCGAGCAGGGCAGGGCGGAAGCAGTCCTGGGAGGCAGCTTCGGCTGGGAGGGACCCGGCCCGCACCGCCACGACCAGCTCAGCCCAATCTCCTACGCCGCGAACGTCACCACCCCGGTGCTGATCCTGCACGGCGAGGAGGACACCAACGTCCCCGTCGGCCAGGCGATCTACTTCCACCGGGCCCTCACCCAGTTCGGGGCCGAGCACGAACTGGTGATCTACCCACGCGAGAACCACGCGTTCACCGAGCGCGCCCACCAGATCGACGTCCTAGAACGTCTCCGTTCCTGGTTCACGCGGTGGCTCAGCGAGCCGGGCATCGCCTGAGCCTGAGCCAGCCCCACCCAACGCGGCGTCCCAGGCAGCATCTTCCGTGGTGAGGTTCCAGCAGCCTGGACTCGGCGGCGCAGCGACCAGAGGGGTAGACGCAGCGTGGGGAAGAATGGCAGCTATGCGTGACGAGTCGCGGGCGACGTGCGCGGATGGACGGCGCTGGCCGGATGGATCTGCGCTCGATCCCGTGGTTCGGGTACTTGCCCCGAGCCCGGACGGCCGTCCTGTCGGGGGGATGCGGTAAGACGGTGACCGTGGGAGGAGAGTGTTCGATCCAGGACTGTGTGGGCCCTGTCGTGGCGCGTGGGTGGTGTGACAAGCACTACCGCCAGCTGCGGGGTGTCGGCCGCGAGTGCTCCGTTAGCGAGTGTGCTCTGCCGCCGCGAACGCGCGGCTGGTGCGAGATGCACTACTCCCGGTGGAAGGTCCACGGTGACCCCCTGATTGCCTTGAGGAACTCCAACCCCCCACCGGAGTGTTCAGTATCGACCTGCTTCGACAAGACGGTCGCCAAGGGGCTCTGCAAGTACCACTACTACGCTGGCCCGGCAGCCGTCAGGCGGGTTCGTCCCACAGTCTGCAAGGAGTCCGACTGCCCGAACGCCCCGAAGAGTCGGGGACTCTGCTCGAAACACTACTCACGCGTCCGGTCTATCGAACTCGTCGACTGGCGCGGTCCGTCGCCGGAAACTGACCCTGCCCGATCGTACGCCGATCGGCCGCGTAAGCGGGCGCCGGTTGCGTGCTCGGTCGTTGATTGCGCCAAACGCGCTGCAGTCCGTGGCTGGTGCGGAGCGCACTACCAGAGGTGGCGACGTTTTGGCGACCCGACGTTCTTTCCACCTGAGGAGCCGCGGATGTGCTCGTTAGAGGGTTGTCGCCGATCCTCCAACGCACGCGGTTTTTGTTCGGCCCACTATCGAAGATGGCAACTGTACGGCGACCCACTGCAGACCAAGTGGCGTACGCACATACCCGCGCCAGGAGAGGCGCGTTGCGATGTTGCCGGCTGCGACCGTCGCGCGAACGTAGGCAGAATGTGCTCTATGCACTACGGACGCCTTCGCCGCCATGGTGACGTCAACGTACGGTCCGTCGAAACAACCCGTATCTGCGCCACTTGCGGTGCTGCCTTCGACCCGGGCGGGGGTCGAGCTCGAAAGTATTGCGGCAAGCGATGCAAACCGAGCGGTCGAATCGCGGGAAGCGTCAATAAGCGCTCGTGGGTGTTGAAGTTGGGCAACGAGGAAGGCTGGAACTGCTGGCTGTGCAATGAACCGGTCGATCCAGCGCTACACTGGCCGCATCGTTTTGCTGGGTCCGTCGACCACGTGGTGCCCGTGTCGCTGGGCGGTACAGATGAACGAAAAAATCTTCGCCTATCCCACCTCACCTGCAACACAAGCAAGAAGGCCAATTTGCTCACTCAAGAAGAGTTGACCTCCCTACCCGAAGGCGAACCGCACGCGATGATCGGTGCACGGACTGGTCAGCGTTCCCGGGTGACCGTGCGGCCGTCCGAGCGCTCGACGTAGAAACGATCCGCACACTGGGGAGATCCGCTGTTGCGGTCGCGTGCGTTGGAAAGACTGGCGTGCCGACGAGTGTCCGCAACGGACTCGTGAGCGGTCCGGCCAACGAGGTCGGCAGAGCTCCGACACGAGGACAGCCTGTCGTCCCGCGTACGGCCTGGTGGCCGGCTGCCGCAACCAGCCCGGCGGCGTGCTCGTCGACGGTGGTGGTGATCGGGCCGTCGGGGATATCGACGGCCTGAGCAGTATCGCGGTCGGCCGTCGCACCAGCGGTCTGTTGGTCTATCGCGTCGTGGCCGACCCCAACATCGACCGCTGCGACGTTGACGCCAGTCAGGGCCGGACGGATCGGTGCGGGCGGTTGTGGTGCGGCGGCGGGATTGGTGGTGGGTCCCAGCCGGCATTGGCGGCGTCGGTGAGGGCGATGGTCATCGCGGCGGCGGGGTGAATTCCGTCGTCGACGCAGAGCCGGTCGTAGCGGTCGGCGACCTGCGGCCAGCGGGAGTGGATCTCGTCTTCGGCGCGGAGCATCGCCGCAGCGGCGTGCTGATCGGCGCTGGCCCAGGTGGTGGCAGCGGCCCAGGCGGCCAAGAGGTCCTCCGATGCGGCGTCGTACCGCCACTGCCGGTCGTTGGGCGTCGCCCACTGCTGTCGGGCGTCGACCCGGGCGGCCTGCTGGCTGCAGGGACACCTTGTGCCCGGCCCTGCGTGGGGTCCCGGACGCTCATGCGCGGGGCGGACCGGACCCCGGACGCGGCGACCTCGGACCGGAACTCCTCCGCGACCGCGCCGTCAACGCCGCTGCCCGAACGAGGCGGCGCAGGGTGTCCCGCTCCGGCTCGGCCCGGCCTTGGCGGGCGGCCTTGTCCGTCTCCGCGCGCGCCGGGCGCTGGGTCGAGGTCCGGTCTCACTGTTGGTGCGGGCCAGCCTGTACTTCGCCCATCCGCTCTCGCACGGTCAACATGGCCCGGAAGTCGTTGGGCGTGGTCGCGACCGACCCGGCCGCGCGGACCAGTGCCCCCGCGAGGTGGTTGTGCGCCGGGTCGTGGTGGATCGCGACCCACCGATTGTCGCGGGCGCCCTGGTCGGTCCCGGCCAGGCCGAGCTCGCGCATCAGGTCTTAGGCCCCCATCACCCGGCGTCCCACCGCACTGGCTTGCGCGGCCGACGGCCCGCCAGCACCTATACCGCCGCCCCGGCCGGTGGCCCCGGGGTCGGCGCGACCGGCGGCGCCATACGGTCGAGCCATGGACGCGACCGCGCTGCGCGCGCTGCAGAAGCCGCTCAAGGACACCTACCGA
>CAXTFU010000315.1:0-5472 GCA_964243385.1 uncultured bacterium | reverse complement strand
CTGCCGGCGCCACCGTCGAGCTCGAGCAGCTGGCCCTCGAGGTGGGCCTTGAGCCGGGTGCGGTACTCGCGCTCGAAGGCACGCAGCTCGGCGAGGCGCTGCTCGAGCTGACGGCGGCTCTCCTCGAGCTGGCCGAGCGCCTCCTGTCGCCGGGCCGCGACCTCGGCGTCGAGTCCGGCGACCTCCGCGCGCGCTGCCGTCAGCGCGGCGTCCGCCTCGTCGCGGGCCCGGGCGAGGGTGGCCTCGGCCTCCTCGCGCGCGGCGGTGCGCAGGCCGTCGGCCTCGGCGCGCGCCTCGGCGACGGCCTCACCGGCGGTGCGCTGCGCGAGCAGCAGCGTGCGCAGCGCCGCCTGCGAGCCCTCGAGCTCGTCCTGGGACGGCGTCACCGACGGCGACGTGCCGGAGGTGCTCGGAGGGGCGGCCGGTGCGCCGGCCGGGACGGTCGGGCCGTCGGCGGCGGCGGTGAGCAGGCGGCTCAGCTCGCTCTCGACCTCGTCGAGGAAGGCGTCGACCTCGGGGATCGAGTAGCCGCGCAGGGCCACCTTGAACTGCTTGTTCGCGACGTCGATCGGTGTCAACGGCACGTCGTCCCCCGCTCTGCCCGCTGTCCGTACCGGGCGCTCACACCCGCTGGGCCCCGACCACGCCCATGAGGATGCGCACCACGATGAACAGGATGATGAACCCCAGGTCGAGACTGACCTGGCCGATGCGCAGGGGCGGGATCACGCGCCGCAGCGCCTTGAGCGGAGGGTCGGTGACCGAGTACGCCATCTCCAGCGCGACCGCGACGATGCCGGACGGGCGGTAGGACCGGGCCAGCAGGAAGACGTACTCCATGATCAGCCGGAACACGAGCAGCAGCAGGAAGACCAGCAGCGCGAAGTAGACGACGTCAGCGACGACGGGCACGGAAGGGGGGCTCCTGGTCTGCGGGGTGCGCGGTCTGCGGTCGAGCGGGTGGGACGGTCAGGACTGGTTGAAGAAGCCGCCCTCGGCGATGCGCGCCTTGTCCTCGGCCGTCACCTGGACGTGCTCCGGCGAGAGCAGGAACACCTTGTTGGTGACCCGCTCGATGCTGCCACGCAGCCCGAAGATGAGCCCCGCGGCGAAGTCGACCAGCCGCTTGGCGTCGACGTCGTCCATCTCGGTGAGGTTGATGATCACGGGCGTGCCGGAGCGGAAGTGCTCGCCGATCGTGCGCGCCTCGTTGTACGTGCGCGGGTGCAGCGTGGTGATGCGGTAGGTCTCGGTCGGCGCGACGGCGGCCGGGGCGAGGCGCGGCGCGGTCTCGAGCGCCGCGCTCCCGCGCGAGCGGAAGCCGTCGTCGCCGCGGCCGCGGGGCTCGTCCGTGCGCAGGCGCAGGGCCTCGTCCGGACGACGGAGCGTCGCGGTGCGGCCGGCCTCCTGCGGCGGCGACCACCGACGGGACGCGACGGGGGCGTCGTCGACGTCGTCGTCGTAGCCGTCGTCGGCGTAGCGGCGGTCGCGGTCGTCCTCGTCGTCCTCGACCAGGCCGAGGTAGAGGCCCAACTTGCGCATGGAGCCGGGCATGCAGATCTCCTCGAGTCGGAGCGGGTCAGACAGGTCGAACCCGGCGCACGCTACCGGAGCACAGGGCTCCGAGGGCCGAGCAACGCCGTCCCGACACGCACCGACGTGGACCCGGCGGCGACGGCCTGCTCGAGGTCTCCGGTCACCCCGGCGCTGAGGACGGTGGCCTCCGGGTGGTCGCTGCGCAGCGCCGCGGCGGCCTGCGCGAGACGCTCGAACGCCGCCGCCGGGTCGACGCCCATCGGCGCCACCGCCATGACGCCCCGCAGCCGCAGCCCCTCCGCCTGCGCGACGGCGGCGGCGAGCGCCGGGAGGTCGTCGAGCGGAGCGCCGCCCCGCTCGGGGTCGCCGTCGAGGCTGGCCTGCACGAGCACCTCGAGCTCGCGGCCGGCGCGGACCGCTCCCGTCGACAGCGCGGGCACGAGCGAGGGCCGGTCGCAGCTCTCGACCCGCGCGGCGTACTGCGCGACGCTCGCGGCCTTGTTGCGCTGCAGGCGTCCGACGAAGTGCCAGCGGACGTCCGGCACGCGCGCCGCCTTGTCGCTGGCCTCCTGGTCGCGGCTCTCGCCAAAGGCGCGGACGCCGAGGTCGCGCAGGACCTCGACGTCCTCGACCGGGTGGAACTTCGTCACCGCGACGAGCAGCACCTGCTCCCGGTCGCGGCCGGACGCCGCGCAGGCGCCGGACAGGCGCTCCTCGACGACGGCGAGCCGCTCGGCCAGCTCGGCGGCCCGCCCCGGCCCGGCGCTCACGGCAGGCGGACCAGTCCGGCGTGCCGCCCGGTGACGCCGGAGCGCCGGTAGGAGAACCACCGGTCGGGCTGCTCGATCGTGCAGCCACCGACCTCGCTCACCGCGCCGACGCCGGCGTCCTGCAGCAGGGCGCGCGCGCCGGCGACGAGGTCGACGGCCGGCGTCCCGGCGCGGGTGGTCGCCCGGCTGCCCGGGACGACGGCGGCGACGGCGTCCGCCAGCTCGAGCGGCACCTCGTAGCAGCGGCCGCACGCCGCCGGGCCGATCGCCGCGGACGTCTGCCCGGGGCGCGCGCCCAGGTCGCGCATGGCGCCGACGACGGCCTGCAGCACGCCGGTGACCAGGCCCTGCCGACCCGCGTGCACGGCGGCCACGACGCCGGCCTCCGGGTCGGCCAGCAGCACCGGCAGGCAGTCGGCGGCCAGCACCACCAGGCCGAGGCCCGGGGTCGAAGTGACCAGCGCGTCGACGCCCGCGAGGCCGTCCGGTACAGGCCGGTCGACCACCGCGACGTCCGCCCCGTGCACCTGCTGCATCACCACCAGCGCACCCTCGGCCAGTCCGGCCGCTGCCGCCAGCCGGGCGCGGTTGTCGGCGACCGCCTCGGGGCGGTCGCCGACGTGCGAGCCGAGGTTGAGCGCGTCGTACGGGGCGGTGCTCGCGCCGCCGGTCCGGCCGGTGAACCACCCGGCCGCCGGTGCGGGGAGCCCGGCCGGCAGCAGCTGCAGCACGACCTACTTCAGGAAGTCCGGCACGTCGAGGTCGTCCTCGAACACGACGGTGCGGCGGGGCGCGGGCGGCGGCGGCGTCGGCGTCGTGGGACGGGGCCGCGGCGTGGCGCTCGGCGTGTAGGACGGCGCGGGCGGGGCCGGCGGCGCCTCCTGCTGCTGCGGACGACGTGTCTCGATGCGCCGCACCGGCGTCGGTGCGCCGGCGTCGAAGCCGGCCGCGATGACCGTCACGCGCACCTCGTCGCCGAGGGCGTCGTCGATGACCGCACCGAAGATGATGTTCGCCTCGGGGTGCGCGGCGTCGGCGACGAGCTGCGCCGCCTCGTTGATCTCGAACAGGCCGAGGTCGCTGCCGCCGGAGATGTTCAGCAGGACGCCGTGGGCGCCGTCCATGCTGGCCTCGAGCAGCGGGCTGGCGATGGCCATCTCGGCGGCCACGGCGGCGCGGTCGTCGCCGCGGGCGTTGCCGATGCCCATGAGCGCGCTGCCGGCGCCGCTCATGACGGCCTTGACGTCGGCGAAGTCGAGGTTGATGAGGCCCGGCGTCGTGATGAGGTCGGTGATGCCCTGGACGCCGGAGAGCAGGACCTGGTCGGCGCTCTTGAAGGCGTCGAGCACGCTGACCTGGCGGTCGCTGATCGACAGCAGCCGGTCGTTCGGGATGACGATGAGCGTGTCGCACTCGTTGCGCAGCGCCTCGATGCCCTCCTCGGCCTGCTGCGCGCGGCGGCGGCCCTCGAAGGAGAACGGCCGGGTGACCACGCCGATGGTGAGGGCGCCCAGGGACTTCGCGACGCTCGCCACGACGGGCGCGCCGCCGGTGCCGGTGCCGCCGCCCTCGCCGGCCGTCACGAAGACCATGTCGGCCCCCTTGAGGACCTCCTCGATCTCCTCGCGGTGGTCTTCCGCCGCCTGCGCACCGACGCCGGGCTGGGCGCCGGCACCCAGACCGCGGGTGAGCTCGCGGCCGATGTCGAGCTTGACGTCGGCGTCGCTCATGAGCAGGGCCTGGGCGTCGGTGTTGATCGCGATGAACTCGACGCCCTTGAGTCCCACCTCGATCATGCGGTTGACGGCGTTGACGCCGCCTCCCCCGATGCCGACGACCTTGATGACGGCGAGGTAGTTCTGCGGAGCTGCCACGGGATTGAGGTTGCCTCTCGGGTCGGACGGGCGAGGGATCTGGGGATGTGCTGGCGGGGGTGGAGGACTCAGGCGGGAGTCGACCGTCTCAACCCTTGACCTCAACGAGATGCTTAGAGTTATGTCAACCTGCCGACGGGCGCGACGTTACGGCGGGGCGCTTCCGGTGGTCAACCGGCGCCCCGGCGTGTCGCCCGCCGGATCTGCCGCAGGTCGTCGGAGCGAGGTCGGTCGGGGCTGGACGGGCACTGCTCTGGCGCTCGGCCGGTCGAGGGTCGGGCGGCCGACGCCGGGATGAGGTCGAGGGTTGGCCGACCGGCGCCGGAGTGAGGTCGAGGGTTGGCCGACCGGCGCCGGACCGTGGTCGAGCGTTGGCGGACCGGTGATCTGACGAGGGTCGAGAGGTGCGCTGGGCCACCGTCGGCGGCAGCGTCATCGCCATCGGCACCGCGCTCACGTCTATCCCGGGTCGGCGGTGCGTCGTCGAGGTTGCCCGTCGAAGGTCGAGGCGTCGCGCCACGGCGGTGCGAGGTCGAGGGTTCGCCGACCGGCATCCGGACGAGGTCGCGGCACCGCGGTCGACCGGCAACCCTCGACCACGCACTGCCGCGGCGCACACCCTCGACCTCGGCCGGCCGCGAGTCGACGCGGAACCCTCGACCACGTACCGCCGCGGTGCGGGACCGCGACCCGGCCGGCAGACGCTGCGGTCGGCCTGTCGCGCTCGGCCGGGATCGGAACACGGATCGGCATGATCCCGTCGGGACGCGCGAGGCGGTCCGGGCGGCGAGCACCGATGGGCATGATCCCGTCGGGACGCGCCGCGGCAGGCGGAGCCCGAGCACGGATCGGCATGGTCACGTCGGACTCGCTCGGCGATCCGGACGTGATCATGCCGATCGTCCTCGCGATACCGAACCGGGCGGCGAGCCCGACGTCAACATGCCGATCCCCGGCGCAGCACCGAACCGGGCGGCGAGCCCGACGCCAGCATGCCGATCCCCGGCGCAGCACCGACCCGCGCGGCGAGCCCGACCTGACCAGGCCCTGTCGTCAGGCACCCGACACCCGACCCCCGACCCCCGACCCCCGACCGTCGACCCCCGACCCCCGACCGTCGACCCCCCGACCCCCGACCGTCACCCTCCGACCGTCGAGCGGCAGCCGTCCCCACCCCGGCACGAGCGGCCGTCAGCGACGGCGGCGCTTGACCACGTACATCTGCGCGTCGGCGGCGGACACCAGGCCGGCCGGGGCGGCGGCGCCCTCGGCGGCGAGGGCACGGCCGACGC
>CAXTFU010000314.1:0-5475 GCA_964243385.1 uncultured bacterium | reverse complement strand
GGCCGCCATGCCGCAGCCGTCGTGCGGGTCGGCCCAGACGAACAGCACCGGCTTGCCGCCGACGCGCAGGTGGTTCGGGTCGCCGGCGTACTTCGCCTTGAGGTAGCGCAGGTCGCTGCGGATCTTCGCCACGCTCGGGTCGGGGTACTGCGCGCCCTCGAGCTCGTAGTACAGCGCCCACCGGAACGGCGTCCCGTCGGCCGCCCGCAGCTGGTTCGGGATGCGGCGGTCGGACGGGCTGCCGACGCCCCACCACGACGAGATGCCGGCGTCCATGCCCATGTACCGCATCGTGCGGACGTGGCGGCGCGCCACCGCGGGGTAGAGCGTGTCGTCGGTGCCGTGCTGGGGGGTGAACCGGCTGTGGCTGCCCTGCCCCCAGCCGTAGACGAAGGCGGCGCGAATCGGGAACGCCGGCTGCCGGTCGGCGACGGGGACGAGCGCGGGCACGGGCGCCGCAGCGGGCGACGGCGTCCCGACGGGTGCCCCGGCCGCTCCGAGGGTCGCGACCGCCAGCAGGGCGGAGAGGGCGAGCGCGGGCAGGCTGCGGCCGCGGGGAGCACGGCGGCGTTGCGGGGTCATGCCCTCCCGTCGGCGGGTGCGGCCCGGTCCTGAGCCGACGGTCGGGCGCGGCTCACCTATCCTCGAGCTGACCAGCACCTTCCCAGAGGAAGTCATGTCCTTCGCGTCACCGCTGTTCCTCTGGTACTTCCTGCCGGCGTTCCTGGTCCTGTACTGGGTGCTGCCCGGGCGGTCGCGCAACGCGCTGGTCGCCGCAGCGAGCCTGGGCCTGTACGCCTTTGGCGGGGGCTCGTTCGTGCTGGGGCTGCTCGCCGTCATGGCGGTCAACTTCGCCGCCGGCATCGGCCTGGACAGCGCCGCGCTGTCGGGGCGGCCCGGTGCGCGCAAGGCGCTGCTCGTCGCGACGGTGCTGGCCGACCTCGCGGTGCTCGCGGTGTGGAAGTACGGCGGCTTCGCCTCCCAGCAGGCCGACGACGTCTCGCGGGCGCTCGGCGGCCCGGGCGTCCCGCTCGTCGAGCTGGCCCTGCCGATCGGCATCTCGTTCTTCACGTTCCACCACATCAGCTACATCGTCGACGTCTACCGCCAGAGCCGGCACGCCCAGCGCAGCCCGGTGCAGTTCGCGACCTACATCGCGATGTTCCCGCAGCTCGTGGCCGGCCCGATCGTGCGCTACCACGAGATCGACGCGCAGCTCGCCGACACCGACCGCAACCGCCTGGACGACTTCGCGGCCGGCTTCCCCCGCTTCGCGCTCGGCCTGACCAAGAAGGTCGTCATCGCGGACGCGCTGGCGCCGGTGGCCGATGCGGTCTTCGCGCTGCCCGAGGACCAGCTGACGACCTCGGTGGTGTGGCTGGGGGTGCTGGCCTACACGCTGCAGATCTACTTCGACTTCTCCGGCTACTCCGACATGGCGATCGGCCTGGGCCGCATGCTCGGGTTCCGGCTGCCGGAGAACTTCGCCCGGCCGTACTCGGCGGTGTCGGTCACCGACTTCTGGCGGCGCTGGCACATGTCGCTGTCGCGCTGGTTCCGCGACTACGTCTACATCCCGCTCGGCGGCAACCGCGGCAGCTCGCTCGCGACCTACCGCAACCTGTTCACGGTCTTCGTGCTGACCGGCTTCTGGCACGGCGCGGCCTGGACGTTCCTCGTCTGGGGCCTGTTCCACGGCGTGCTGCTGGCCCTGGAGCGGGCGACCGGCCTGGCCCGGGTCGCCGACGACACCTGGCGGGTGCCCCGCCGGGCGCTGACGTTCCTGCTCGTCGTGGTCGGCTGGGTCTTCTTCCGGGCGGCCGACCTCCCGACGGCCTTCGGCCTGCTCGAGGTCATGTTCGTCCCCACCCCCGGCGACGCCCCCAGCGAGGTCACGACCGTGCTCACCAGCCAGCGGACCCTGGTGTTCGCCCTCGGCCTGCTCGTGGTGCTGCTGCCGCGCGACTTCGTGATGGGGACCCTCGTCGACGAGGGACGCACCCGCATCGCCGGCGGGCTGCGGGTCGCCTACGCGGCGGTCGGCGCCCCGTACGCGGCGGTGCTCGTGGCGGCCGGCACCTTCAGCCCCTTCCTGTACTTCCAGTTCTGATGGCCCCCGCAGTGAGGATCCGCGTGTCCGACGACGACGACGCACGCCGCAGGGCGGACGCCGAGGCCTCGGCACCCGGCGGCGTGGTCGGGCCGGGCACGGCTGACGACGCCGACCGCTCGATCCCGCCCGCCCCCGCCCGGCGGCGCCGGTGGCTCGTGCTCGCCCTCGGGCTGGTGTTCCTGTTCGCCCCGGCGGCCGCGTTCGTGTCGGGCGTGCGGGCCACCGAGATCGAGAACCGCCGGCTGGCGGCGTTCCCGTCGGTCGCGGACGGCTGGGAGTTCTTCCCGAGGCTGACCGTCTGGGCGACCGACCACCTGCCGCTGCGCGACCGTGCGGTCGAGGCGAACACCGAGCTGTCGGAGGGCGTGTTCGGCGAGGCGCCGCAGTACGGCGGGTCGGCGCCCGCCG
Source organism: uncultured bacterium (assembly GCA_964243385.1). Taxonomy (GTDB): domain Bacteria; phylum Actinomycetota; class Actinomycetes; order Mycobacteriales; family SCTD01; genus SCTD01. The sequence goes on along the minus strand of CAXTFU010000314.1, from coordinate 2,954 downwards.
GCGGCGCAGGGCCGGTCGCCCCGGCGCCGGCCGCCTCGGCCGGCCCGCGCACCTACGCCAAGATCCTGCAGGGCGAGGACGACTGGCTGTTCTTCGGCGCGGACGTGCAGAACGCCTGCGAGCCCGAGGTCGAGCTCGACACCACCCTGGCCGGGCTCAGCCGCTTCGGCGACCTGCTCGAGCGGGCCGGCAAGCGGTACGTGTTCGTCGTCGCGCCGGACAAGTCGACGATGAACCCCGACCGCCTGCCCGACAGCTACGTCGGCGACGACTGCGCGCCCGAGGCCAAGCAGGCGTTCTGGGAGCGGCTGCAGTCGTCGCCGCCGACCGGCTACGTCGACCTCGAGGACCCGCTCGAGCAGCTGCAGCAGGACGAGGGTGACCGGCTGTGGCGCCCGTCCGACACGCACTGGGCGCCCCGCGGCGCGCTCGTGTTCGCCGAGCAGCTCGCGAGGGCGCTCGACCCGCAGCTGTGGCGCACGAGTGCCCTGCGCCGCACCGGCCCGGTCGAGCTGCGCGGCGACCTCGCGGCCCAGCTCGGCACGCCGCGCACCGACGAGGTGCCCGGCTGGCAGCTCGAGCGGGCCGGCGTGACGGTCACGAGCGAGACCGAGACGCGGCTGGCCAGCACGACCACCGGCGCCCCGCTGTGGACCGGGCCCACCCTGGTGCTCGGCGACTCCTTCACGCAGAGCTCCAAGACGGCGCTCGCGCCGCTGTTCGCGGGCGCCCAGATCGTGCACCCGGAGACGGCCGTCGCCGACGCCGCCGCCGTCGTGCAGGCCGTCCGGGGCGCCGACACCGTGGTGCTCGAGATCGTCGAGCGCAGCGTCGCGGGCGGCGACGTGCCGATCATCGACCCGACGTTCACGGCCCTGCTCGAGCAGGCCCTGGCCCCGGCCGGCGGCGCTCCGGCGAGCCCCGCTCCGGCGGGCGCCCCGTCGACGAGTCCGGAGCCGGCGCGCTAGCCCCGCGAGACGCCGACGGGCTCCGGGACGGGCACCGGCCGGGGCGCGTCCGCCGGCGGGCGGGCGGCGTGCAGGACGGCGAGCGCGGCGACGGCCAGCCCGGCCGCGACCGGCAGCGCGCCCATCAGGCCGGTGAGCGCGGGCGGCCACGGCGACCACTCGACGACCGCCGACAGGGCGTCGCCCAGGCGGTCGAGGTCGGAGCGGCCGGCGATCGGCGGCATCCAGGACGAGCTCATCACCCGGTACAGGCCGATCGCCTGCATCCCGGCCGCGAACAGCACGACGAGCGCCGGCAGCAGGCGGCGCAGCGGCCCGGCGAGCACGCCGAGCCCCAGCGCGACGGCGGCCGCGAGGCTCGGCAGCGCGCCGAACAGGTAGCGGCCCTGCGCCCCGGGGAAGCGCAGGCTGTAGGAGTAGCCGCCCCAGATGGCGACCAGGACGATCGCGACGGTGCCGGCGAACGGCAGCAGCACGGCGGTGAGCAGCGCCGGACGGCTGCGCCGCAGCGCGACGAGGGCGACGACGACCGCGGCCAGGCTGGCGAGCACCAGCAGGTCGGTGGACCAGGCCGGGTAGGTCGCCGGGCCGTCGTAGTTGATGCCGAGCCCGCCCCAGAACCGCGAGCTGAGCCGCTCGTACGCGCCGTCCAGGAAGCCGCCGAGCGGCACGGGCGTGCCGGGCTCCTTGGGCGCGCCGAGCCGGGCGTCGCGGAAGGCGTCGGAGCCGTCCGGCTGGATGCTGTCGAACACGACGAGGTTGCGCAGCCACCACCAGCCGCCGACGACGAACGCCACGACGAGCGACAGCAGGCCCGACTGCCACCAGGCGGAGCGGCCGCCGGGAGCCGTCCCGTCCCGCCGGTGCGCCAGGTGCCCGGCCAGGTGCACCGCGACGATCGTCGGCACGAGCGCCAGCGCGAAGCCCTTGCCGAGCAGCGCCAGCCCGACGACGACGCCGACGAGCACCGCCGTCCGGCGGCGCAGGTCGCCGCGGGCCACCGGCACCAGCACGAGCACCGCGGCCGCGAAGGCCAGCGTGTAGAGGCTGTCGTTGGTGACCGTGCCGCCGACGCGCTGCAGCTGCGGCACGGACAGCGGCAGCGCCGCCGCGGCGGTGGCCACCGACGCCCCCGCGCCGAGCCGGCGCGCGGTCGCCCAGGCGAGCAGGGGCAGCGGCGCCATGAGCAGGATGCTCAGCAGCCGCAGGACCCCGACCGTCCGGTCGAACGGCCAGTCGCCCGAGCCGGGGACGGCGGCCAGCACCGCCGCGCCGACGGCGTAGTACAGCGGCGGGTGCTGCAGGATCTGGTTCGGGACCAGGTAGCTCGTGTTCGGCCGCTCGACCCCGGCCTGCTCGAGCGACGGGCGCTCGCTGCGCGGCGGCGGGTCGTCGTCGGAGAACGGCAGGTCCCGGATCCCGTTCAGGGTCGGCGTCGCGACCACGACCAGCGCCTCGGAGAGCACCCGCTCGTCCGGGCCGGGCCAGCCCTCGCCGTACCGCAGCGCGAGCGTGGCGTCGACGTGCTGCGCCTCGTCGAACCCGGTGAACGGCGGGTACAGCAGCGAGAACACCAGCAGCAGCCCGACGTGCAGCGCCGTGATCGCCCAGACCAGGGCGGGGACGCCGCCGCGCCCGCGGCGGCGCGCGCTGGTGGCCGCACCGTCCGCCGGCTGGGAGTCGTCCCCGTGCTGGGGGACCGGCCCGTCGTCCATGGAGCTCCTCGCTGCGGGAACGGTCAGCGTAGGGGAGCGCGCCCGGCGGCCGGCGGTGCGACGCGGACCTCGATGGGGGCCGACACCGCCGCCGCCGCGCCTGCCGCCGCGGGGGCGCGCACCTGCAGCACGGACGACCGCTCGGCGCGCAGCGGCCACCGGGTGCGGCCGTCGGGCCCGGTCGTGCCGACGGCCGTGCGGGTCCAGTCCGGGACACCCGGTGTGCGCGCCCACAGCTCGACGCGGTCGCCGGTGCGGGGCGCTCCGGCGG